>JBBQRG010000041.1:0-26823 GCA_038215095.1 Solirubrobacterales bacterium | reverse complement strand
TTCACCGACGCGACTGCGTCACGGCAGCCGCGCCGGCGACGGCTTCCGTCATGACGTCGGCGGCGGCGTCATCGTCGAGGCCGTCGCGGTTGAGGCTCCGCCAGGTCCAGAAGTCGAGCGCGAGTCGGATGAGCGCGCGGTGCCGGTCCGCTCGGGCGCCTCGTAGCCGAAAACCCGTGCACAACGCATCAGTCAGTTCGGCGAGCCGCGCATCGGCAGTCTGTTTCATCAAGGCATCCAGCGGAGGGACGGTGCCGCGATCTCGCTGGACGTTCTCTGCCATCGTTGCCGTTTCCCGGTACCAGCCGTAGAAGCCGCGCAAGCAAGCGCGCACACGGTGCTTCGGATCGGGCAGCGACAGAGCGGCGGACAGGTCGGGCAGCGGGTGGAGCCCCATCCAGTGGGCTTGGCAGGCGGCGAACAGCTCGATGTCCTCGGGGAAGTGGTTGTAGACCGTCAGCCGTTGAACGTCGGCCCGACGCGCGACCTCAGAGATGGTCGTTTGCGCGGGACCGACCTGCTCGTGCAGCTCCATGGTCGCCTTCACGATGCGCTCGCGGGTTCGCAACTGGCTCTCGGCCCGCGCCTTCAGCTGGTATTTCCGCTTTTCAGTTGACATGGCGTTTATCGATGATACTGTGGCCGTCAGACGGCTCAACACACTGTTCAACGAAAAAGGCGGACAATGTCAGCCACGGCACAAGCGCGGGTTCTCGGCCCCGAAGATGGGAAAGTCGGCAAGCTTGGGTCGATCGGCGTGAGGTTCATGATCGACGGCCCTGAGTCGGGCGGAGGCTTCTCACTAGTAGAGCATCCGATGCCCCCAAACAAGCTGGCCGCACCACTTCACCGGCATTCCCGAGAGGACGAATACAGTTTCGTAATCGAGGGCAGAGTCGGAGCGCTGCTCGGGGACGAGACCGTATACGGCAAGCCAGGCGACCTGATCTTCAAGCCGCGCGGCCAGTGGCACACGTTCTGGAACGCCGGCAATCAGCCCGCCCGCATCCTCGAGATCATTTCTCCCGCCGGTTTCGAACGCTACTTCGACCAGCTCGCCGAGTCGCTGGGCCACGGCGGCCCGCCCGACCCCGCGGCGGTAGCGCAACTAGCTGCCCGCTACGGACTCGAGCTCGACTTCGAGAGCGTGCCACGCCTCATAGAGCAGTACGGAGTCAGCTTCGGCCCCGACGCCCAGGATTGACCAGCGTCACATGGCGATCGAAGCGAACAGGATCCTCGTGTGGCCTGACGGCAGCGTCTACAGGATCACGCGTTCCAGCGAGGAGACACGGGGGTCTGAGCTCGCGATGGAGTGGGAGCTTCCCGCGGGGGGGTGGGCACCTCAGCCACACGTGCATCCTGACCTCACCGAAGAGTACGAAGTGCTGGAGGGATCGTTCGAGATTCTCGTCGGAAGGGAATGGCGCACCCTCCGAGAGGGCGAGAGCGCATCAGTGCCTCCGGGAGCCGTTCACACATTCCGCGTGGGGGCAGGACCGGTACGCGTCCGCAACGTGCACCGACCCGCGCTCGATTTCGAGCCCTACATAAAAAAGCTCTGCAGGACCGCCAATGAGCGCGCTCTCAATGACCTCAGTGGCTTTCGGTCGCTCCTCTACATCGCGATCCTCGTCAAGCAGTACCCCCGGCATTCAAGAGCGCCAGGCAGGCTGTTGAACGCTGCAGTTCGACCGCTCGCGGGGGTCGCGCGGCTCGTCGGCCTCAAGCCGGCGTGAGCTGCTGCAGACGCTCGGAGCCGTGCGCGAAACAAAGCGGCTGCCGCCTTCCCTGCCCGAGAAGCCGCACAACGGAGCGGCTTCCCGGCTGGCGATGGAGACGGTGGGAATTGAACCCACGTCCGCGGGCGAGTGAGAGACAGCGTCTACGAGCGTATCCGGCGCTCTGATCTCACCTTCCGCTCGCCACGCCGGCGGGGTTGCGGAAGGCCAGTCCTCTTGAATTTCCCCGCCGCACCGAGGACGAATGCGGCGGGTGAAGCCCGCTTTTGATGCCGGCGATCTTCCCCGCGGGCGAGGGAAGGCCGACAGCTCACTCGCCTATTTGCTAGGCAGCGAGCGCGAACTCATGGTCCGCACTTATGGTTTTCCCGGTTGTTTTACGAGGCCTACCGGGAACCTCGACTCGCAACTGACCTCACGGAACGTCCACGTCGAAGCCTGTCGTCCCCGTGAAGACTTCTCAATTCTAGTTGCCACACTTGAGTATGTGGAACCGCAGCAGCTGAGCCCCGATCCGCCGGCCTACTACCCGCCGTCGTATACGCCTGACCCGACCCGGCGGCCGCCGTTCTGGAAGCGCGCCGGCGGACCGCTCGCGGGCCTGCTGGCCCTGGGCGCCAAGTTCAAGGGCGTCCTGCTCCTGCTGCCCAAGCTGAAGCTGCTCACCACCTCGGGCACGATGCTCGTGTCGATCGCGGCCTACGCGCTGATCTGGGGCTGGAGGTTCGCGATCGGCTTCGTGATCCTCCTGTTCGTTCACGAGATGGGGCACGTGCTCCAGCTGCGGCGCGAGGGGATCAAGGCCAGCGCACCGATGTTCATCCCGTTCCTGGGCGCCGTGGTGGCCATGAAGGAGATGCCGAAGAACGCCGCGGCCGAGGCGCGCGTTGGCCTGGCCGGACCGGTGCTCGGCTCGCTGGGTGCGCTCGCCGTGTACGGCCTCTACGGGCTGACCGGCAACGAGCTGTTCAAGGCGCTGGCGTTCGTGGGCTTCTTCCTGAACCTCTTCAACCTGCTGCCGGTGCTGCCGCTCGACGGCGGGCGGGCCATGGCCGCGCTGTCGCCGTGGATGTGGCTCGTGGGCTTCGGGCTCCTGATCGCCGCCACGGTGTTCTTCCCCAACCCGATCATGCTGCTGATCCTGGTGTTCGGCGGCATGGAGACCTGGCGCCGCTGGAAGGCGCGCAAGTCGCCCGAGGCGCAGGAGTTCCACCGCGTGCGCCCGGCCGTGCGCCTCGCCGTGGCCGCGGTCTACCTGGGGCTGGCCGTCGCCCTGGGCATCGGCATGGACCTGACCCACATCGCGCGCAGCTTCTCCGACGTCTAGTACCGCTCGCTCAGCGCCCGGTCGATCTCGCGCTTCTGCTCGCGCTCCTTCAGCGAGCGCCGCTTGTCCCTCACGTCCTTGCCGCGCGCCAGCGCGATCTCGACCTTCGCCCGCGGGCCCTTGAAGTAGACCCGCGTCGGAACGAGAGTGAGGCCCTTCTCGGCTGTCTTGCCGATCAGCCGCTCGATCTCGCGCCTGTGCAGCAGCAGCTTCCGTGGGCGCTCGGGCTCGTGGTTGTCCTGGGCGGCCGGCTTGTAGGGCGCGATGTGCATGTTCTGGAGCCAGACCTCGCCGTCGCGCAGCTCGGCGTAGGAGTCCTTCAGCTGCACCCCGCCGTCGCGGATCGACTTCACCTCCGAGCCCTGCAGCTGGATGCCGGCCTCCCAGCGCTCGAGCAGGTTGTAGCGAAACGCCGCCTGACGGTTCGTGGCCACGTCGCCCGCCGCGGCCTTGCGCTTGCCCTTCTTAGCCATCGTCCGAGTATGCCCCAGCCGGCGAGAGGTCCACGCGGCCGCGCGCGGTCTCCACGCGGTCCACCGTGACCTCGACGGAGTCGCCCAGCCGCAGCCGCTGCCCGGAGCCGGCCTCCAGCGCGGTGCCGATCTCGTTCAGCGTCCACCAGCCGCGCAGCCGCCTGACCGGCAGCATGCCCTCGAAGCCCTCCTCGCCGAAGCGCACGAAGGCGCCCTTCTCGATCAGGCCGACCACCTCGCCCTCGAAGACCGGGTCCTCCGACGCGCGCGCCTCCGCCAGGCGGCGCTCGAGCAGGAAGGCCAGGCAGACGTCGTCGGCGTCGCGCTCGATCTTCATCGCCTCGCGCTCCACGGTGGAGCAGACCTCGCCGGCCTCGCCGAGGTCGTGCGACGGCAGCGCCGCGCTGTCGATGCCGAGCCCCTGCAGCAGCGAGCGGTGGGCGATCACGTCCGGCCAGCGCCGGATCGGCGACGTGAAGTGCACGTAGCGAGCGCTGTTGAGGCCGGCGTGGCCGAGGTTCTTCGGCGAGTAGTAGGCCTGCTTCAGCGCGCGCAGGACGAGGATGCGCGGCGCCTGGCGCTCGCCGGCCTCGCGCGCGACGAGCTTCGACGTCTCGGTCACCACGTCGGCCGCCTGCTGCGGGCTCATCTGCTTCGGCGCGGGCGGCGTGGGCAGGTCCAGGCTGGCCAGCTGCTCCAGCAGGAACTCGACCGAATCGGGGTCCGGACGCTCGTGCACCCGGTAGAGCGTGGGCAGCTTGTGGTCCTCGAGGTAGGCGGCCACCTCCTCGTTCGCCAGCACCATCAGCTGCTCGATCAGGCGGTGGGACTCGGTCTCCGACTCGTGGCGCACGCCGGTCACATGCCCGTCCGAGTCGAACTCGAAGACCGGCTCGGGCGCGCCGCCCACCTGCAGCGAGTCGCGCGCGCCGCGCAGCGCAGCCGCCGCTTCGCGCGCCACGGCCAGCGGCTCGCCCCACGGCTCCGCGGCGCGCTCCTGGCCGGCGAAGACCTTGTCGACCTGGTCGTAGGTGAGGCGTGCATCGCTGCGGATCCGCGAGCGGTGGAAGACCGTGCGCAGCACGTCCGCGCCATCCAGGTCGATCTCGAGGGTGACCGCGTAGCGCTCCTCCCCCGGGCGCAGGCTGCAGGCGCGGTTGGAGAGCACCTCCGGCAGCATCGGCTCCACGGAGCCGGGCACGTACACGCTGGTGGCGCGGCGGTAGGCCTCGCGCTCCAGCGCCCCGCCGGGCCGGACGTAGGCCGTCACGTCGGCGATGTGCACCCACACGCGCAGGACGCCCTTCTCCATCCGGCGGGCCGAGATCGCGTCGTCGAAGTCCCGCGCGTGGGGAGGGTCGATGGTGAAGGTGGGCAGGTCCGTGAGGTCCACGCGGGCGTCGGCCGCGAACGGCTCGGCCACGGCGAACTCCGCCTCGTCGGCGGCCGCGCGCGCGTAGGCGCGCCGCAGGCCGCGGTCGATCATCAGGCCCTCCAGCACGTCGCGCGCCACATCGGGGCGGCCCAGCCGGCGGACCACGCGCGCGCCGCGCTTGCCGGATCCCACCAGCACCAGATCGCCCTCGCGCGAGCCGCGGGCGTCCACCGCCGTTCGCGGCCCGTGGCCGAACAGCGGCTCGCCCACCAGGAAACGGCCGCGCTTGCCCAGCACGGCCACCATCGGCGCGGAGAGCCGGTCGGACGGCCGCGCCCGGGCCGCTGCGCTCACCTGGTCTTCGCGACCAGCGTGTCGAGCGCCTTCGGCAGCGCTTCGTCGGCCCTGGTGCGCGGGTTGTCGCGGGCGCGCACCTGCGGGACGATGCCCTTCTTGGGGGCGATCGTCTTGCCGCCGGGCAGGTAGTAGTTGGCCACGGTCAGGTCGAGCACGCCCCCGTTGGCCAGCGGTACCGGCTCCTGCACCAGGCCCTTGCCGAAGGTGTGCACGCCCACGAGCGTCGCGCGGTGGCGGTCGCGCAGGGCGCCGGTCACGATCTCGGAGGCGCTGGCGCTGCCGCCGTCCACCAGCACCACCAGCGGGATCTTCGCGGCGATCGCGTCGCCCTCGGCGTTCTCGACCCGCTCGGCACGGTGACGGCCGCGCACGGACACGATGCGGCCGTCCTCGATGAAGATGCTGGCCACCAGCACCGCCTCGCTCAACAGGCCGCCGCCGTTGCCGCGCAGGTCGAGCACGATGCCCTTGGCGCCGCCGCGCTGGACCTTCTCCACCTGCTGGCGCAGCAGCCCGTGCGCCCCACTCGAGAAGCTCACCAGCCGCACCACGCCGAGCTTGACGCCATTGCGTTTCACAACCCGGCCGCTGGCCACCGGCACCTCGATGCGCCGCCGGGTCACGTCAATCTCCTGCGGCCGCTTCGAGCCGGTGTGCACCACGCGCAGCCGCACGCGCGTGCCGGCCCTGCCCTTGATGCGGGCCGTGGCCAGCTCGCTGTTCAGGCCGGCCAGCGAGCGGCCGTCCACGCCCATGATCAGGTCGCCCTTGCGGATGCCCGCCGCCTTCGCCGGCGAGCCGTCGAACGCGTTCAGCACGCGCAGGCCGCGCTTGTCCTCCTCGACGGTCATGCCGACGCCCTCGAAGGAGCCGGACACCGAGTCCTCGAACTGCTGGCGCTCCTGCGGCGAGAGGTAGTGCGAGAAGGGGTCCTTCAACGAGGCGACGATGCCCTTCAGCGAGGCCTGCTTGAGCTTCGCCTCGCTCTCGGGCTTGTAGTAGTTGTCCTGGATCGTGTCTATGACCTCGGCCTGCGTGGCGCGGTCGCTCTCGACGAAGGCGTCGCGCAGCGGGCCTGGAAGCGACTGGGGGTGTCCGCCCAGCCAGATACCGAGCGTGCCCGCGACCAGCGCGCAGGCGAGTAGGGCGAGATACATCCGCATGGCGGCTGAGGGTAGTGGTGGGCTTGCTAGACGCGCAGGAAGCGGCGCAGGGTGATGCCGCTGCCGAGCGCCGAGATGGCCACGCAGGACAGCAGGAGCACGATGGCGAGCAGCGGGAAGTCGATCGTGTTCGGCGCCGCCAGGAGGGCGAAGCGGTCCGACAGCGGGTCGATGAAGGTCTCCTTGGCGATCGTGAGCAGCAGCACGGCGAGCACGCCCGCCATGAAGCCCACGATCACCCCCTCGATCACGAACGGCCAGCGGATGAACCAGTTGGTGGCGCCCACCAGCTTCATCACCTCGACCTCGCGGCGGCGGGCGAAGATCGACAGCCGGATGGTGTTCGCGATCAGCGCGATCGAGGCGAACAGCAGCAGGGCGGCGAAGCCCGCCGTCAGTATCTTCACGAGGCTGGTGGCCGAGAGGATCTTGTCGGTTTCCGTCTCGCGGTTCCGGACCTCGTCGATGGCGGCGAGCTGCGGCTTGCCGCCCGGCGCGAGCCGGTCGACGATCGTGCGCAGCTTGCCGGGATCGTCCGGGGTCACGCGGAAGGAGGCCGGCAGCGGGTTGGAGCCCAGCAGGTCGGCGCCCTGCTGGAAGGCCTCCGGGTTCTTCTTCTTCGCGGTGGCGAGCGCCTGCGCCTTGGAGACGAACTGCACCGACTTCACGTTCGACGTGCGGTCGATGGCCTGGCGCAGCTGCGAGCGCTCCGCCGGGGTGGCCGAGTCCTTCAGGTACACGTCCACGACCACCCGGCCGCGGACAGCGTTGGCGGTGCCGGTGGTGGCCTGCACGATCGGAATGAACACGCCCAGCACGAGGGCAGTCAGGAGCACGGTGAGCAGCGCGGCCAGCGCGGGCGCCGAGCTGCGCGAGAGGCCGCGCAGGGCCTCCTTCAGGAAGAACCCGACGCGCATTAGTTCGGGTGGCCCTCGGGGCCGATCCCCAGCTCGCCGCGCAGGCGGACGGCGAACTCGGTGGTGGACTCGTCGGGCCGGTACAGGCCGGAGCGCTCGTCGCGGATGATGCGCCCCTCGCGCAGCTCGATCACGCGCCGGCGCATCTTGTCCACCATCTCGCTGTCGTGGGTCGCCACCACGACGGTCGTGCCCGTGCGGTTGATGCGGTAGATCAGCTGCATGATCCCGATCGAGGTCTCGGGGTCGAGGTTGCCGGTCGGCTCGTCGGCCAGCACGAGCGGAGGGTGGTTCACGAAGGCCCGCGCCATGGACACGCGCTGCTGCTCGCCGCCCGACAGCTCGTCGGGATAGTTGTGCAGCTTCGTGGAGAGCCCGACCAGCCGCAGGATGTCAGGCACCTTGCGCCGGATCTCGCTGCGCGGCTCGCCGATCACGAGCAGCGAGTAGGCGACGTTGTCGTACACGGTGCGGTTCGGGAGCAGCTTGTAGTCCTGGAAGACCACGCCGATGTTGCGCCGCAGGTAGGGCACCTTGTCGCGCGGGATGTCGTTCAGCTTCTTGCCGGCGATCAGCACGTCGCCCTGGGAGGCCTCGAGCTCCTTCATCAGCAGGCGGATGCAGGTGGACTTGCCGCAGCCGGTCGGGCCCACCAGGAACACGAACTCGCCGCGGCCGATCCGCATCGAGGCGCGGTCCAGGCCCACGCTGCCGCCCTCGTACACCTTGGTGACGTCGCGCAGCTCGACCACGGGCACGCCGCCCACCGGCGCAAGGGCAGGCGGGCGCACGGGGATGGTCCTTCGGCCAGTCGTTGCCATGCGCGCACCTTTATTAGCTGAATCCAGCGCGGAGTTGCGCGCTTGCAGGGGTTTTTGCAGCGTCAGTGGCGGATGCGCCAGCGCGTGAAGACGTCGCCGTCGGCCTCGGCCAGCGACACCAGCTCCAGCTCGGGAGGCGCCACGAGGCGGCGCCCCGACACGATCGTCAGCCCATCCCCACCGCCCGCAAGCAGCGGGTGCAGCGAGAGGAACAGCTCGTCCACGAGGCCGGCGCCGAGCAGGAAGGAGTTCAGGGTCGGCCCGCCCTCGCACAGCACCGAGCGCACGCCGTAGTCCTCGCGAAGCTTCGCCGCCAGCAGCGGCAGGTCGTCGCCGGCGCGCAGGTAGTCGACCTGGGCCTTGACGTCCGGCAGCTCGTGCTCGGCGCCCGTGAGGATCACGATGCGCTGGTCCGGCTCCGCCAGGATCGGGAGGTCGGGCGGCAGCTCCAGGCGCGCGCTGACGATCACCGCCAGGGGATCTGGCTCGAGGCCCTCCGCGCGCCGCTTGTCGCGCAGCTCGTCGGTCTTCATGATGCGGCCGTAGCGCTCCTCCCGCAGCGTGCCGGCCCCCACCATCACGGCGTCGGCCTGGGTGCGCAGCTCGTGGAAGAGCTGGCGGTCGAGCTCGCTGCTGAGCCCACTCGTGCGGCCGAGAAGGGTAGCCTTTCCGTCCAGGCTCGACACCATGTTCAGCACGAGGTACGGGCGCCCCTCGGGGGCGCGGTCTCCCAGGCGCAAACCGGACGCCAGCTCCGTCGGCGAGGTCTCCCGCCGCTCGGGTACGAGCATGCGCACGCCACCTAGTGTGACGAAGGCGCGAGCGAGGGGACGGGGAAGGATCCCGCTCCTTGCGCGTCTCTTTCTGGTCGAGGGCGTGAGTTCCACCATGCCCGCGTGTTCCAGGTTCAGCCCCCACGTGACGAAAACAAGGTCATGACCCCTCGATCACTTCTCGCGCCGGCTCGGCTTGCGGGGCAGCCCGTGCTGCGAACCCAGACCGACGAGCGGCTCGTGGACCTGGTCCGGGCGGGCTCGGAGCCTGCCTTCGAGGCGATCGTGGCGCGCTACCGGCGCGCACTCCTGCGCTACTGCTCCCGGATCCTGCCCGAGGAGCGCGCCGAGGACGCCGTGCAGCAGACCTTCGTGCGGGCGTACGACTCGATGCTGAGCAGCGGCGCCCAGCTGTCGCTGCGCCCGTGGCTCTACCGGATCGCCCACAACACGGCGCTGAACGCGCTCAGGGACCGCGGGCTGAGGCACGAGGCGCTCGAGGACGAGATCGGCGGCGACCAGCCTGACCAGGTGCTGGAGCGCGCGCAGGGCCTGCGCGCCGTGCTCGGCGCAGTCCAGGACCTGCCAGAGCGCCAGCGCGACGCGATCGTGCTGCGCGAGATCGAGGGCAGGACCTACGACGAGATCGCGGCCGAGCTCGGGGTGACCGGCGGAGCCGTGCGCCAGCTCTTGAACCGCGCCCGCCACACGGTGCGCGCCGCCGCGACCGCGGTGACGCCGATCGGCCTGCTCGAACGCATGCCCTGGTCGAGCCCGGCGCAGCCGCTGGCCGAGCGCGTGGCCGAGCTGTGCGGCGCGGGCGGCGGGGCGCTGGCGGCGAAGGCCTGCGCAACCGCCCTGATCACCGGCGCGCTCGTGGGCGGCGTGGCCGTGGCCCCAAAGCAGCACGAGCAGGCGGCCGACGCATCTCCCGACACGGCTGCCAAGGGCCCCCCGGCCTCCAAGCAAGCGGCCCGGCACGCGGCGAGCGCACCTGGTAACCGCTCGGACGGCGCCACGGCAGGAGCGACCACCCGCCGGGTCCGCGCGCGTTACGGCGGCGGCCCCGGTCCCAGCGGGCGCGGCCACGAGGACGGGCACGGCAAGCGCGGCGAGAGCCGCGGCGGGAGCGGAAGCGACGACAACAGCGGAAAGGACGGCGAGCGCGGCAGCGGCAAGCAGGAAGCGCTCCCAGAGCGCCACGACTCCGGCGAGCAGGGATCATCGGGCGGCGACGGCTCCGGCTCCGGCAACTCCGGGTCCGGACACGGCTCAAACGATCCGCCTGAGGTCGCGCCGCCGGTCATCACCGGTGTGGGCGGGTCCGACGACACCGCACTGGATGACTCGGGGTCGGACCATTCGGGCTCTGGCGGGTCTGGCACGGACGGCGGCTCCGACCACACGAAGACCACCGAATCCGGCTCTAACTAGCGTTTTCAGCCCCGATCTACGCCGAATCGGGGATCGCGCGGCAAGCGGCAGGCGCCGAAGTTCTTTGAGAGGGCTGAAACGCCCCGCCGCCAAGCCAGTCGCCGCAGGGAGAGCGCCAGATGAAGAAGCTTTGGATCGCCGTTCTGACGTTCGCGATTCTCATAGTTCCGGCGTCGACCGCGCTGGCCGCCTCCAGCGACCGCGACCACGACGGGCTCCCCGACCGCTGGGAGCGCCAGCACGGCCTGTCCGTGCACCGGGCGAGCACCAGTGCCGATCCCGACCGCGACCGTGTGGACAACCGCAACGAGTACCGCGAGGGCACGGACCCCAAGCGGCGCGACAGCGACCGCGACCGCCGTCCTGACGGGCGCGAGGACCGCGACGGCGACGGACTCTCGAATGCCGCCGAGGACCGCACCGGCAACGACCCTGACAACCCCGACACCGACGGCGACGGAATCGGCGACGCCGACGAGCACTCCGGGACGGTCGCCTCGTACAGCGGCGGCCGCCTGACGATCGCCCTCGCCGGGGGCGGGACCCTCACCGCCACGGTGAACGACGACACCGACGTCGGCTGCGGCAGCGAGAACGCGGCCGAGCTCGAGCAGGGGCTCATGAACTGGGACAGCGGCGCCACGGCAGCGAGCGTGGGCGACGACACTGACTACGGCGACGGTCTCGACGCCGGCGACTCGCAGCGGATGGACGACGAGCACGACTTCGCGGACGCCTGCCCCGCGAGCTGGCTGAAGCCCGGCGTGACCGTGCGCGAGGCTTCGCTGGACAACTCGAACGGCCCGGACACGTTCGGCGAGGTCGAGTTCCTCTATGGCCACTAAGCGACTCGCGCTGGCGTTCGCCGCCCTGCTGGTGCTCGCGCTGCCGGCAACGGCCCTCGCGCGCGACCGCGACCACGACGGGCTCCCCGACCGCTGGGAGAAGAAGCACCACCTTTCCGTGAGGCACGCGAGCGCGAACGCCGACACCGACCGCGACCACGTGGACAACTGGAACGAGCACCGCCAGGGGACCAACCCGCGCGACCGCGACAGCGACAACGACGGCCGCCGCGACGGCAGCGAGGATCGCGACCGCGACGGCCTGTCGAACGCGGCGGAGAACGCCACCGGCAACGACCCGCGCGACCGCGACACCGACAACGACGGCGTTCGCGACGGCAAGGAGCAGGCCGGCACGATCAGCTCGTACGAGAACGGCATCCTGAGCGTCCGCCTCTCCACCGGCGGCTCCGTGACCGGCCTGGTGTCGGACGAGACGGAGATCAGGTGCGCCAGCGTGGCGGAGTCAGAGCACCGTCACGCGAAGGCGGCGACCAGGGCCAACGGCCACGGCCAAGCGAGCGCCGCGGCGGCCGACCCAGCCGACCCCGGCGCCGACACAGGAGATCCCAACGACCCCGCCGGCGACCCCTTCGAGGACGTCAGCGACCCCAGCGACGACTTCAGCGACCCGAGCAACGCCGACCCCGGGGACGACATGGGCGCCGACCCCGCTCCGGGCGGCAGGCGCTGCTCAGCGGGCGTGCTGCGGCGCGGCGTCCGCGTGCACCAGGCGGAGACCTTCCAGGGCGACGACGGTGTGGTGTTCTCGCTGGTCGAGCTGGTCCAGCGCTAGCTCGCCGTCAAGGCGAGATCGCGACCATCCGCTCGATCGGCACGCGCGCCCGCTCGGCGAGCTCCGGCGGCACGGACACGCGCGGCTCGAGATCACGCAGCGCGTCGCGCAGCTTCGGCAGCGTGATCATCTTCATGTAGCGGCAGACCGCCGCCCGGTTGGCGGGAATGAAGGTCTTGCCGGGGTTCTCCTGCTCCAGCGGGTGCAGCATGCCCGTCTCGGTGGCGACGATGAACTCGCCGGCGTCGGACTCCCGCGCGAAGTCGAGCATGCCGCCGGTGGAGAGCATGTGCGTGCGCTCGGGATCCACGTCCCCGGCTGCCACGTACTCCATGACTTGCGTGGTGCACCCGCACTCTGGATGGATCATGAACTCGGCCGCGGGGTGCTCGGCGCGCACGTCGGCGATGTCGCCGGGCCGGATGCCCGCGTGGACGTGGCACTCGCCGTCCCAGACCTGCATGCGGCGCCCCGTTGTGCGCTCCACGTACGCCCCCAGCCACATGTCGGGGCCGAACAGGATCTCCGTGTCCTCGCCGTGCTCGCGCCAGATGTGCTCGACCACCCGCACCGCGTTGGAGGACGTGCAGCAATAATCAGTCTCCGCCTTCACCTCCGCCGTGGTGTTCACGTACATGACCACCACGGCGCCGGGGTGCTGGGCCTTCCAGGCGCGCAGCTGGTCGGCGGTGATCGAGTCGGCCAGCGAGCAGCCCGCGTCCAGGTCGGGCAGCAGCACGGTCTTGTCCGGCGACAGGATCGAGGCCGTCTCGGCCATGAAGTGAACGCCGCAGAAGGCGATTACCTCGGCGCCCGCGGCCGCGGCCTGGCGCGAGAGACCCAGCGAGTCACCTACGAAGTGGGCCGCCTCCTGCACCTCGGGGAGCTGGTAGTTGTGCGCCAGGATCACCGCGTCGCGCTCCTCGGCGAGGGCGCGCACCTCGCGCTTCAGCTCCGGGATGTAGTCCAGCGAAAGCATGGCCCTGAGGTTAGCCGCGGCCGGCTACAAGGGGTCGAGAACGAGGCTCAGGTCGAGCGCGGGAGCGGAGTGGGTGAGCGCCCCGACGCTGATGAAGTCGACCCCGGTCTCGGCCACGGCGCGCACGGTTTGGAGGTCGATCCCGCCGGAGGCCTCCAGCTGCGCCCGCCCCGCGGTGAGCTCGACCGCGCGGCGCAGCTCGTCGGGTCCCATGTTGTCCAGCAGGATCCGCGACACGCCCGCGTCGAGCGCCTCCACCAGCTCCTCGAGGTCCGCGCACTCCACCTCCACCTGGACGCCCTCCGGCGCGCCGTCGAGCGCTCGCCGCGCCGCCTCCCCCACGCCGCCCGCCAGCGCCGCGTGGTTCTCCTTCACGAGGATCGCGTCGTAGAGGCCGGAGCGGTGGCTGACCCCGCCGCCGGCGCGCACGGCCTGCTTCTCGAGCGACCGCAGCCCCGGGGTGGTCTTGCGGGTGTCGAGGATCGCGACCCCGGTGCCCTCGACCGCCTCCACGTATCGGGCCGTGAGTGTGGCGATGCCGGACAGGCGGCCCAGGAAGTTGAGCGCCACGCGCTCGCCCGCCAGCACGGACCTCGCGTCACCGGCCACCTCGGCCGCGAGGCCAGGCTCGCGCCACTCGCCCTCGGGCGCGCGCGGGTGCCAGCGCAGGGCCGGGTCGAGCGTGCGGAACACCGCCCGCGCCACGTCCAGGCCGGCCAGCACGCCCGCTGCGCGCTGCTCGATCCGCGCGCGTGCGCCAGCCTCCCCAGGCACCACCGCGCTCGATGTAAGGTCGCCGGAGCCGAGGTCCTCGGCGATGGCTTGCTCTATGAGGTCCTGCATGGCCCGCAGGCTACGAGAAAGGGAGGAGGTTGAATGAGCGCTCAGGGCGCGGCGCGCGACTTCATGCGCGCGATGATGGAGCGGCGGCCCGATCCCTACGAGGGGGCTGACCTGTCGGTCGCTCGGCGCGTGACCGCCGCGCTGCTCGGCCTCGCCTCCCTGCTCGCGCTGATCCTGCTCTCCTTCGAGCCGCCCACGGCCGCGTTCGGGGCCGGCGGCTGGGCGCTCGCGGCGGCGGTGGTGCTGTCGGGCATGGCCGGCGCCGTGCTGGTGGCGCGGCGCACGCCGGGGTTCGACGACCTCCTGGCCGTGGCCTACGCGGGCGTGATCGGCGTGGGCGTGCTGAACTGGCTGGCCGGCGGCGGCGCGTCCGGCTACGCGCAGCTGTTCATCCTCTGGCTGGGCGCCGGCGGCGTTCACCCGCCGCGTCGTGCCTTCGCGCACCTGGCCACGCTGCTGGCCGTCCTCTGGGCGCCGCTCCTCTACGGCAAGGCCGGAGGCGACGCCCCCTCGATGCTCGGCGCGGAGTCGCTCGTGATCGTGGCGATCGGCGTGGTGCTGATCTCCTACCTCTTCTACGTGCGCCTGCAGCGCACGGGCCTGCGCGCCGGCGCCGAGGTGGCCCGGCGTCTGGCGCGCATCGACGCGCTCACCGGCCTCGGCAACCGCCGCGCGCTCGACAACGCGCTCACCGGCCAGACCGCCAGCAGCACGCGCGCCGGCAGCCCGCTCTCGGTGGCGCTGGTTGACCTCGACGGGCTGAAGCGCATCAACGACCGCTACGGCCACATCGAGGGCGACCGCTGCCTGCAGGAGGCCGCACGCGCGATGGAGCGCTCGGTGCGAAGCAGCGACCTCTGCTTTCGCTGGGGCGGCGACGAGTTCGTGGTACTGATGCCGGCCACCGACCGCGGGGGCGCCGACCAGGTGCTGGAGCGGCTGGCCGCCGACGTGGGCCGCGTCTGCCCGCGCGAGGGCGAGCCGGGCCTGACGCTCTCCTACGGCGTAGCGCAGCTTCAGCCGGACGGCAGCGCGGAGGACCTGCTGGCGATGGCCGACCTCGCGCTCATGGAGCAGAAGACGGAGAAGCGGCGCTAGCTCCGTCGGCGGTTCGCTCGACGCCGGCGATCCTGTAGGCGTCGGCCTCGTCGAGCGTCTCCCGCTCGAGCAGCGCCTCGGCCAGCGCGTCGAGCTTGTCGCGCGCGTCAGCCAGCAGCGTGCGGGTGTGCTCCTGCTCTGTCTCCACGATCCGGTGCACCTCACGGTCAACGAGCTCCTGCGTGGCCTCCGAGGCCGAGTCCACTCCCGGCATGAACGGCGACATGCCCTCTGGCGCGCCGATGTTCACGAAGCCGATCTGCTCGCTCATGCCCCAGCGGGCCACCATCCCGCGCGCGATGCGCGTGACCTGCTGGATGTCTGATTCCGCCCCGGTGGTCACGTCGCCGAACACGATCTCCTCGGCGGCGCGGCCGCCGGCCGACACGCGGATCTTGGCGCGCAGCTCGTCCTCGGTGTAGTTGAAGCGGTCGTCCTCGGGCGTCGAGAGCGTCACGCCGAGCGCCTGGCCGCGGGGGATGATCGAGATCTTGCGCACGGGGTCCGCGCCCGGGGTGAGCATCCCGACGATCGCGTGGCCTGACTCGTGGTAGGCGATGCGGCGCCGGTCGTCATCGGTCAGGATGATCTTGCGGGCGGCGCCGAGCAGGATCCGCTCAAGCGAGTCGGTGAAGTCCTCGCGCTGGACCTTCTTGTGGCCCCGCCGCGCGGCCGTCAGCGCCGCCTCGTTGACGAGGTTCGCCAGGTCGGCGCCCACCATGCCGGGCGTGCTCTGGGCCAGGCGGTCGAGGTCGACGCCGTCGGCCAGCGGGACCGAGCGCGTGTGCACCTCGAGGATCTTCTTGCGGCCCGGAGCGTCGGGCGGCTGCACCGCCACGCGGCGGTCGAAGCGCCCGGGGCGCAGCAGGGCGGGGTCGAGGATCTCGGGGCGGTTGGTGGCCGCCAGCACGATCACGCCGTCGGTGGGCTCGAAGCCGTCCATCTCGGTGAGGATCTGGTTGAGCGTCTGCTCGCGCTCGTCGTGGCCGCCGCCGAGTGCCTGGGTGCCGCCGCGGGCGCGCCCGATCGCGTCGAGCTCGTCGACGAAGATGATCGCCGGGGCCGCCTCCTTGGCCTGCTTGAAGAGGTCGCGCACGCGCGAGGCGCCCACGCCCACGATGGCCTCGATGAACTCGGACGCTGAGCTGGAGAAGAAGGGCACACTGGCCTCCCCCGCCACGGCCCGGGCCAGCAGCGTCTTGCCGGTGCCCGGCGGCCCCATCAGCAGCACGCCGCGCGGGATGCGGGCCCCCAGCTGCTGGTAGCGCTCCGGGTTCTTCAGGAAGTCCACCACCTCGACGAGCTCCTCCTCCGCCTCGTCGATGCCGGCCACGTCCTCGAACGTGACCGTCTGGGTCTCCGCCTCCACGCGCTTGGCCCGTGAGCGCCCGAACTGGCCGAGCACGCCCCCGCCACCGGCGCCACCACCGGAGGCGCGGCGCATCAGGAACACGAACAGCGCGACCAGCAGGATCGTCGGGCCGAAGCTGAACAGCAGCGTGGCGAGCACCGAGCGGTCACCGGGGGGCTTCGCGTTCACCGTGACGTTCTGGTCCTGCAGCAGCTTTGAGAGCTGGGCGTCGTTGGCGAACGACGGCACCTGCGTGTCGAAGTGCTGGGCCTCCTTCTTTTCGACCTTCGTCTTCTTCTTGAAGTCGCCCTTGATCGTGTCGCCGGTGGAGGCGATCTCCTTGACGTTGCCTGCCCGCACCTGGCTCAGGAAGGTGGGGCTGTAGGGGATGCGGACGCGCTGGGGGCCTGGGGCGAAGATCGCGACCGAGAGGTAGTTCAGCACCAGCAGCACGCCCAGGATCCCCACGAAGCGGCGCCAGCTCATGCCGATCATGGGCGGCTTGGGCTTCTGGGGCTGGTCGCCGCGCCCGTCGGGCGCCGGGCTTACGCGGAAGTGGCTCCCGTCGCGGCGGGGCGGCGGTGGGGTCCGCGGGTCGGGGGTACGCGCTTTCTCGGCCATCTGCACAATCCTAGGGGCGTGCGCAACGAGCACCACTCCATCGAAGTTCGACCGATCGAGCCGGCGGACAAGCCGGAGCTGGCCGCGGCCTTCTCCCGCCTCAGCCCGGACTCGCGCTACCGCCGCTTCCTGTCCCCCAACGCGTCGCTCGGCGAGGCCGACCTGCGCTACCTCACCGAGGTCGACCACGTGGACCACGAGGCCCTCGTTGCCATCGACCCCGGCCATGGGCAGGGCATTGGCGTCGCACGCTACGTGCGCCTCGAGGACCGGCCGGAGACGGCCGAGCTGGGGGTGGTGGTGAGCGACGACCGCCAGGGCGAGGGCGTGGGCAGCCTGCTGCTGCAGCGGCTGGCCGCGCGCGCCCGCGAGAACGGCATCGAGCGCTTCAGCGCGCTGATCCTGGAGGAGAACGAGCCCATGCTCAGCCTGATCGCCGGGCTCGGCGACGTGCAGGTGGGCGAGCGCGACTCGGGCGCCGTGCAGCTTGAGGTGAAGCTGCCCGACGAGGGCCTCGGCGCCGCGCTCCGCGGCATGCTCCGGGCGACGGCGCGCGGCGAGCTGGTGGCGCGCCCGATGCGGCTCGCGCGGCGGCTGGGCTCCGAGTAGCCAGAGGGCTAGCGCGGCCCCGTCAGGCGCTTGCCACCCACATAGACCTGCCACGCGTAGTACTCGTAGAAGGTGCGCGGGTCGTGACGCATCCGCGACGCGAAGCGCATCACGGCGTCCACGTAGTGCCGCGAGTGGTTGTAAGCCAGCAGGGCTCGGCGGGGGCTGCCGGGAGCGCCGTTTGCGTGCAGGTAGTTCGCCGCGCCGAGGATCGCGTCGCGCGGCTCCTCGATGTCGCCGCCGAGGCTATAGGCGCGCCAGGTGGCGGGGATGAACTGCATCGGGCCGCGGGCCCCGGCGGTGCTCTCGTTGCGCAGGCGCCCGAACGAGGACTCGACGAAGTTCACCGCCGCGAGCAGGGTCCACGGGACCCGAAAGCGGCGCTGGGCCCGGAGGTAGTGCTTGCGTAGCCGCCCCGCGGGCTCGGGCGCCGCGACCCGGATGCGCGGCCGGTTGTGGCCGGATGGTGGGATCGCGGCGAGCGCGCGGCGCGCTGCCAGGGTGTCGCGCGCCTCGCCGGCGACGGTACTCGGCAGCCGTGCCGCCACGCGCGCAGCGAGCTCCCGGTCGGGCGTAAGGCGTCGATAGATGCGCTGCTGCTGCAGCGCCAGCAGCGTCACCGCTCTCGGTGGCGCGCCTCGCGCAGGGTCGCCGTCTCGGGTCCAGGCCTCGATCTCCCCGCGCAGGCGCTCGGTGGTCGTCCCCAGCAGGCCGGCGAGCCGGGCGGGGTCGCGCGCCAGCGGCGCGTCCGGGCGCGGCAGCGACGCGACGTCCCGCGGGCCAGGCGCAGCAGAGTTGCCACATCCGGCGAGCGCCAGCAGCGCCCAGGCGCCGATCAGCAGTCTCCACACCGCTGTCAGGCTAGGCGCGTCTGAGCAGCTCGGCGCGCACGAAGTCGTCCAGGTCGCCGTCGAGCACGCCCTGGACGTTGCCGACCTCGACGTTCGTGCGGTGGTCCTTGACCATCGTGTAGGGGTGCAGCACGTAGGAACGGATCTGGTTGCCGAAGCCCACGTCCTGGGCGTCGCCGCGCTCCTTCGCCAGCTCCTCGCGGCGGCGCTGCTCCTCGGCCTCGATCAGCTTCGAGCGCAGCATTGCCATCGCGGTGGCGCGGTTGGCCGACTGAGAGCGCTCGTTCTGGCACTGCACGACGATCCCGCTGGGCCTGTGGGTGATGCGCACCGCGGAGTCGGTCTTGTTGACGTGCTGGCCGCCGGCGCCCGACGCGCGGTAGGTGTCCACCTGCAGGTCCTCGGGCTCGATGTCCACGTCCACGCTCTCCTCCACGAACGGCGCCACCTCGACGCCCGAGAAGGCCGTGTGGCGGCGCTGGGCCTGGTCGAAGGGTGAGATGCGCACCAGCCGGTGCACGCCCTTCTCGGCCGAGAAGAGGCCGTAGGCGTTCTCGCCGCGGGCGATGAAGCTGGCCGACTTCAGGCCCGCCTCCTCCCCCGGCGAGGCCTCGAGCAGCTCGACCTTCATGCCGCGCCGCTCAGCCCAGCGCATCAGCATGCGCAGCAGCATCTCCGCCCAGTCCTGTGAGTCCGTGCCGCCGGCGCCGGCGTTCACGGTGACCACCGCGTCGCCCGAGTCGTAGTCGCCCGAGAACAGGCGCGCCTCCTCCAGCTCTGCCAGGCGCGCGTCGATGCTCTTGCGCTGCTCCTCCAGCTCGGCCGCGATCGACTCGTCCTCGGCCGCCATCTGCTCGAGCTCGCCCAGGTCGCCGATGTCGCGCTCGAGCGAACGGTAGGTGGCGAGCCGCTTGCCCACCGAGGCGTGCTCCGACGACACCTTGGTGGCCCGCTCCTGGTCGTCCCAGAAGCCGGGAGCCTGCATCTCCTGCTCGAGCGCCTCGAGGCGCTCTGCTAGCGCAGCTGGGTCAAAGGTAGTCCGCGAGCAGCCTCAGCTGGTCGCGGAGTGACTCGGCGCTAGGCACCGTGACACTTCTTGTATTTCTTGCCCGAGCCGCACCAGCACGGGTCGTTGCGGCCGACCTTCTCGTGCTCCTCGAGCCTGCGGGTCTCGACCTGGGGCGGGGGCTCGGCGGTGGCGTCGGCCGCGTACTCCGCGGCCTCGGCGATGCCGGCCGGCACTCCGGAGCCGGCGGTCTGCGCCGCGGCGGCGAGCGCGCTGGGCTGGTCGGCCGCGGTGCCGCCGGCGTAGCTCAGCGAGCGGGTGGCGCTCGAGTTGCCGCCCATGCCCCACGAGGGTCCCTGCGGCTGCTGCACCTGGTCCTCGGTCTCGACCTCGACGTGGAAGATGTAACGGGCGAACTCCTCCCAGATGTTGTTCATCAGGTCGGTGAACATGTCGAAGCCCTCGTTCTTGTAGGCCACGAGTGGGTCGATCTGGGCGAAGCCGCGAAGGTGGATGCCCTCGCGCAGGTAGTCCATGTCGTGCAGGTGCTCGCGCCAGCGGTCGTCGATGATCTGGAGCAGCATGAAGCGCTCGAGCGCGCGCATCAGCTCGCCGCCCAGCTCCTCCTCGCGCTGGTCATAGGCCTCGGTGACGTCCTCTCGCAGCTGCTCGATCAGCCACTCGCGGTCCACCGACTCGCGATCGAGGTCGGCCAGCTCGATGGAGGGCGGCTCGATCTGCTCGAGCTGGCTCCACAGGCCGGGCAGGTCCCACTCCTCCTGGTACTCGCTGGCCATGTACTCGCGCCCGAGGCGGTCGACCACCTCCGCGATCTGCGTGCGCGCGATCTCGGACATGTCCTGGCCCGCCAGGATGCGGTCGCGGTACTCGTAGACGATCTCGCGCTGCTGGTTCATCACGTCGTCGTACTCGAGCACGCGCTTGCGGATCAGGAAGTTCTGGTCCTCGACCTTCTTCTGGGCCCCCTCGATCTGCTTCGAGAGCATCTTGTGCTCGATCGGCAGCTCGTTCCCCTCGTCGTCCTCCTGGGCGAGGAACTTGTTGTCGAGGATCTTGTAGATGCGGTCGCCGGCGAAGAGGCGCACCAGGTCGTCCTCGGCGGACAGGTAGAAGCGCGACTCGCCCGGGTCGCCCTGGCGGCCTGAGCGGCCGCGCAGCTGGTTGTCGATCCGGCGCGACTCGTGGCGCTCGGTGCCGAGGATGAACAGCCCGCCCGCCTCCACGACCCGCTCACGGGCCTCCTCGACCTCAGTCTCGAAGCGCGGGTAGGCCTCGTCCCAGAGCTGGTCCCACTCCTCGCTGCCGGGCTCGGTCCCGAGGCTGCGCAGGTGCAGGTCGGTGAGGTGCTCGGCGTTGCCGCCCAGCTTGATGTCCACGCCGCGGCCGGCCATGTTGGTGGCGATCGTGACCGCGCCCGTGCGCCCGGCCTCGGCGATGATCTCGCCCTCGCGCTCCGCGTGCTCGGGCTTCGCGTTCAGCACGGTGTGCTGGATGCCGCGCTTGTGCAGCTGCGACGCAAGGAGTTCCGAGACCTCTACGGAGATCGTGCCCACCAGCACAGGCTGGCCCGCCTCGTGGCGCTTGGCGATCTCGTTCGCGACGGCCGCCCACTTGCCGTCCTTCGTCTTGTAGATCTGGTCGTTGTTGTCCTTGCGGACCATCGGCCGGTTGGTGGGGATGTCCACAACCTGCAGCTCGTAGATCTTCATGAACTCGGTCGCCTCGGTCAGCGCCGTGCCGGTCATGCCCGCGAGCTTGTCGTACTTGCGGAAGTAGTTCTGGTAGGTGATCGTGGCGACGGTCTGGTTCTCCTCCTGGATCGCCACGCCCTCCTTGGCCTCGACGGCCTGGTGCAGGCCCTCCGACCAGCGCCGGCCTTCCAGGATGCGGCCGGTGAACTCGTCGATGATCTTGACCTCGCCGTCGATCACGGCGTAGTCCACATCCCGCTTGTAGAGCGACTCGGCCTTGAGCGCCTGCTGGAGGTGGTTCACGAGGTTGCCGGTGTCGGCGCGGTAGAGGTTGTCGACGCCGAGGAACCTCTCGGCCTTCTCGACGCCCTGCTCGCTGACGGACACGGTCTTGTGCTTCTCGTCGGGCTCGAAGTCGAAGTCGGCCACCCACTCCTTCGACTTGGAGTCGATGCCGTCGGGCTTCTTGCCCGGCTCCATGATCTTGGCCAGCTCGGCGAACCTGAAGTAGAGGTCCGCGGCCTGCTCGGCGGCGCCGGAGATGATCAGCGGCGTGCGGGCCTCGTCGATGAGGATGTTGTCCACCTCGTCCACGATCGCGAAGCCGTGGCCGCGCTGGTACTTCTGCTCCATCTCCACCGCGAGGTTGTCGCGCAGGTAGTCGAAGCCGAACTCGGAGTTGGTGCCGTAGACGACGTCGCAGGCGTAGGCCGCGTGCTTCTGCTCGTCGCGCTCCTCGGACTGGATGATGCCCACGGTCACGCCGAGCAGGTCGTAGATCGGCTTCATCCATATGGCGTCGCGGCGCGCCAGGTAGTCGTTCACCGTGACGAGGTGGATGCCCTTGCCCTGGGCCGGCTGGCCGTCCTCGTCGCGAGCCCCGAGCGCGTTGAGGATCACCGGGAGCGTGGCGGTCAGCGTCTTGCCCTCGCCGGTCTTCATCTCGGCGATCGAGCCGTCGTGCAGGACCATGCCGCCGATCAGCTGCACGTCGAAGTGGCGCTGGCCCAGCGCGCGCTTGCCGGCCTCGCGCGTCAGGGCGAAGGACTCGTGGAGCAGACCCTCGAGCGGCTCGCCGTTCAGGTGGCGCTCGCGCAGCGACTCGTAGCGCTCGCGCAGCTCCTCATCCGACTCGAGCTCCATCTCGGGCTCGTAGTCGTTGATTCGCGCGACGTTGCGCTCGAACTGCTTGAGCTTCTTGCCCTCGCCAATGCGCAGGGCACGGTCGATGATCGGCATGAATTCGAGGGTAGCGGAGGGTTCGTCAGCCTACGATGCGGGGTTCTGCAGGAGAACCCTTTCGCCGTCCGCGCCGCTTTTCCCGGTGGCGCTTCACCTGGCGCGCGAGGTCGTCGATCATCAGGTTCACCGCGTGCGTCATGTCCTCCGCCCGCTCGCAGGCCCGCAGCGTCACCCCTTTCAGGTAGAGCGTGGCCTCGGCCACCTGCGACTCGCGGATGGCGGGGTTGCGCTCCTCGCTCAGCTCGACCTCGAGCTCGGCGAGCGGCGACACCTGCCTGGCGATCTTCGCGGCCTTGCGGTCGACCCGCGCTCGCAGGTCGTCGTCAACGGGAAAATGGCGCCCCTTCACTGCGATGCGCATTCGTGCTCCCTCGGATCGCTTTCCGGCGTGTGATTGATGGTAGTGCCCATGCGGTCAGCGGGCCAGCGTTCGGGCGAACGCGACCGCCGCTATCTGCGCGCTTCCCGAGGCGCGCAGCGCGGCGGCGCAGGCGGCCAGAGTGCCGCCGGTGGTGAGCACGTCGTCGACCAGCAGCACGGCGGGCGGCGGGCGGGCCGCCACGGCGAAGCCGCCGGCGTGCGCGCGCTCGGCCCGCGCGCGACCAACCTGTTGCGGGGCGCGGGCGCGCTCGAGGCAGGCGGCGAGCGGCAAGCCGGTGCGCGCCGCCAGCGCCGCGGCCAGCCGCTCGGCCTGGTTGAAGCCGCGGCGCCTGCGGCGGGCGGGGTGAAGCGGCACGGGCACGAGCGCCGGTCGCGCGCCGCCCAGCCAGCCCGCCGGCGCGTTCGCGGCGATGGGCGCGGCCATGGCGTCCGCAAGCCCCTGCGCGCCGCGGAACTTCAGCGCGCGCACCAGCTCGCGCGCGGCCCCCTCGTAGGCCAGCGGCGCCCAGGCCTGCAGGCCCGCGAGCGGTACCGGCTCGGGCGCCAGCCAGCGCAGCGTGGCCCGGCAGCCGCGGCAGAGCGGCTCGCCCTCGCGGGCGCTCGCGCCGCAGCCCCAGCAGAGCGGCGGCGCCAGCAGCGCCCAGAGGCCGGCCAGTCGCATCCCCGCAGCCTCCCCGGCGCCGCGTGAACGGAGTGCGTTCACTGACACAATCGTGCGAATGGCGGCTGACGTTACACCGCAGATCGTGTGGCTCAACGACCCCACCGTGCTCGCGCCGCTGGCGCTGCTCGTGTTCGTCTACGTGCGCCGCTTCCGCGAGGCGCGCGCGGAGGCCGGCGGGCGAGGCGCCGGGCCACTCCAGGCGCTGGCGTTTGCGGGCGCCATGCTGGCGCTGCTGATCGCGCTGGCCTCGCCGATCGACTCGCTGGGCGAGGACTACCTCTTCTCGATGCACATGCTCCAGCACGTGCTGCTGGGCGACGTCGCCCCGCTGCTGTTGCTGCTCAGCCTCTCGCGCGTGATCATGCGGCCGCTGACGCGCCGGCTGATGCGGGTCGAGCGGGCGCTCGGCCCGCTGGCCCACCCGGCCACGGGCATCGGCATCTGGCTGGGGCTCATGTACCTCTGGCACATCCCGGCCCTATACGACTCGGCCCTCGAGCACCCCGTGATCCACGTGCTGGAGCACGCCGCGTTCTTCACCGCGGGCATCTGCGTCTGGTGGCCGCTGATCCAGCCGGTGCCGATGCGCCGCCGGCTGACCGGCCTGTGGCCGCTCGCCTACATCGGCGCCGCCAAGGTCGGGCTGGCCGCGCTCGGGCTCTACCTGACCTGGTCCACCTCGGTGCTCTACCCCTACTACGAGACGGTGCCGCGCGTCTGGGGCCTCTCGGCCATCCAGGACCAGAACATGGGCGGCGCGATCATGATGGTCGAGCAGTCGCTGACCTTCGTGACGGTGCTGGTGGCTGTGTTCGTGCGGATGCTCAGTAGCTCGGAAGCGGACGAGCTGCGTCGCGAGCGCCTCGAGGACTCGGGCGTCGAGGCAGGTGCAAGGCCGTAGCCGCAAGCGCTCGGCTCGGCCGAGTGCGCGCGGACCGAGTTAGGCCCAGTTGCGTCCGTCGTCCCCGGCGGGCACGCGACTGGCTCCAGTTCGCCAGCGTTAGCTCTGGCGGAATGTCGGCCTGTAGGTAGTTGAAGCAGTGAGAGGTATTCACAGCCTCAGCTTCCCGCGCCACGCCGGTGTTGCCATCGGGGGAAAACCCCAAAGGGGACCCCAGTCTTTGGGGGGGCCGGCCCTTAGGGGGTTCCGCTCAGCCCTCGAGGACGGTGCCGTCCTCGATCTTCAGCTGGTCGCCGTCGTCGTTCTCCACCGTGACCTCGCCCCGCACCGTCACGTCGCGGCCGAAGGCCACGTCGCCGATCACCTCCAGCCGCTTCGCGGCCGCCAGCGACGGCGGGCCCTCCGCGAAGCGCTCGTCGAAGTCCCGCAGCAGCTTGAAGTGGTCCGAGTCGAGGTCGATGAAGGGGATCTGCTCGGCCACCAGGCTCACCCGCCAGTCGTCACCGAGCTCGTAGGCGTCGGAGCGCAGCAGCAGCAGGTCGTTCGTGGTCTTCACCGGTGTGAAGCGCTCGCGCGGCACGCGGATCGCTGCGGCGCCGTCGAACACGCCGATCGCCGCCCCCATCGCGGTCTCGAGCTGGATCACCTTCGGCGACGAGGAGTCGCCCGGGTCGACCGTCTTCTCGTTCACGATCATCGGGAGACCGAGCACGCCGTCGCGCTCGCGCAGCGCCGAGTCGAGCGCGCGCAGGTCGAGCCAGAGGTTGTTGGCGTTGAAGTAGCGGTGGCGCTCGGTGTCCTGGAGCGCCTCGAGGTCGTCTTCCGGCGTCTGCGCGGTCTCGCGCAGCACCAGCCCGCCGTCCTTCACCGCCGGGTGGCCGCCCTTGCGGTCGGCCTCGGTGCGGTCGGCCACCTCCATCGCGAAGGGCGGGCCCTCGCGGGCGAACCAGGCGAGGATGCGCGGATCGAGCACCGCGCCGACGTTGTCCACGTTCGACACGAACGCGAACTCGTAGCCGTGCTCGAGCAGCTCGGCGAGCATGCCGGAGCTCACGAGCGAGGTGTAGAGGTCGCCGTGGCCGGGCGGGGCCCACTCGAGGTCGGGGTCGTCGGGCCACTCGACCGGCTGCAGCTCGTCGGCGGTGAGCTTGGGAACCTTGCCCTGCACGAAGTCGAGCGGCACGTCCACCTCGAGCCCGGAATGGCGCTCGAGCGCCTCGAGCGAGGCGTCGCGCGTGGCGAAGCTGTTCATCAGCACGAGCGGCAGCCGGGCCTCGTAGCGCTCGCGCAGCTCCAGGACCTGGTGGGCCACCAGGTCCACGAAGGTCACGCCGTCCTTGACCTCAAGCAGCGACTTCGGGCCCGTCATTCCCATGCTCGTGCCGAGGCCGCCGTTCAGCTTGATCGCCACCACGCGGTCGAGCACGTCGGGGTCGTCGGGCTCCGGCAGCTCCTCGGCGTCGGTCACGTCCTCGAGCGGCTCGATCTCCGACTCGGGGAGCATGCCGCTCTCGCCCTCCTGCAGCAGCTCGTAGTAGTGGGCGAAGGAGTCGATGGCCACGTCGGCGAGCCCCTCCTCGCTCATCTTGCGCCGGCTGGCCTCCAGGCCGTCCATTTCGGCGATGCTACGCGCTGATGGCCGATATCCGCATCGAGCTGGTGGGCGAGGCCGACCTCCAGGAGCTGCTGCCGCTGATGCGCGCCTACTGCGACTTCTACGAGGTCGCGCCGAGCGACGAGGCGCTGCTCCGCCTCTCGCGCGCGCTGATCGCCGACCCGGAGCGCGAGGGCCTGCAGCTGGTGGCCCGCGGCGCGGACGGCGCGATGCTCGGCTTCGCGTCGGTGTTCTGGAGCTGGTCCACGCTCAGCGGCGAGCGGCTGGGCGTGATGAACGATCTGTTCGTGGACCCGGGAGCGCGTGGCTCCGGCGCGGCGGACGCGCTGATCAGGGCGTGCTCGGAGCGCGCCGCCGCGCACGGCGCCCCCACGATCGAGTGGCAGACGGCGAAGGACAACCTGCGCGCCCAGGCGGTCTACGAGCGCGTGGGCGCCAAGCGCTCGGAGTGGCTCGACTACTCGCTCGACGCCGGCGCGGCCTCGCCGGGAGCCACCAGCCCCGACTCGTAGGCCAGCACCACGGCCTGCACACGGTCCCGCACGTCGAGCTTCATGAGGACGCGGGCCACGTGGGTCTTCACGGTGGTGTCCGAGACCACCAGCTCGGTGGCGATCACGGTCGTGGCGATCGTGGCCGGCATGCTGGCGGCGATCCTGCCGGCGCGCCGGGCCGCACGCCTCAACGTGCTGCAGGCGCTGCAGTACGAGTAGGCACCTCTGGGGGCGGGGGCCGCACCCCCCGCCCGCGCCCCCGCCGGGCCTGCAGCCGCGCGGGCCCGGTGCTCCCTGGCCGCGCTGCTGCAGGCCGGGCGGGGGCGCGGGCCGGGGGAGCGGCCAGCGCCCCCAGAGGTGCCTACTCGTACTGCAGCGCCTGCAGCACGTTGAGGCGTGCGGCCCGGCGCGCCGGCAGGATCGCCGCCAGCAT
>JBBQRG010000040.1:0-27485 GCA_038215095.1 Solirubrobacterales bacterium | reverse complement strand
AGCGAGTCGAGTGCGGCCTGCAGACGGGCGAGGCGGTCGCCGTTCATCTCCTTCGACACGTCGGCCACCACGAGCACGTTCGCGCTGCCGCCCTTTGCGTGCTCGATCGGCGCCGGCGCGGGGGCCGCGGAGCGCGCTTCGGTGTCGCCATCGCCGCACGATGCGAGCGCCAGGCAGGCGCACGCCATCAGCACACCGACGATGCCCCCGCCCGCCATCCGGAGAACGCTATCGTGGCCCCCTCGTGGCCGCTTCAGACAACATCTCACTAGCCCGCGGCGCTCCATCACTCGACATCATCGCCGTGGACGACCTGCGCGAGTGCGCGCAGCGCGCCTTCGAGCGCGACCCGGGGGGCGTCTTCTCCTACGGCACGTCGAAGGGCTACGGCCCGCTGCTGGACTGGCTCGCGGAGAAGCACGGCATCGACGCCGACCAGGTGATCGCCACCAACGGCTCCATGCAGGCCGACATGTTCCTGTTCGACCAGCTGGTCGAGCCGGGCGACACGGTCGTCGTCGAGGCGCCCACCTACGACCGTACGCTGCTCGCGCTGCAGAAGAAGGGCGCCGAGATCCTGGCTATCCCGCTGCTCGAGGACGGCATCGACGTGGAGGCGCTCGCCAGCGCGCTCGAGGGCGGCGCGAAGCCGACGCTCGCACACGTCATCCCCAACTTCCAGAACCCCGCCGGCTACACGCTCTCGCTGGACAAGCGCAAGCGACTGCTCGAGCTGGCGGAGGAGCACGACTTCGTGATCTTCGAGGACGACCCGTACGTGGAGCTGCGCTTCGAGGGCGAGGACCAGCCGACCATGCTGTCGCTCGACGAGCACGACCATGTGGTCTACGCCTCGTCCTTCTCGAAGACCGTCTGTCCCGGCATCCGGGTGGGCTATCTGGCCGGCCCGAAGGAGCTGATCGGGAGCATTCGCAAGGAGGCCACCGAGACCTACATCTCGCCGAGCATGGTGTCGCAGGCGATCGTCGCCGAGTTCTGCGGCTCGGGCGCGATCGAACGCTCGATCGAGACCGTGAAGAAGGCGCTGCGCGAGCGCCGCGACGCGACCGCGAGCGCGCTCGAGCGCGAGCTGCCCGAGGCCGAGTTCACCCCGCCCGAGGGCGGCTACTTCCTCTGGGTGGACCTGCCTGACGGCACCGACGTCGCGCGCCTTCAGGAGGACGCCAAGGAACGAGGCGTCATGTTCGTGCCCGGCACCGACTTCCTGCTCGAGGGCGGCGGCAGCTCGCTGCGGATCGCGTACTCGGGCGTCTCCACCGACCAGATCGAGGAGGGCGTCACGCGCATCGCGCAGGCCTTCCGAGAGCTGGCCGGCGCCGCTGCGTGACCGTCGAAGGCGGGCGCCTTGAGCTAAACCGCCGGCGCGACCTGCGCGCGCTGTTCGCCGACTCCTTCGGCATCCTCTGGCGCCACTTCGGCGTCTTCTTCGCCCTGGCTGCGGTGGTAGTGGTGCCGGTGCACGTGATCGTCTCCGGCATCGGGCTCAGGGAGCTCACCTCGCGCTACGACAGCTCGCCTCCGGTGGCCGAGACGCTGCTCCCCACCCTCGTGAGCTTCCTGGTGGTGGCCCCGCTGCTGAACGCGATCTGCATCCACGTGCTGCGCTCGCTCGCCGACGGCGGCAAGCCCAGCGCGCGGCGCGCGATCGTCGAGGGCTTCGAGGCGTTCACGCCGATCTTCTTCGCGGTGCTGCTGGCCGCCGCGGGCATCGCGCTCGGCCTTCTGGTGTTCATCCTTCCGGGCGTCTACGTGGCGGTACGCTGGTTCTTCGTCCCGCAGACGGTGGTGATCGAGGGCAAGCGGGGCCCGGGGGCGTTGGCCTCCAGCATGGAGGTCACCGAGACGTTTTGGTGGCGCACCTTCGGGATCGTGTTGCTGGCGAACCTCGCGGCCGCGATACCCGGCGTGCTGCTGGCCGCGCCGCTCACGGCGCTCGCCGAGTCGAGCGGCCGGACCGTCTGGTCGCTGGTCGGGACGATCCTCACCGAGATGGTCACCACGCCCTTTGTGGCCCTCGTGGGCACGCTGCTCTACTACGACCTGCGCTCGCGCCGAAGCTAGCGCTGCGGCGGGCCGCCGAAGTCCGTGGCGTAGGTCGCCGCGGCGTCGGAGGAGTGCGGAGTCTCGGGCGCTCCGGCGGCCACCCCCACCCCGATGTCCACGAACCCGGGGCGCAGGATGTCCTCGCGGTGCGGCGGGCTGTGCATCCAGAGGCGCACGATCGCCGCGGGCGTCGCGCTCGGACCGGTCGCCCAGGCGACGTTCTCCCCGCTCAGGGCGTTGTTCGAGGGATAGCCGGCGGCGAGCATCCGCGACTGCGGGTCGATGCCCTCCGGCGTCACGTGCTCGAAGTAGTGACGCGCCACCATGTCCTGCGAGTGGCGCTGCGAGCTGAGCTCCAGCCGCGCATCGCGCCGCAGCGCGGTCAGCCCCGCCTTGGCGCGCTCGGCGTTCAGCAGGCAGAGCACGACCTTGCGCGTCTGCTGCTTGCTCATGGCCCGCGGCCAGCCTTGCACGGGCCCGCACGGCGAGTCCTTGTGACTGAGCGCCGCGCCGCCCTGCGACAGCTCGACGAAGGCGAGCGCGCTCGCAACCGCCAGCCCCGCGATCAGCCTTGGAACCACATCCGCTGAATCGGCCCCAACAAAGCAAGCCTTGAGCCGGCCCGCCAGCGGTTGCGTAGGGGGCGCGTGTGGCCGCGGGCAGGATGCCGAGGGGGGCGCGCGCTAAGGAACGCGGCCGGTTTATTTTCCGTATCTGTCCTTGCCCAGGACCAGTTGATCGGGGAGGGCGACCCTTGGCGGTGGTGACGGATCGGCCACGACGGACACGGTCTCAGCCACGCTGCGGCTGACCGAGCGGCTGCCGCCGTCCACGTCGATCACGACCTCCTCGCCCGAGCTCGCCAGCTTGCCTTCGAGGCCGGGCTGGAGGCCCGAGTCCATCAGGTAGTGGAGCAGGTCCTCGGCCTCGTTCTCGAAGCGCAGCACACGCACGCTGGCGCCCTCCTCGACGTCGGCCAGCGGCACGCCCTCCTCGCGGGCGCCCTGGAAGATCGGGTGGCCGTGGGGGCAGGTCTTCGAGTCGCCGATGGCCGTCAGCATGCGCTCCTCGACCACCGGCGACATCCAGTGCTCGAGCCGCTCGGCCTCCTCGTGCACCTGGTCCCACGGGATGTCGAACACGTCGGTGAGGAAGCGCTCGATCAGGCGGTGGCGGCGCACGATGTCGGCGGCGTGGTCCCAGCCGGACTTGGTGAACGAGAGCGACTTGTCGGCGGCGCGGTCCACGTAGCCGTCGGCCTCGAGCCGGCCGAGCATCTCGTGCACGGTGGGCGCCGACACCTGCATGGCGCGCGCGATGTTGGCTCCGGTGATCGGCAGGCCCGCCTCCTGGAGCCAGTACATGCTCTGGAGGTACTCCTCCTCGGCCACCGTTGCCTGGTCGTGCGACATCGCCTGTCATCGTAACCGCCCGTGGCACTCCCGATCTCGTCCCCGCTGAAGCCCCAGCTGGCCAAATCCTCGCGCGATCTGCCCGAGGGCGAGGAGTGGCGCTACGAGCCGAAATGGGACGGCTTTCGCACGATCGCCTTCCGCGACGGCGACGACATAGCGCTGCAGAGCCGCAACGGCAGGCCGATGAACCGCTACTTCCCGGAGGTGGTCGAGCAGATCCGCGCGCTGCCCGGCCAGCGCCTCGTGCTCGACGGAGAGATGGTGGTGGACGTGGACGGGGTGCAGGAGTTCGACATGCTCTCGCAGCGCATCCACCCGGCGGCCTCGCGCGTGGAGCGCCTGGCGAAGGAGACGCCGGCGGTGTTCGTGGCCTTCGACCTGCTGGGCGAGGACGACGAGTCGCTGCTCGAGCTGCCATACCACGAGCGCCGAGAGCGGCTGGCGGCGGTGATCAGCGCGCCGGTGGAGCTGACACCCATGGTGGAAACGGCCGATAAAGCGGGGCAGTGGCTGACCGGAGACAGCGAGGGCGTGATCGCGAAGCAGGCGAACGCGCCCTACCTCCCGGGCGAGCGCAAGGGCATGGTGAAGATCAAGCGCGTGCGCACGGCGGACGCGGTCGTGGCCGCTTTCCGCTTCGGCAAGGAGGCCGGCACCGTGGGCTCGCTGATCCTCGGCATGTACGACGAGGACGGCGACCTGCACATCGTGGGCCACACCTCGAGCTTCAAGGCGCGCGAGAAGCGCGAGCTGGTCGAGCTGCTCGAGCCCTACCGGACCCACGAGCGCGGCTCGGGCGAGGCCAGCCGCTGGAAGTCCGACGAGGAGCTCGTCTGGGAGGGCCTGCGGCCAGAGCTGGTCTGCGAGGTCGCCTTCGACCACATCACCGGCCTACGCATTCGTCATGGTGCCCGGTTCCTTCGCTGGCGCGACGACAAGGAGCCTGAGGAATGCACCATCGACGACCTGCGCTCCTAGCCCTTCTGCTGACCGTCGCGGCGCTGGCGCTCCCCGCGGGCGCGCACGCCGCGGTGTCGCTGCAGAAGGTCGGCGACTTCGACTCGCCCACCTTCCTGACCGCCGCGCCCGGCGACCCGAGCCGCCTCTACGTGGTCGAGAAGGGCGGCACCGTGCAGGTGGTGCACAACGGCGTGAAGCAGGGCACCCCGTTCCTGACGATGGGCGGCCTGGTCAGCGACGGCGAGCGCGGCCTGCTCTCGATCGCCTTCCGGCCCGACTTCCAGACGAGTCGCCTCTTCTACGCCTACTTCAACAACTCGGACGGCAACGTCGAGGTCGACGAGCTGCGCGCGGGCGATCCCGACCACGCGGACGGCACCTACCGCCACACGGTGATCGTGATCCCCCACCCCGGCGCGACGAACCACAACGGCGGCACCGCGATGTTCGGGCCCGACGGGCACCTGTACCTCGCGCCCGGCGACGGCGGGACCGGCGGCGCCAACGCGCGCGACAAGGACTCGCTGCTCGGCAAGGTGCTGCGCATCGACCCGAGGCCGGGCGGCGGCTACAACATCCCCGCCGACAACCCGTTCGTCGGCGCCACGCCGGGCGCCGCCGAGGTCTGGTCCTACGGCCTGCGCAACCCGTTCCGCTTCACGATCGACCCCACGAACGGCGACCTGATGATCGCCGACGTGGGCGAGGGCACCACCGAGGAGGTCGACTGGGCGCGCGCGAGCCAGGGCGGCGGCCGCGGCGCGGACTTCGGCTGGAACATCTGCGAGGGCAGCTTCGCCAACGGCAGCTCCACCACGCCCTGCACCACCGGCACGCTGCCGGTGATCGACCAGGCCGCCGTCGACAACTGGCACTCAATAGTCGCCGGCTATGTGGTGCGCGACGCCACCCTGCCATCGCTGCTGGGGCGCTTCCTCTACGGCGACGTGTCGCTCGGCAAGATCTACAGCGCGCGCCTTGCCCAGCCGATGGCCACGGACAAGCAGTTCCTGATCGACCTGCCGTCGGTGGTGGACTTCGCCATCGGGGGCAACGGCTGCACCTACGCGGCGTCGCTCGATGGGCCCGTCTACCGGCTGGTCGAGGGCGCGGGCGCCTGCGCGTTGCCGCCAGCCGGCGGTGCCCAGGACAAGACGGCCCCGAAGCTGCGCACCAAGACGCAGCGCCGCCAGCGCGTGCTGCACAACGGCGGCGTGATCGGCTACGCGCGCTGCCCGGCCGAGACCTGCAGGATCTCGATGTCGGCGCAAGTGCGGATCGGAAAGCGCTCCTATGCGCTCCACAAGGTCACGAAGACCGGTTCGAAGAACAAGCGCGTCAAGCTCCGCCTGAAGCTCACCAAGCGCGTCAAGACCAACCTGAAGCGCGCGCGCAGGCACCACAGGCGCGCGGTCGTGGACGTGTCCTACCGGGCCCGGGACGCCGCCGGCAACCGCTCGAAGCTCGGCCGCGCGCGCGTGCGGGTCACCGGCTGAGCTCGGCCAGCCGCCGCTCCAGGAAACCGCGCTCCACAGCGTTGTCGCTCAGCTCGAGCGCGCGACTGAAGGCGGCTGCCGCCTCGGCGTCGCGGCCGAGCCTGAGCAGCAGATCGCCACGCGCGGAGTGCAGGTGGCGGTAGGAGTCCAGCTCGCCCGCGGCGGCCAGCGCGTCCATCAGCTCGAGGCCGTGCTCGGGTCCCTGGTCCATCGCCACCGCCACCGCCCGGTTCAGCTCCACTACCGGTGAGGGGTTGAGCTCGGCGAGTCGCTCGTAGAGGACGGCGATGCGCCCCCACGCGGTGACTTCCCCGCTGGGAGCCAGCGCGTGCTCGGCGGCGATGGCCGCCTGCAGCGTGTAGGGCCCCGCCCCGCCCCGCAGCGCGGCCCGCATCAGCTCGACGCCTTCCGCGATTACGGCCGCGTCCCAGCGGGAACGGTCCTGGTCAGGCAGCAGCACCATCCGGCCGGCCGCGTCGGTGCGGGCGTCGCGGCGCGCGTGGTGGAGCAGCATCAGGGCCAGCAGGCCGCGTGCCTCGGCTTCGTCGGGCATCAGGCCCACGAGCACGCGCCCAAGCCGGATGGCCTCTTCGCACAGCTCGCGGCGCACCAGCGAGTCCGACGCGGTGGCCAGGTAGCCCTCGTTGAAGACGAGGTAGAGCACCGCCAGCACCGAGGCGAGGCGGGCGGGCAGGTCCGCGTCGCCCGGCACCTCGTAGGGGATGTTGGCGCCGCGGATCTTGCGCTTGGCGCGCACGAGGCGCTGTTGCATCGCCGCCTCGCCGGTGAGGAAGGCGCGCGCGACCTCCGGGGTCGACAGCCCGCCGAGCGTGCGCAGCGTGAGGGCGACGCGCGCCTCCGGCGCGAGCGCCGGGTGGCAGCAGGTGAAGAACAGCCGCAGCCGGTCGTCAGGAATCGGGCTCATAGCGTGGTCGTCTTCGGTTTCGTCGACCGGCGGGACCTCCAGCGCCGTGAGCTCGCGCAGCTTGTGCTGATAGGTCTGCGCCCGGCGGATGCGGTCGATGGCCGCGTTGCGCGCGGTCGTGACGATCCACGCGCCCGGGTTGCGCGGCACGCCGTCGCGCGGCCAGCGCTCCAGCGCGACCACGAAGGCGTCCTGCACGGCCTCCTCTGCGAGGTCGAAGTCGCCGAGGACCCTGATCAGCGTTGCGACCGCCCGTCCCGACTCGCGCCGGAACAGGCGGTCGAGCTGCGCGCTGCCCGCGTCTACTGGCCCGCGCCCTCCTGGGAGAAGTCCTGGACCGGGCGGACCTCGACCGCGCCGCCGCGCACCGGGATCTTCTTCGCCCACTCCAGGGCCTCGTCGAGGTTCGCGCACTCGAGCTCGTAGAAGCCCCCGAGCTGCTCCTTGGTCTCCGCGAACGGGCCGTCGGTGACCGCCGGCTCGCCGCCGCCGCCGTTGAAACGGAGCGTGGTGGCGGTGGCGCTCTCCTGGAGGGCGTCGCCGGCCACGAGCGCACCGGACTTCTGCAGATCCTCGGTGTAGGTGAACCAGCGACCCAGCTCGGCCTGCCGCTCCTCCGTGCTGGCCTCGCTCATCCCGCTGGGATCGCCGTAGATGGTGAGCATGTACCTCATGGAAGACCTCCTGTTTTCGCAGCGCCTATCGCCGCGTTCACCCTAGTGACGAATGGGAGGGGGCGAGATCGACACTGCGAGAGGATATGCGCATGGCCGAGCTGGAAGTCGTGAATGGCGACGTAACGAAGCTGGAGGTGGACGCGATCGCGAACGCCGCCAACACCGATCTGAAGCACGGCGGCGGGGTGGCCGCGGCCATCAGCCGCGCGGGAGGGCCGGAGGTGCAGCGCGAGTGCGACGAGAAGGCGCCTATCGGCCTCGGCGAGGCGGTCGAGACCACCGCCGGGGACATGCCGGCGCGCTGGGTCATCCACGCCGCCACGATGGAGCTCGGCGGGCCGACCTCGGCGGAGATCATCGAGCGCTCCACTCGCTCGACGCTCGAGAAGGCCGAAGAGCTTGGCGCGAAGTCGGTGGCGCTGGTCGCCTTCGGCACGGGCGTGGGCGGCTTTCCGCTGGACGAGGCGGCGCGGCTGATGGTGGGCGCGGCGCGCTCGCACGAGGGCTCGCTGGAGCGGGTCGTGTTCGCGGTGCACGGCACGGACGCGGAGCGCGCCTTCGCCGACGCGGTGGCCCGGTGAGCCGGCCCGTGCTCGTAGCGCCCGACTCCTTCAAGGGCACGATGGACGCGGTCGAGGTGGCCGCTGCGGTGGCGCGGGGGCTGCGGGCGGCGGGACGCGAGGCGGTCGAGCTTCCCGTTGCCGACGGGGGCGAGGGCACGATGGACGTGCTGCTCACCACTTTGGGCGGCGAGCGCCACACCGAGCTCGTCAGCGATCCGCTCGGCCGTGAGGTCGAGGCCGCCTGGGCGCTGCTGCCCGACGGCAGCGCGGTGGTGGAGATGGCGCAGGCCAGCGGACTCCGGCTGGTTCGCGAGGATGAGCGCGACGCGTGGGCCGCCTCCACCTATGGGACCGGGGAGCTGATCGCGGAGGCCGCCCGCGCCGGCGCGGAGAAGGTGATCGTGAGCGTGGGCGGCTCGGCCACCACGGACGGCGGAGCGGGCGCCGTGGAGGCCCTCGACGATGCGGGGGTTGCGCCCGCGTTGGAGGTGCTGTGCGACGTCCGCACTCCGTGGGAGCGGGCGCCGTCGGTGTTCGGGCCGCAGAAGGGGGCCGACGACGCGATGGTGAAGCGGCTGGAGAAGCGGCTCGACGAGCTCGCCTCCCGCGCGCCGCGGGATCCGCGCGGCGAGCCGATGACGGGCGCCGCCGGCGGGCTGTCAGGCGGGCTCTACGCGTTTCGCAATGCGCGCTTGGTGCCGGGCGCTCCCTACGTGCTCGATGCGATCGGCTTCGACGATCGGATGCGCGGGGCGGCCTACGTGGTGACGGGCGAGGGCCGGCTCGACGACCAGACGTTGCAGGGCAAGATCGTCGGCGAGGTGGCGACGCGCTGCCGGCAGTCCGGGGTCACCTGCCACGCGGTGGTGGGCAAGGACGACTTCGAGCCCTTCAAGGCCCGCATCCTCGACCTTGCTTCGGTGAGGGAGGCGGGGACCCCCGAAGAGCTCGAGGCCGCGGGTCGCGAGCTGGCCGGGACCTAGGCGCCCGGCGGGTCGGCCGGCACCGGGGCGGGCTCGGTGATCCGGATGCTGTTGCCGAACGGGTCGCGCAGCGCCGAGTCGATCCCGTAGAAGCGCTCGGTCGGCTCCTCGGTGAACTCCACGCCCTTGGCCCGCAGCTCCTCGTAGGTGCCGCGGCAGTCGTCGGTCGCGAGGATCACCCCCAGGCCGAGCGCGCCCTTGCTGAGCAGGTCGCGGATCTGCTCGGCGCTCGCCTCGTCCATGTACGGCGTGGCGCCCGGGACCTCGAGCAGGATCTCCCGCCCGGGGTCGCCGGGGACGTTGATCGTCAGCCAGCGCATGAACTCCAGGTCGACGTCGGCGCTGACCTCCAGCCCGAGCTTGCCGACGTAGAAGTCGAGAGCTTCGTCCTGGTCCAGGACCCAGAGGTGTGAGTGTGTGATGTGGTTGAACATGGCCGCCAACCTAGTCCCGCTTGGCGCGCGCTTCTTCTCCAAAAGTGCTCGATGGCCGGTCCCACGCCATCGCGATGCAACCGGGCACGCCAGCACGAATCGCCGCCCGCGGGGCCGCCTGCTCGCGCTCGCGGTTTGCCCTCGGCGAGGTGCCGACGATGTCGTGGAAGGTGCGGCTGAAGCTGCCGAGGCTCCAGAAGCCGACGTCGAGCGAGATCTCCGTCGCCGGCCGGTCGGTCTCGCGCAGCAGCGCCATCGCGCGCTCGATCCTGCGCCGCTGCAGGTAGCGGTGCCGCGTCTCCCCGAACGTGGCGCGGAAGCTCCGGATGAAGTGCGCGCGCGATAGGTGCACCGAGTCCGCGAGCGCCTCGATGTCGAGCGCGTCGGCATAGCTGCGGTCCATCGCGTCACGGGCACGCAGCAGGCGCCGGTTGGACTCGTGACGAGCCGAAGCGGCCATCGAGTGACCCGTGGTCAGGCCGCGGCGTAGCGCGCGGCGCTCCGGGCCTTCGCCTTCGCCGCCTCTTCCTCGCGGTCCTTCGGCGGGGCCGAGGTGACCAGGGAGTCCAGCAGCTCGGTCGAGATCGCCGTCACGGCGTCCACCGCATGGTCGAACGCCTCGGCGTTCGCCTGCGAGGGCTTCGTGGAGCCGCTGACCTTTCGCACGTACTGCAGTGCGGAGGCGCGGATCTCGTCCTCGGTGGCGGGTGGCTCGAAGTTGTGGAGGGTGCGGATGTTTCTACACATGGCGCCCAGGTTACGCAGTCGGCGCCGGAGCGCGACTGCGGCGTTCCACGGACACCGAATAGGCCTTCGGCCTGAGCAGCAGGATCGGGTCTTCCGAGGTCTCGATGCCGTCGGTGACGCGAATGGGATCGAACACGAGGATGTCGCCGTCGCGCTCGCGCTCGGTGTCCGGGCCGGTCAGCTCCAGGCGGCCGGCGTCGACGGTCTCGCGCTCGCTGGGCCAGATGAGGGTGGGGTCGTCGATTGGGTCGCCGTCCTCCGCGATCTGGACCTTGAGCCTGAAGGCCACCGGCAGCCGCTCGAGGATCTCCGTCCGCAGGTAGTCCTTGCCGAGCGCGCGGGCCTCCTCGTCCTCGAGCGAGGCCTCGCCGGCCTCGGGCTGCCAGCGGTACCTGACCCAGCGCGAGTCGCCGTCACCTGTGCCCCCAGAGGGGGTATCCCCGGTCCAGCGAAACGAGTGGATGCCGTTGTAGGCCACCTGCGCGTAGCTGGCCGGCGGCGAGGTGCCCACGGCGGCCTGGATCGCCGGTCCCGCCTCGGGGTGCCTGCCCAGCCACTCGCCGAGCTTCTCCATGTCTGGCTGCCCCGTCTCGGGGTCGGGCTTTCGCAGCCGCGTGAAGTCGAGGAAGTCCTCGGGCGTGCGCACGACGAAGCAGGGGATCGAGATCGAGACGACGTCGGTCTTCGAGCCGTCCGGCAGGTAGAACTTGACCGCCATCCCGCGTGCCTCGCGCGCGTAGTCGGGGATGCCCGGATCGCCGCCGCCGTTCGAGAGGCGCACCGTGGCGCGCACCGGCTCGCCCCGCATGTGCGCCGCGCGCGTCAGGGCGCCGCCCTCGGGCGTGGCCGTGAAGCTGCCACTCAGCAGCGTGCCCTTTGCGTGCGCGGCGCGGTGGCCCTCGTGTGCGCCGGAGACGTCGTTGATCGCGTTCACGGCTTCTTCGGCGCTCACCATCGGCGTCAACCCTACGCCTCCGCGATCGACCGGATGACCGCCTCGTAGAAGCCCTCGCCGTAGCCGGACTCCGTGACCTCGGCGCCCCCTCCCGAGACCTCCGCGTTCCGCACCAGGAAGAAGCGGCCGACGACCCTCGCCACCTCCAGGTCCTCGCGCGAGTCGCCGACGCCGATGCACTCCTCCGGCCTGTACTCACGGGCGCGCATGTGGGCGGCCACGGCATTCGCCTTCGAGGTTGCCGCCGGGACGAGGTGGTAGGCGTTCGACCCGTTGTCCACCAGGCGCAGCCCGTCGTGGCCCTCGGCTGCGAGCAGCTCGTTCGCCTCGCGCACGTCCACGCGGCCGCGGAACAGGTGCGTGACCTGGCGCCCGGTGTGGAAGGGCTCGTGGTGCTCGAGCTCGAAGCGCTCGAGCAGCAGCGCGGGCGCGCCCGTCTCGTCGATCTGGTCGTGCACGCTCCGGCCCTCCTCGGGATGGAACTCGCCGGTGAGCATCGTCTCCTCGCCGTCGATCATGAGCCCGCCGCCGAGCTCGTAGATGTACGAGGTCTGGCCGATCAGGCGAGCGTCCTCCATAACCTGCGCCTTGCGGCGCCCGGACTTGATCACCACCTCGACGCCCGCCCGGTGGCAGGCCTCGAGGGCCCGGCCGGGCAGCAGCGTGAAGGCGCCCTCGCCGTCGCGGAACAGCGATCCGCCGCGCCCGAGCAGGGTGCCGTCGAGGTCGGTGTAGACGCAGCGCAGCGGCATGCCGGGCTACGCGGGGCTGCCTACGCTCTGCATCGGCGGCCGCTCGGCCAGGCCGGCCGCGATCAGCCTGCCGTCGGCGGTCTGCAGCGGCGGCGTGGGCCCGTCCGTCAGGCGGCCCTCGGCGCGCAGGCGCTCCAACACCACGGTGAGCACCCCGTACGCCATCGGTCCGAGCTCCGACAGCGGCTGGTGCTGGTTGAGCCGCACGTCGAGGTCGACCTGCGCCATTCCCTCGGTGCCGCCGAGCAGGTCGCGCGCGTTCAGGAGCATCGCGGTCTCCACCGCGTAGCCGGTGGCGAAGGGGAGCTGCACCAGCAGCTCGCGGCGCGCGGCCAGCTCACCGGACAGCGGCTGGGCGAAGCCGGCCAGGTCCGGATAGAAGGCGCTCAGGAGCGGCCGGGCGGTCAGCTCGGTCACGCGGCCGCCGCCGTCCGGCTCACTGGCCCCGTCCGGCCCGGTGAACGGCCGCCGGTAGAAGCCCTTCACCAGGCTCAGCTCGTCGTGGCAGACGAGCGGCCCCATCAGCCCGGTGGCGAAGTGCTCCGAGAACTCGCGCGTGTCGGAGTCGAGGTAGACCACGATCTCGCCGCGCACGGCCGACAGAGCGCGCCACATCGCGTCGCCCTTGCCGTTCGGCGGCCCGAACTGCGGCAGCAGCTCGGCCTCCTGGCGCACCTCGGCGCCCAGGCCGGCCGCGACCTCGGCCGTGCCGTCGCGCGAGGCCGCGTCCACCACCAGCAACTGGTCGATCAGGTCGCCCAGTCCGAGCAGCCGCTCCACGATCGGCCCGATCGTGCCGGCCACCTCGCGCGCGGGCAGGACCACCGTAACCGGCGCCCGCTTGTGCTCGCGCAACAGCTCGAGCGGAAAGTCCGAGTGATGGAAGGAGCGGATCACGGCGACCTATCTTGGCAAGGGCAGGGCGGCGCCTACCATGGGCCGGTGGCCGAGGCCGTGCGCACCGAGCATCCCTGGGACGCCGTCCTCGCCGAGGGCGGCGACGAGGAGCTGGTGGCCACGCGGGACGAGCCGGCCAAGCCTGGCTACTCGACTCCGGTGCCGCGAGAGCTCCATCCCGCTTTGCGCCAGGCGCTCGAGGACACCGGCGTCGAGGCGCTCTGGTCGCACCAGGCCGACACGCTCGAGGCGGCGATGCGCGGCCACACGATCGTGACCACCGGCACCGCCAGCGGCAAGTCGCTGGCGTTCAACCTGCCGGTGCTGCACACGCTCGCCAGCGACCCGAGCGCCCGCGCGCTCTACCTCTACCCCACCAAGGCGCTCGCCCAGGACCAGGCCCGCAAGCTGTCCCAGCTCGGCGGAAAGTTCCTGCGCCACGCGATCTACGACGGCGACACGCCGAAGGACGACCGCCGCGCCATTCGCCAGCGCTCGAACCTGATCCTCACCAATCCCGACATGCTGCACGTGGGCGTACTGCCCAACCACAAGAGCTGGGGCGACGTGCTGGCCAACCTGGCCTGGGTGGTGGTGGACGAGGCGCATGTGTACCGCGGCGTGTTCGGATCGCACGTGGCGAACGTGCTGCGCCGCCTGCGCAGGCTCGCGCGCGCCTACGGCACGGAGCCGCGTTTCGTGCTCACGAGCGCCACGATCCGCAACCCCTCCGACCTCGCCACGCGGCTGACCGGGCTCGACTTCGAGCTCGTCGATCGCGACGGGGCGCCCCACTCCGAGCGCCAGGTGGCCATCTGGAACCCGCCGCTCGTGGACGAGGCGCTCGGCAAGCGCGCCTCGGCGCTGTCGGAGGCCGCGGGCCTGCTTGCCGAACTGGTGGAGCGCGAGGTCAGGACGATCTGCTTCCTGAAGTCGCGCCGCGGCGTGGAGCTGATCCAGCGCTTCGCCAAGCTGCGCCTGGAGGACCGCGGCCGCGCCGACCTGGCCGAGCGGATCGCGCCATACCGCGCGGGCTACACGCCGGCCCAGCGGCGCGAGCTCGAGCGGCGGCTCGCCGAGGGCGAGCTGCTGGCCGTGGTGGCCACCGACGCGCTGGAGCTGGGCATCGACATCGGCGACCTCGACGCCGCGCTCTGCGTGACCTTCCCCGGCACGGTTGCGAGCCTGCGCCAGATGTGGGGCCGCGCCGGGCGCCGCGCTCCCGGCCTGGCCATGTACGTGGCCGGCGAGGACGCGCTCGACCAGTTCTTCTGCCGCCACCCCGACGACTTCCTCGAGCGCCCCGTCGAGGCGGCGATCCTCGACCACGAGTCCGAGGAGATCCACCTCTCCCACCTTGCGGCGGCCGCCTACGAGCTGCCGCTCTCCGGCGAGGACGCCGACGCCTTCGGGCCGCGCTGGGAGCAGGGCGCGCAGCGGCTCGTGAAGCTCGGCCGCCTGCGCGAGCGCGGCGGGCGCTACCTGCCGCGCGGCCCCGGCTACCCGGCGGGGGACATCGCTCTGCGCTCCTCCTCGCCCGACTCGGTTGCGATCGTGGAGTCCACGGGCGGCGAGCTGATCGGCAGCGTGGAGTCGGCCCGCGCGCACTCGGCCGTGCACCCCGGCGCCATCTACCTGCACATGGGGGCCGCCTACGAGGTGCGCGACCTCGACCTGCGCGGGCGGCGCGCACTGGTGGAGCCCTTCACCGGCGACTGGTACACGCAGCCGAAGAAGGAGTCGGAGACCTACATCGAGGAGCTGCGCGAGCGCCGCGAGGTGGGCGGCGTGGAGCTGTCGTTCGGAGTCGTGTCCGTGACCGAGCAGGTCGTCGCCTACCAGCGCAAGCGCGTCGCCGACCACGAGGTGCTCGACCTGCTCACGCTGGACCTGCCCGAGCAGGACTTCGTGACCCAGGCGCTCTGGTACGAGCTGCCGCAGCCGTTCCTTGCCGAGGACTTTCCCGCCGTTGGCCAAGCGGCCGGCTCGGCCGGCCGCGCAGGCTTTCCGTTGGACGTGCTGCAGGGATCGCTGCACGCGGCAGAGCACGGCCAGATCGCCGTGCTGCCGCTGATCGCGATGTGCGACCGCTGGGACATCGGCGGGCTGTCCACCGCCTTCCAACATCAAACCGGGCGCCCGACGATCTTCATCTACGACGGCCACCCCGGCGGCATCGGGATCACGCGCATGGGCTACGAGCGCTTCGAGACGCTGGTGGGCGACGCGCTGCGGCTGATCTCGGAGTGCCCCTGCAGGGCGGGCTGCCCGTCCTGCGTGCAGTCGCCGAAGTGCGGCAACCTGAACGAGCCGCTGAACAAGCGCGGCGCCATCGAGCTGCTCAGCCGGATGTCCTCGTGAGCGACGTCGCCGAGACCTTCGACGCCCTGGTGGGCGGGCTCGACTACCCGATGTTCATCGTGACCGCCGCGGCCGGCGACGAGCGCGAGGGCTGCCTGGTCGGCTTCGCCACCCAGTCGAGCATCGACCCGCCGCGCTTCGTCGTCTGCCTGTCGAAGAACAACCGCACCTACCGGATGGCCAAGGGCGTGGACTCCCTGGCGGTGCACATGGTGCCCGAGGACGCCACCGGCCTGGTCGAGCTTTTCGGTGGCGAGACCGGTGACGAGGTGGACAAGTTCGGGCGCGCCTCGTGGAGCGAGGGGCCGGAGGGCCTGCCGCTCCTCGACGAGTGCTCGAGCTGGTTCGCCGGGCGGGTGCTGGGCTGGCTGGACTGCGGGGATCACGAGGCACTGCTGCTGGAGCCGTTCGCAGCGCACAACGGCCATGGCGACGATCCCTTCCCGTTCCACCGCGCCAAGCGGATCGAGCCCGGGCACGAAGCCTGAGCGAGACTCCGCCCACGGCTCAAGGACAGCGGCCGGGATCCCGAGTTCAAACTGGAGGTGCAGTCCCGTAAGGCCCTCCTGACAGTGCTGACGCTCGCCGTCGCCGTCCCCTCCCCGCCAGCGATGGCGGCCGACGGCGGCGGCGCAGCGCCACCACCCGCGACCGTCGGCGGCGGCGGCACGGTCGCCGGCCAGACCGTGAAGAAGCACAGGACGAAGGCGCACCACCCGCGCCGGCCCCGCGGCCCCGTGCTCAGCGCCTTCTCCGTCACTCGCCCGCGACTGTTCCTCTACGGCCGCCCCGCACGCGTGAGCTTCCGGATCAGCGCCGCCGCGCGGGTGAGGCTGCGGCTCGTGCCCCAGACACGGGGCGCGCCCGTGCGCGCCATCGCCCTCGGCCAGCTGGCGCGCGGCTTCCATTCGTTCCCACTCACCGGCCTCGAGGCTGGCGTGCTGCCGCAGGGCGCGTATGTGCTGCGCGTCGCCGGCGCCGATCTTCACGGGCACAAGCTCCGCCGCGCCCCGCGCGCCAGCTCGTCCGCCGAGCTCAGCTTCTTCCACCACCGCTTCCCGCTGGTAGGCCCGTTCACCTACGGCGGCGCCGGCGCGCGCTTCGGCGTCGGGCGGCCCGGCCACACCCATCAGGGCCAGGACCTGCCGGCCGCCGAGGGCACCCCGATCGTGGCGCCGCGCGGCGGCGTGATCGAGACCGTCCAGTACCAGGCCGGCAGGGCCGGCAACTACGTCGTGCTCGACGGTGAGGGTGAGACCCGCGACTACGTGTTCATGCACCTGAGGACCGGCTCGACCGTGGTCAAGCAGGGCCAGCGGGTGCGCACCGGGCAGCTGATCGGCGAGGTGGGCGCCACCGGCGACGCGCGCGGCGCGCACTTGCACTTCGAGGTGTGGGACGGCCCCTGGTACGCCGGTGGCCACCCGATCGACCCGCTCCCGCTGCTGCGGGCCTGGGACTCCTGGTCGTAAGCGGACGGTGCGCACTCGGCCGAGCCGAGCGCTTCCGCAACGGCTAGTCGAGGCCGAGCGTGAGCTTGCCGCTCATGCCGCTCGTGGTCGAGCTGACCGACCCGTTCAGCGCGCCCAGCGGGCGCGTGAAGAGGCGGGTGCCGAACGCGCCGCCGAGGCCGAGCCGCGGGCCGAGGCGCGCGAGCGCGGCGTTCGCCACCTGCTCGGCGTCGGCCTTCAGCACCCCGGCGCCCTTGGCGTCGCCGATCTGCGTGGGCGACTCGGCCGCGAAGCTCTTGGCGTCGGCCGCGCTGTTGCTCACCACGAACACCTTGCCGATCACGCCGAACACGAACTTCCTGCCGCCGCGCATCGACAGGCCGTAGAGGTCCTGGCCATTCTTCGGCAGTGAGATCGCCGCCGCGCCACTGCTCAGGTCGGGCAGCGCCGGCGCGATCTTCTTCAGCGTCCGCTTGAAGGCCGCGGGGTCCTTCAGCTCGACCCGAGAGGACGACTTCCCGTTCACCGAGGTCGTGGTGGCCATATCGTCGTTCAGCTGGTCGATCACGTCGGTGTCCAGGTTCACGTGGTAGCGCTGCTGGATCTGGGTCTTCCCGGCCGTGTACTGACCGAAGCTTGCCGGGCTGACCGCCTGCGCGGCCGACTGGGCGAACTTGATCAGCTGGGAGGGGTCGCGGAGGCTGAAGCCCACCTCGCCGTTGCGCTCCACCACGCCCGGCGCCTTGTCGCCGGCTGCCACCGGCAGGTCGCTGTCGGTCAGGCCGGGCTTGGCCTTCAGCTTGAAGTCCACGTTCACCGCGTCGTCGCGGGTCTGGAGGGTCGCGCCGAGCGTGGTCAGCGAGTTGACCCACTTGATGCGCTGGGCGTCCTTCGAGGCCGGGTCGCTGCGGATCAGTCCGGCGACGTCCGCGTACACGCGCACCAGCGCGTCCTTGGGGAGCCCCTCGACGCCCTTGTCGAAGGTGTCCTGGGCCATGTGGCTGTCGCCGTCGCGGCGCGCGAGCGCCGCCTCGAGGATCGGCTTCGAGCCCGCGACCACCAGCACGTCGTCCTTGATGGCGAACTCGGCGCCGTTGTTGTCCTTGTAGAGCTTGGCGCCGTTCTTGTCGCCGTCGTCCTTGGCGCCCTGCTTCTTCACGAGCGACACGAGCTTGTCCTTGTCCTTTGCCTTCAGCGAGCCCACGAACTCGTTGTCCTTGCGCCCGTCGGTGACGCTCTTCGCGTGGATGCCGCCCACGACGAACGGGTTGCCCAGGATCGGCTTGATGTCGTTGTTGAAGGAGACCTTGCTGTTGCGGCGCAGGCGCGTCTCGAGGCTCTGCTTGATCTGGCCGCCCAGCGGGAACTTGTCGAGGATGGCCCCGATCGACTTGAACTGCGAGCCCTGCACGTTCGTGTCGATGGAGACCACGAACGGCGCGTCCTTGGGCAGGTAGCCGAGCCCCTCCTCGAGCGGGCTGGAGGTCGAGTCGCTGCCGCAGCCGGCCAGGGCCACGACCGCCGCCACGGCGATCAAGGATGCGAGTCGCTTCATCGGACGGGGCAGTCTAGCTTTCGCCTCCCGTGTTCTTCGACGACTTCGCGCTGGAGCGGGTCGACACCGGAGAGGCCGAGCGTCGAGTGCGTCACGGCGGCGCCGGGCCGCCGGTGGTGCTGCTGCACGGCCACCCGCGCACTCACGCGACCTGGCATCGGGTAGCCCGCCCGCCTGGCCGGGAGCCACACGGTCGTGTGTCCGGACCTGCGCGGCTACGGCGGTTCCTCCAAGCCGCCTCCGACCGAGGACCACGCGCCGTACTCCAAGCGCTCGATGGCGGGCGACATCGTGGAGCTCATGCGCCGGCTGGACCATCGAGGACTACCGGGCCGGCCTGGGCATCGACCGCGACACGACGAGGCCGACCGCGACGCCGGCCGCAAGGTTCGCTGCCCGACCCTGGTCCTCTGGACGCTTCGCGATGAGCTGGTCGACCTCTACGGCGACCCCCTCGAGGTCTGGCGGGACTGGGTCGACGCACCGCTGTCGGGCAGGGCATCGATTGCGGCCATCACCTGGCCGAGGAGGCGCCGGGCGAGACGGCTGACGCGATCCTTGCGCACCTTCGCTGACGCCGTCGCAGGTGCCTATCGTTACGGGCTGTGGCCACCGAGATCGCTCCCCCTCGCCTCCGCGAACCGAGGCGCGCGCCGCGCCGCCGCGCAGGTCGCGGCTGGATCGTGGCCGGGGTGCTGGCGGCCCTCGCCGCCGGTATCGGCGCCGCGGTGTACCTCGGGTCCGGTGTCAGGCTTGCCTCGGATCCCGACGCCCTCGCGCGCGTGGAGGTCGGGTTCCTCGGCGGCAAGGTCGAGTCCGCAACGGTGCTCGGTCCTGGCGGGCGTGCCATACCGGCGACGCTCCGCGAGGGTCGGCTGACGCCGCGCGCCGGGGTGATCGCTCCCCGCGAGCGCGTGACCGTGCAGGTCGCAGTGCGGCGGCCCGGCGCCACGTCGTGGCTGCTCGGTGCCCAGAAGCGCCAGCGCCTCGCGCTTGCGGCGCCCGCGGCACACCTGCGCAGCGACCGGCTCACCGTCGCGCCTGGCTCGGCGCTGCGGATCGCGTTCGACCAGCCCGTCGACGCCGTCGCGTACGGCGCCTCGAGCCCCGCGCCCGTCCACCGCGTCGCGCGCGGAACGCGCTCGCTGCCGGTCGCACGTCACGCCGTCGCCGGGACGTTGGCGGTTGCCAGCGCGGCGCGGCCCTGGGAGCGCCTCGGCCCACCCGAGCGCCTGACCTGGTTCCCGCCGAGCCGCGGCGCCGCCCTGGTGGCCAGCCCGGCCCCGGGCACGAAGTTGACCCCCACCACGACCCTGCGCCTGGCCTTCTCCAAGAAGGTCGACGACGCGCTCGGCTCGGGCCGGCCCCAGGTCACGCCCGCCACGCCGGGCCGCTGGCGCAAGCTCGATGACTACACGCTCGGCTTCACGCCGGCCGGCGTGGGCCTCCCGCTGGGTGCCCACGTGCGGGTGCGCCTGCCGCGCGCCGCCGACCTGGTCGGCGGCGACGGCGCGGTGCACCACACGGGCAGCCTCGACTGGACGGTGCCACCCGGGTCGACGCTGCGGCTGCACCAGCTGCTGGCGTCGCTCGGCTACCTGCCGGTGCAGTGGCGGCCCGCCGGCGCCGCCGTCGCGCGCACCGAGGCGGCTCAGGTCAGCGCGGCCGTGCGGCCTCCCCAGGGGAGCTTCTCGTGGCGCTACTCCAACGTGCCCGGCGAGCTTCGCCGCATGTGGCAGCCCCGCCACGCCAACGAAATCACGCGCGGCGCGGTGATGAAGCTCCAGAACCGGCACGGCCTGCAGGCCGACGGCTTCGCCGGGCCGAAGCTGTGGCACGCGCTGCTCGCGGACGCCGTCGCCGACAAGCGGATCGGGGGCGGCTACAGCTACGTCCAAGTGCACCGCGAGAGCTCGCCCCAGTCGCTGACCCTGTGGCACAACGGCCACGACGTCATCACCACGCCGGGCAACACCGGCGTCGCCGCGGCGCCCACCGCACTGGGGACCTTCCCGGTGTTCGAGCACCTTTCGGTCACCACGATGTCGGGCACCAACCCCGACGGCTCCCACTACAGCGACCCGGGCATCAAGTGGGTCAGCTACTTCAACGGCGGCGACGCGGTGCACGCCTTCAACCGGGCGACGTTCGGCACGCCCCAGAGCGTCGGCTGCGTGGAGCTGCCGGCCGCGGCGGCCGCGAAGGTGTATCCGTACATGCCGATCGGCACGCTCGTCACGATCGAGAATTGAGCGAGTTGCCCGAGCCGGCGCGCGTCGCGCTCGTCGTCCACCCGACGCGCTCGATCGACGCACCGCTGCAGGTGCTCGAGCGCTGGGCCGCCGAGCACGGCTTGGACACCGTGCAGATCCCGGCCGTCGGCAGCCAGGATCGCCAGGTCGCGGACCGAGCCGAGCTCGAGACGGGCGACCTCGTGGTCGCGCTGGGCGGGGACGGGACCGTGCTCTCCGCATTGCGCGCGGCGGCGCCCGAGAGCGCGCCCGTGCTGGGCGTGGCGTGCGGAAGCCTCGGCGCGCTGACGGCCGTGCCCGCCGACGAGCTCGCCGAGGCGCTGGAGCACACCTGGGCCGGCGACTGGACCCCGCGCCGCTTCCCGGCGCTCGCGATCAAGCCCGCCGACGCGCCGGACTTGTGGGCCGTCAATGACTTCGTGGTGGTCCGCCGGGCCGGCGGCCAGGTGATCGTCGACGTCTCCGTGGACGACGAGCTCTACGTGCGCCTCGCCGGCGATGGGCTGGTCCTCGCGACCGCCCTCGGGTCGAGCGCCTACTCGATGGCCGCCGGCGGCCCGGTGCTCGTCTCGACCACGCCGGCCGTGGTGTGCACCCCGATCGCGATGCACGGCGGCAGCGCGCCGCCGCTCGTCGTCCCGGCCACGTCGACGGTCCGGGTCGAGGTACACCCCACCGCTGCGGGCTTCGAGATCGAGATCGACGGCCACACGCAGCAGCTCTCGGCCGTCGACTATCGCGTCTCCCTGCACCCCGAGAAGGTCACGCTCGTCTCGTTCGGCGAGCTGGGCCTGGGACTGGCGGGCCTGCGCAAGCGGAGGCTGATCACCGACAGCCCGCGGGTGCTGGCGCGCGACGATCGCCAGGGGCACACGACGGACCGGTGACCGGCTAGCGCGGGGTGTCCAAGATCACCCGGGGCCCACCGGCGGCCGCCCGCCGCGTCGCCAGGCGAGGATTTCCGTGCGTGAGAATCGTGGCGATCACCGTCTTCATCTCGAGAGTGGCGAAGCCGGCGGCCACGCACCGCCTCGTCCCGCCGCCGAACGGGATCCAGGTGTAGGTGTCTGGCGCGCGCTCCAGGAAGCGCTCGGGCCGGAAGGTGAGCGGGTCAGCGTAGACCTCCGGCAGGCGATGGGTCAGGCGGATGCTCGGTGTCACGGTCGTCCCGGCGGGCAACAGGTAGCCGTTGAGCTGCAGCGGCGCGCGCAGCCTGCGACCGACCAGGGTGCGGCCCGGCTCGAGGCGAAGGGCCTCCCGGACCACCGCCTCGAGGTAAACACCCTGGCCGTCTTCGAGCTCGCGGCGAAGGCGCGCCAGCGCCGGCGGGTTGCGCAACAGGAGAAGCAGGGCAGCCGGAAGCGCCGCCGCCATCGGCTCGAGCCCGGTCACGAACAGCGTGACGAGCTGATCTCGCAGCTCGCGGTCGCTGACCGGGGTGCCCTCGCGCTCCGCGGCCCGCAGCAGGGCGGAGAGCACATCGGGACGCTCGTCCGAGCCCAGGTTCGACCGTCGCGCCCTGATCTCCTCGAAGAGCGCCTCGTCGAGCGCCGCGATGTCCCGGCGCATCCACGCCCATGGACCCCAGCGCGAACCCCGCTGTAGCCAGGGCGCCATCGCGACCCGGGGCCGCCGCGTGGTCCACTTGAGCGTGCGATCGAGCAGGCGCTTGAGGTTCTCGCGGCGCTCGCCTGCCTCGATCCCCAGGACCACGTCCACGCTCAGCTCGAGGTGGATCGCGTGCATGAGCCGGTGCACGGGTATCGGCCGGCCCGACGGGGCCCGGCGCAGCTGCCGCAGGACGGCAGGCCGGGCCAGCTCGCCGTAGCCCCGGACCATCTCACCGTGAAAGAGCGGCGACATCAGCCGGCGCCAGCGCAGGTGGGCGTTCCCGTCGAGCAGGTAGACGGACTCCCGCCCGACGATCGGCTCGAGGCGCATGCGCTCGGCCTCCCCGGCGAACAGGAGGTCGGGATCGCCCGTGAAGACCGCCTTGATCATGGCCGGGTCGGCGACCACGACGAACGTGGCGCCGGCCGGCAGCCTCACGGTGAAGCAGGTCCCGTATCGCCGCAGGCACCCTTGCAGGAAGGCCGGCCGGGCGAAGGCCATGAGCACCGCCTGCACCGGGCGCGGCAGCGGCGGCCCCGGGGGAAGGCTCAACTCGCCGGCGTCGGCGACCGTTCGCTCCACGGGTCTTCGTCCCACGGAATCTCCTCGCGGCGGATCGGACTGGAGTCCAGCGCCGACGGCTCGAACAGGTCCGTCAGGACGTCGCCGTCCATCTCGACCGGCACGGGCGCCCCCATCAGATGCAGCAGGGTCGGTGCGATGTCGGTGATGTGGCCGGTTGGGCTGGTCGCGCCGGCCTGGATATCCGGCCCGGCCGCGATCAGGAAGGCCTCGTCGGTGTGGGTGCTCCAGTGGAAGTCGCCGAAGTTCTCCCCGATGGTCCCTATCCGCGGATGGCTTACCTCCCGCACCAGCTCGTCGCGCGACCAGCGCACGTGGAGGTCGGCCAGCTCATGAGCGTGCTCGCCGGCGGCGAAGCTGTCCGTGCGGACCACATCCACGACCGCCGGGTTGCCCGTCTCGACGTTCCGCAGCTGCCGGAGCTCGTGCGCGATCTCCTCGCAGAGCGCGTCGTACTCGGAACCCCGTTCCACCGTCCCCTGGGGCTCCCGGCCGCGCAGGTTGATCCGGATCCAGGAGTAGCCGAACTCGGGCTCGGCCACGGCGCGGGTCCGTGCCCAGTCCGTCGACTCGCGCCAGATCCGCTGCATCACTCCCTCCCGCTTGTCCTGCGACAGCCTGGCGTTGACCCAGCGCCGAACCGACCACGGCAGCATGGTGCGCGTGGCCTTCATCGCCAGCGACGGCGAGGCCGCTGTGCGCGGCACCTGGTAGCCGAGCGCCGTAAGCACGCGCGGGAGCAGGTGCAGGCCGTTCGTGTTCAGCCTGAATCCCTGCCCCGAGATGACCGCTACCGTGGTGTTCTCCGGCACCTGCTCGATCAGCTCGCCCAGGCGCCGGTCGACGCTTCGGTACACGTCGAGCAGGCTTCCCGCGAAGTCCTCCGCGTAACGCTCGTCGTACGCCCAGGTCCCGGGTTCGTGGTACCGGTGAAAGATGTGCCCCGCGTTGTGCGGCTCCGAGTACGAGACCATCGCGAGGTCCCAGGGGTGCTCGGCGAGCAGCTCGCGCAGCAGTGCCTGCCGCCGCTCCAGCTTGCGCTCGAGCGTCCGGAGGTAGCGCCGCTGCGCGCGCCGGCCGCGACGGACCATGTCGTCGTTGAGCCAACGGGGATAGCGGCCGTAGCGCGCTACGACCTTCTCGTAGAGGTCGGGCGGCCAGGACTCCCGCCGCGTCGGCGCGCGCTGGCCCCAGCCGATCAGCTCGGTGATCCGGTCGTCGGCGCGGCGCTTCATGTCGGGAACGTCCGCCAGCAGGACGCGGTGATCTCGATTCCCGGCGGGCGGATCGGCCAGCAGCGACCAGAACGGGCGCCGCGACAGCCGGCCGGCGGCGAAGCACATGTCGTAGGTGCCCGGTCGCATGCGACGCCAGCTGTAGTGGCCGTGCTTGCCCGGCATGCAGCCGGTCACGATCGTCGGCCACACCGACGACTCGTAGACCTCGCCGATCGAGTGCAGCCGTGCGGTGGCGCCGATCTGAGTCAGGTGACGAAGCGTCGGCAGCTGGCCCTCCTCGGCCCAGCGGAGAGCGAGCGTTGGATCGGCCGCGTCCAGCGCGATCACCAGCACCTTGTTGCCGTCCACCGGGCACATACCTCTCTTAGAACGTCGCAGGAGGGCACAAAATCGTTCAGCGGTCGAAAGCAGTGAGGTCGAGCGCCGCGAGCCGCTCGGGATCGCGCAGGACGTGCATCTCGACGACCCTGCCGCCGCGGATGGTGAAGCCGAGCAGCGAGAACGGCCGCCCCTCCTTCAACGCCATGAAGCCGGGCGAGCCGTTGACAAGCACCCGGCGCGCGACCAGTGGAAGCCGTGAGAAGGCCACCGCTCCCCGGCCGACCGCTCGGGCGCCGCGGATAACCCTCGACAGCTCCGGGTGACCGGCGCCACCGTCGACTCGGAGCACGACGTCGGGGTCGAGCACGGCGACGAGGGCGTCGAAGTCGCCGTCGCGCGCTGCGGCGAAGTACGCGTCGGCGACCTCGCGCTGGCGCGCCAGGTCGCCGTCCGGCTCGGCGTGTGCGCTGCGCACCCGCCGGCGCGCCCGGCTCGTGAGCTGCCGGGCAGCGGGCCCCGAGCGCCCGACGATCGGCGCGATCTCCTCAAAGGGCACCGCGAACATTTCGTGCAGGACGAACGCGACCCGCTCAGCGGGCGACAGCTTCTCGAGCACGACGAGCAGCGCGAGTCCGACGGAGTCGGCCAGCAGCGCCTCGTGCTCGGGGTCCGCGTCGACACCGCTCAGGACCACGTCCGGGAAACGCTCGTCGAGCGGTTCCTCGCGGCGCGAGGAGCGAGCGCGCAGCATGTTCAGGCAGACGCGCGCGACGACGGTCGTCAGCCATGCCTCCATGTTCTCGACTTCGCCGGTGTCGGCGCGGCTGACGCGCAGCCACCCCTCCTGGACCGCGTCCTCGGCCTCGCTGCGCGACCCGAGCATCCGATAGGCGACCACCCACAGGTGCGTCCGGCTCTGCTCGAACCTCTCCGCCAGCCGTTCGTTCTCGTCCATTGGTCACATTCCGCGCTCGCGCCGTGTCTACCTGTCAATGGGACACATTACGAGGAGGAAATCGTGACATCACAGATCCTGGTCACAGGCGGCACGGGCACGCTTGGGCGGCTCGTCGTGCCGCGCCTGAGGAACGCCGGGTGCGACGTCCGGGTGCTCAGCCGGCACCGCCACGAGCCTGAGCAGGGAGTCGAGTTCGTCACCGCGGACCTTGCGGAGAACGAGGGGGTCGAAGCCGCGCTGGCCGGGGCCGAGACCGTCGTGCACTGCGCGGGCAGCACCAAGGGCGACGGGGACAAGGCGCAGAACCTGGCCCGAGCCGCGTCGCAGGCGGGCGTGCGCCACCTGGTGTTCATCTCGGTCGTCGGGGCCGACAGGATCCCGATCGCCAGCGGCATCGACCGCGCCATGTTCGGCTACTTCGGATCCAAGCTGGCGGCGGAACAGGCCGTGGCCGACTCCGGCGTGCCTTGGACGACGCTGCGCGCCACCCAGTTCCACGACCTGATCTTCACCACGGTGAGCCAGATGACGAAGATGCCGGCGGTGCCGGTTCCGACCGGGCTCCGGTTCCAGCCGGTCGACGCCGACGAGGTGGCGGCCCGGCTCGTGGAGCTGGCGCTCGGCGCGCCGGCCGGCCTGGTGCCCGACATGGCGGGCCCGCGAACGTACGAGATGCGGGAGCTGGTCCGCGGTTACCTGCAGGCCCATGGCAAGCACCGGCCCCTCGTGCCGCTTCGGCTCCCGGGCAAGGCCGCCCGCGCATTCCGGGATGGCGCGAACCTGGCACCGGACCGCGCCGTGGGCCACCGGACCTGGGAGGACTTTCTCGCCGACCGGGTGGGCGCGCCGAGCGCCTGAGGCTGATCTAGGCGCGCGCCGGTCTCGGATCGCCGGCGCGCGCCCGCCACTCGCGCTCGATGTCTCGCATCAGCCGCGGGTAGACGATCAGGTGACGGAACGGCCTGATCGCGGCCATGTAGGCGGCGCCGAGCAGTCCGTTCGGCTTCACGAGAACGGCCATCTGTCCGCGGTAGCCGCCGGCCCCGTCCGGGACCCAACCGACGTGCATGACCCCGTGCATCGTCCCGTTGGCGATCTCCGCGGCCCACTCGTCGCCGGTCAGGTACAGCGAGCTGAACGGGAACCCGGCGAACTCCGGTCCGGACGGGGCATCGCGCAGATCCGCCGGCAACCGGTCGCGAAGCGTCGGCACCCTGGAGCCGACCCCGGCGTCGGGGCTGTCCCAGCCGAACAGCTCGCCGAGCTTCCACCGGATCGCGAAGAGCGTGCGGGCGGCAGCGGAGGAGCTCCGCTCCATGTCGAACGACGACATCAGCCGCACCAGCCGAGGGAAGTCGTCCGGGTCGCCCGGCGTTGGCAGTGCCCACACGTCCTCGAGCCGAAAGTCGCGGGTCAGCTCGTGGATGCACCAGGGATGGGAGCTGTGTGCAGTGTTCGCGAGGCTCGCCGGCACGGTGGGTACTATACATACATACATGCACGTAGGTACCCGACCTACCCAGATCGAGCGGCGCGCCCGCTCGCGGAGCGCGTTGCTCGAGTCCGCCGCCAGGGGCCTCTCCCGCTACGGCTACGGGAATCTCGTGCTCGAACAGGTGGCGCGAGAGGCGGGCTACACCCGCGGCGCGCTGTATCACCAGTTCAAGGACAAGGAGGATCTGGCCCTGGCGGTGATCGAGTGGGTCAACGAGACCTGGACGCGCGAGGTTGGCGACCCGGTCAAGCAAGAGCCAGATCCAACTGGTGAGCTGATCGCGCTGGCGCGCGGCCACGCCGTCTTCTGCCGGCGGGACATCGCCCGCGTGATCATGGCGCTGAGGCTCGAGTTCAGCGGCCAGGACCATCCAGTCGGGCGCGAGATCGAGCGGGTCACCGATGGGCTGGTCAAGCGCTGCGCCCGCCTGACCAACGCCGGCCGCAGAGACGGGACGATCCCGCCGGGCCCGCCCACCCGGACGGTTGCGCTGGCATTCGTCGGAGCCCTCGAAGGCACCGTGATCGCGCTCGCCGGGCAAGCGCCGTACGACGAGCTACTCGCCGCCCGCGCGGTCGCGGGCGTGCTCGGGCTGGACCCCGCCTTCAATCCGCGTTGTCCTTAGGCGAGGGCGCAGCCCTCGCCGGCTGCTGAGCGAGGCGCCCGCCTGGCGGCGGAAGCAGGGAGCGACGCGTGCTCCGCACGCGAGCGACCGATGACGCCGCCAGGCGATGCGCCGCAGCCAGCAGATGGCGAGGGCCGGAATCGAACCGGCGACACCACGATTTTCAGT
>JBBQRG010000039.1:0-29478 GCA_038215095.1 Solirubrobacterales bacterium | reverse complement strand
AGCTTCTTGACCTGTCGCTGGGACTTGCCGCAGAAGCTGCAGAGGAGCTGTTCGTTTGAGTCAGTAGGTCGAGCCACAGTGCTCTTCTCTCACCCTCAGCCGGACGAGGGTACCGCACAGTTTCGCAATCGACCGCCGGGTACCTGCCTTTAGCTCAACCCGCACGCTGTCGCTCCAGCCAGCCTTCGATCAACCGACGCGCGATCGCGGCGCGCGGCGGGAGCAGCAGCCCGGCCGGTGAGTCGCCCACCGGCGTCTCCCAGTCGTCCCCGTCCACGCTCATGGCCGCCTCGACGTCATCCGTGCTGAACCAACGCACGTCCTCGAGCTCACCGTCGCGCGTGTCGGGGTCGCCGCCGGCCCACTCCGCCTCGAATCCCACCATCAGCGAAGCCGGGAACGGCCACGGCTGCGAGCTCACGTAGCCCGGCCCTCCGATCTCCACGCCGGTCTCCTCCAAAACCTCCCGCGCCACGGCCTCCTCGAGGCTCTCGCCCGGCGACACGAACCCCGCAAGCGCCGAATAGCGCCCCTCGGGCCAGACCGCCTGGCGGCCGAGCAGCACCCTATGGCCGTCGGTCACGAGCATGATCACGACCGGGTCCACACGGGGGTGATGCTCGACATCGCACCTCCCACAGTGGCGCGTGAGCCCCGCCTCGACGACCTCCGTCGCCGCGCCGCAGTTCGCGCAGAAGCGATGGCCGCGGTGCCAGTTGATCAGCGCCGCCGCAAGCGACGCGAGCGCAGCATCCTCGAGCGACAGGAAGGTCGCGGCGTCCCGGAGCCCTACACGCCCGGGCTGCTCGGGCGCGGGCTCGCCGCGGCGCCCGCCGGCGCCGATGAGCTGCGGCCGTGTGGCATCCGATGGCGGCGGGTCCTCGTCGATTGCGAAGACCGGGCCCTCGTCGTCGATCCCGAGCAAGAGCGGCTGGCCCGGGGGATCCTCGGGCAGCGGTTGCAGCCGCAGCCGGCCGTCCTCGACGGGAATTCCCGCGCTGCCGGCCACAAGGGCGCGGGCGGTCGGATGCCGCCGCTGCCCCTCGACCCAGGCCGCGTCCTGGCGCCGGCCGTCCTCGGCCCGATCGAGGGCAACCCCCGTGAACGTGTTCGGCTCCACTCCCAAGACCCTAGGCCTTGGTGCGCCTCACTCACATGATCTTCTCGGGCCGGCGGCTGAATCTGGCCCGGTGGTGGGCGGGGGCGACGCCCACCCTGCGACCGAAGGCGCGGCGCATCGTCTCGGCCGTGCCGCAGCCGCTGGCTGCTCCAGCGAGAGCAGATGTTCTCACCCCAGAAACCACGGCGAGCGCCTCGGCGACCGGGACGTCAGGCTTAGGCGAGCGCCCTGCGCGTGGCCACGTCGGCGGGGACGAGCTGGGTGAGGCGCAGGGCCGGGTGGCTGGTCGGGTCGACTGAAGGTGATTCAGGGTCAGATGTCCAAGCTCCGGGTGGTCGATGTCCTTCGTGCCTAGCTGGGCGTCGAGCACCTCGTGCCGCGGCCACAGCTCGCGGAACGCCGGGCTCGCCTGCAGCAGCGCGTACGATCAGCTCCAGGAATGCGGGGTCGCCGAAGTGGCGCGCGTGCTCGGCGCGGAATCGCGCCAGCGTGCGCCGGCCCGTCGTCGCCCACGTCGACGGGTGGGTCTTGCGGTCGGTGAACAGCCACCAGAGCAGGTTCCGCGCGCCGTCGGGCGCGAGGCTGGGGTCGCCGAGCACGCGCAGCGCGCCGGCGTTCCACGCCAGCACGTCGGTGCGCGGATCGAGCAGGTAGGCGGGGTTCGGCTCCAGCCCGGCCACGATGTCGAGCAGCTCCTGCGGCGCCTCGGTCGGGTACGGCTCGCCCGACGCGGGCAGGGCCACTCCCGCGAGGTCATAGAGGTGCGTGCGCTCGGCGGCGTCGAGGTCGAGCACGCGGGCCAGCGCATCGAGCACGCTCTCCGACGGCATGATGTCGCGTCCCTGTTCGAGCCAGGTGTACCAGGAGAGCCCGACGCCGGCCAGCTGCGACACCTCCTCGCGGCGCAGACCCGGCGTACGCCGCCGCCCGCTCGCATCGATGCCCACGCTCGCGGGGCTGGTTCGCTCGCGGTGGTGGCGCAGGAACTCGGCGAGCTCGTCGCGCCGCATGGGTGGTGGTGCTAGTCCCAGGATCAAGCCTCTTCTTGTCGTACCGGCGGGCCTCCCCCGGTGTGTCAGCCATGCACACCAAGGTGGGCGCGCGCCGGGACGCCGACGGCACCTTTGTGCCCGCGATGTCGCCGCAGGAGCTGCGCGACGCCGTCGAGGACAACCTGCGCTCGCTTCGCGTGGAGCGAATGGATCTCGTGAACCTCCGCATGCTCGGCGACGACGACCACGGTCCCGGCGTTCCGCTGCCGGAGCAGCTCGGCGCGCTCGAGGACCTGCGCGAGGAGGGCAAGCTCGACCTGATCGGGATCTCGAACGTGAGCGCCGAGGGCGTCGAGCGCGCGCTCGAGCTCGTCGCTGTCGGCGAGGTGCAGAACAGCTACAGCATCCTCGACCGCCACGACGACCCGGTCGTCGAGCTGTGCCGCAAGCACGAGATCGCGTTCGTGCCGTACTTCCCGCTCGGGTCGGCCTTCACGGGCGGCCCGCGCCGCCTCGCCGAGGACCCGACCGTCAGCGCGGTCTCGGAGAAGCACGGAGCGACGCCGTCGCAGGTCGCGCTCGCCTGGCTGCTGGCGCGCTACGACCGCATGCTCCTGATCCCGGGCACGACCTCGGTCGCGCACCTGGAGGAGAACCTGGCGGCAGGCGACGTCGAGCTGGACGAGGACGACCTGGAGGCGCTCGAGGCGGTCGAGCAAGTCGACGGGCCGGTGGGCTAGCGCCCAGGAGCACGAACGTCCCGGTTGTACCCCTATGGCGGTACGAAATGGACGTTCGTCGAATCCCCCGCTCGCGGACGGTGTGCAGCTTGGAGCGATCGGCCGTCAGCGGGAAAATCGGCGCCCCTTAGCGAGCTCTAGCCGAGCGAAAAGCGAGCATGCCAAGGAAGAGAGAGCGACGCGTGCGAATGCACGCGAGCGACCGATGACGCAGGCAGGCGACGCTTTGCAGCCGGCTAGTGCTCGCTGATGACGCGGTCGATGAGGTGGTAGTCCTTCGCCTCTTCCGCGCTCATGAAGTAGTCGCGCTCGGTGTCGCGCGTGACCTTCTCGAAGTCCTGGCCGGTGTGCTTGGCGAGGATCTTGTCGAGGCGCTGGCGCACGTCGATGATCTCGCGGGCGTGGATCTCGATGTCCGTGGCCTGGCCCTGGAAGCCGGACGAGACCTGGTGGATCAGGATCTTGGCGTTGGGCAGCGCCATGCGCTTGCCCTCCGCGCCGCCGCCGAGGAGCAGTGCGCCCATGGACATCGCGATGCCGACGCAGATGGTCTGCACGTCGGGCTTGATGAACTGCATCGTGTCGTAGATCGCGAGGCCGGCGTAGACGGATCCGCCCGGCGAGTTCACATAGAGCGAGATGTCCTTGTCGGGATCCTCCGACTCGAGGTGGAGGAGCTGGGCGACGATCAGGTTGGCGATGTCGTCGGTGACGGGGGTGCCGAGAAAGACGATGCGCTCGTTGAGAAGGCGCGAGTAGATGTCGAAGGCGCGCTCGCCGCGCGACGTCTGCTCAACGACCATTGGGACCAGTGGGCTCATGGGCGGGCCAGTCTAGCGATGGGCGAGGTCGGGCCCGCGGCGCGGACGGTCAAGAGCCCGGCGTCCAGATCTTGCTGCGGGCCTCGGCGCGCTCGGCCTGGTCCACCGAGATCGGCTTTGCGTGCTCGACGATCAGGTCGACGGCCTTGCGCATGGCGATGTCCTCGCGCAACGCGTCCTCGGCGCCCTGGGAGCGGGCGCGCTTCAGGGCGCGCTTGAGCTGCTTGTCGCTCACCTGGCTCCCGTCGGCGGGGCTGGCGGCGGCGCGCAGCGCCTCCTCCACCTCGTCGTCTGTGACCTCGATGCCCTCGGCCTTGACGATCGCGTTCAGCACTGCTTCGCGCTTGAGCGCCAGCTCGGCCTCGGGCTCGGCCTCGGTGACCAGCTCCTCCTCTTCCTTGCCGCTCATCTGGAGGTACTGGCTCGGGTCGACGCCCTGGGCCTGCAGCCGGCGGGCGGTGCGGTGCCACATCTCGTGGGCCTTGGAGTGCACGAGCTCGTGGGGAACCTCGAGCTCCGCGTTCTCGACCGCGACGTCGACGGCGGCCTCGCGGAACTCGCCCTCGATCTGGCGCTCCTCGACCTCGCGCAGCCGCCCGGCGATGTCCTCGCGCAGCTCGTCGAGCGAGTCGTAGCCGCCGGACTGCACCGCGAACTCGTCGTCGAGCTCGGGCAGCTGCTTCTCCTTGACCTCCTTGGCCTCGACCGCGAAGGAGGCCTCCTTGCCGGCCAGGTGCTCGGCGGGGTAGTCGTCGGGGAAGGTCAGCTTGACCTCGCGCTCGTCGCCCGCCTTGACGCCTTGGAGCTGCTCCTCGAAGCCGGGGATCAGCCGGCCGGAGCCGAGCTCCAGCAGGTAGCCGCGGGCGTCGCCGCCCTCAAAGGGCTCTCCGTCCACGCTGCCGGTGAAGTCGATCACGATGAAGTCGCCGTCGGAGCCCTCGCGCTCCACGGTCTCGAGCGAGGCGAGCGACTCGCGCATGCGCTCGAGCTCGGCCTGCACCTCGTCGTCGGAGGCCTCGGGCTCGCGGCGGCCGACCTCGACGCCGCGGTAGTCGCCGAGGTTCGCCTCGGGCACCACGCCGACCTCGATCGAGAACGCCAGCGGCGCGCCCTGCTCGGGCAGCTCGTCGAGGTCGAGCTTGGGGTCGCCCACGGCTGCCACGCCGGCGTCCTGGAGCGCTTCCTCGTACCAGTTGGGGAGAGCGCGCCGGACGGCCTCGTCGAGCACGGCCTCGCGCCCGACCTGGCGGATCACGACCTGGGGGGGCACCTTGCCCTTGCGAAAGCCGGGTACGCGCATGTCGCGCCCGATCTCGCCGGCGGCGCTCTGCAGCTCGCGCTCGAGGGCCTCGGACGGGACCTCGACCTCCACGCGTACGCGCGAGTCGCCCAGCTCTTTGGTGTTGGTCTTCACGGGAGTGGCCACGGCCCGGTGACGATAGCGTTCGCCGCCGTGGAGCCGAGGCTGGACAGAGGGCCTGCGGAGCGGCTGGCGGCGTGGGCCGTGACCGGCCCGCCCGGGCACCTCTGGAGCGTGGTCGCGGACGTGTCGCTGCTGTGGGCCCGCTACGGGCTGTACCGCGCCCGCACGCTCCGCGGCGCCGGTAGGCCGCCCAGCGCTCGCCTGTAGCGCTTCATCGAGGAGCGGCGGAAGTCGCCATGGATCTGGTGGCGCAGCCGCGCCACGCGCTCGCGGTGGTACGGGGAGCTGAGGCTCTCGTTGTGGCCGATCACGTTCTTGGTCGTGATCCCGTAGCGGCCCTGCAGCATGCGCGTCAGCCGCAGCGAGGCCTTTAGCTGGCGCTTGTCGGCGAGCACCTGGCCGTCGCTCTGGCCCACGTGCTCGATGCCGATCGCGGTGTAGTTGAGCCCCACGGTGTGGCGGCACATCAGCTTCAGCGAGACGAGCTTGTAGATCGTGCCGTCGCGGTCGATCACGTAGTGCGTGCAGACGCCCGGCAGCTCGTGCAGCTCCACGTCGGGCGTGTCCTGGGCGAAGGTGTTGAACGTCGAGCTGAAGCTGTTCGTGGCGGTGTAGTGCTCGACGATCACACGCGGCTTCACGAGGCGGTAGTCGTCCACGCCGTAGTGGCGCCTGGCGTACGCGCGCATCTCGTCGCGCCGCTTCTGCGGGAAGGGGATCGGCTTCGACACCACGCGCGGTGGCGAGACGGCTCGTGCAACGGCCATGAGCGCGCCGGCTTGCCGGCCGGCGATCGAGGCGCCCAGGCGGCCGCCGGGCAGCTCGACCACGAAGGCGCTGTCGCCCCTGAAGGTGTGGTTCTGCCAGGAGATCGCGGTGCCGGTGTAGTTCGGCAGCCCGCGCCGCGGCAGCCCGCTGCGGCGCGAGTAGAGACGCTCGAGTGCCGGGTCGCCGCCGGCCTGGCCCTTGACCACGATCTGAAGCGCCTGGTGGTACCAGACGCTTACGCGCGGCTTGATGCGCCGGATCAGCGCGATGGCGGCCTGCGACTCGGGCTCTGAGAGGGTGGAGGGGCCGGGATAGTCGTGGCCCGCCGGACCGGCCCGCCAGCGGTAGGGGAAGTTGCGGTTCAGGTCCACGCCGCGGGCGTTGTGGCGCCGTCCGGCGTGGGTGCCGTCGGGGTTCAGGTCGGGCACGAGGTAGAGCGCCACGCCGCGCGGCGGGTGTGAGCGCCGCAACCGGGCCACGACCTCCGCGCCGCCGGGCTCGTCGCCGTGCATGTGGCCGACTACCAGCACCTTGACCGGCGCCTTGGCGCTGCCCACCCGGACCATCTGGATCGGGCGCCCCTCAACGGAACGGCCGATCGTCTGCGACGCCGCCGGGGCGGGCGCGGCGATCGCCAGAAGCGAGGCCAGCATGTGGATCAATCCCACAGCGCCAAGGTAGAGCACGTGTTTCCGGCCCCGCGGCACGGGGCACCCTGTGGCGATGGCGAAGTCGGTAGCCGTGCTGGGCACGGGCATCATGGGCCTGCCGATGGCCCGCAACCTGGCGAAGGCGGGCCTCGAGGTGCGCGCCTGGAACCGCACGCGCGAGAAGGCCGAGCCGCTCGCCGACGACGGCGTGACCGTGGCCGGCTCGGCCGCCGGGGTGGTCGTCACGATGCTGGCCGACGGCGACGCCGTGAAGCAGGTGGCCGAGGAGGCTCTGGGCGAGGCCGGCGACGCGCTCTGGCTGCAGACGAGCACGGTCGGTCTGGCGGCCACGCGCGAGCTCGCGGAGCTGGCCGAGCGCTCCGGCACGGCGTTCGTGGACAGTCCGGTGCTGGGCACCAAGGCGCCCGCCGAGCAGGGTGAGCTCGTGGTGCTGGCGAGCGGGCCCGAGGACGTGCGCGACGCCGCCGCCCCGGTGTTCGACGCCATCGGCAAGAAGACGCTGTGGCTGGGAGAAGCGGGCGCCGGCACGCGGATGAAGCTCGTGCTGAACATGTGGCTGCTGTCGCTGACCGCGGCGCTCGGAGAGAGCATCGCGCTGGCGGAGGCGCTGGGCGCCGACCCGGCCACCTTCCTCGAGATCCTCGACGGCGCGCCGATGGGCACGCCTACGCGCAGCTCAAGGGCAAGGCCATCCTCGAGGACAAGCTCGATCAGGTCAGCTTTCCGCTGGAGCTGGCCGCGAAGGACGTGCAGCTGGTGCTGGACGCCGCGGCCGAGGAGGCCGGGTCCAAGCCCGAGCTGGGGAGCGCCGTGCAGGCGCTGTTCGCGAAGGCCATCGAGCAGGGCTACGGCGACCAGGACATGGCTGCCGTGTATCGAGCCGCCGCCGGGTAGCGCGATTCCCGGTTAGATTCGCCGCGTGACCAGCGAGCTGGCTGAGCGCGCGCGGCAGCATGCCCGAGTCGCCATCGACACCGAGTTCGTGTCCGAGCGGCGCTACCAGGCGCTGCTCTGTCTGGTGCAGGTGGCGGTGCCCGACCCGGAGGCTCCCGACGGGGTGCGCACGGACGTGCTGGACCCGCTCGGCGACGAGCCCTTCGACCCTGCGCCGCTCGCGGCGGTGCTGGCCGATCCGGCCGTGGAGGTGGTCATGCACGCCGGCCGCCAGGACGTGGGCCTGCTGCGCCGCAGCTGGGAAACCGAGGTCACGAACGTGTTCGACACCCAGGTGGCGGCGGGCTTCCTGGGCTACGGCAACCAGGAGGGCTACGAGTCGCTCGTGCGCAAGGTGATGGGCGTGAAGCTGCGCGGCTCGGAGGGCTTCACGCGCTGGGACAAACGCCCCCTCACCGCTCAGCAGCTGTCCTACGCCGCCGACGACGCGCGCCTGCTGCTGGCGCTCGGCGAGCAGCTCGAGGAGCGCCTGGCCGAGGAGGGCCGCGTGGAGTGGGCGCGCGAGGAGAGCCGCTCGCTGGAGGACGCCAGCGACGTGCGCGACGCGGACCGCTCCTACGACCGCCTGCCGCGGATCGGACGGCTCGAGCCTGAGAGCCGCGCCGTGGCCCGCGAACTGGCGGAGTGGCGCGAGGAGGCCGCGCGCTCGATGGACCGCCCGCCCAGCTTCGTGCTGCCCGACCAGGCGCTCGTCGAGCTCGCTCGGCGGCGCCCGCGCGACCGCGCCGGCCTGGAGCAGATCCGCGGCCTGCCCCAGCAGACCCTGCAGCGCCGCGGCGACAAGCTGCTGGCCTCGATCGAGCGCGGCGCCAGCCGCGCGCCGCCCCCACCGCCGCCCCAGCCGCCCGCGCGCGACTCGCGCGACGCGCCGCTCGTGTCGCTGGCGCAGGCGCTCGTGAGGCATCGCTCGATGGAGAGCGGCGTGGCGGTGGAGCTGATCGCCACCCAGGCCGAGCTGTCGAGCTTGGTGGCCGCGCTGCGCCGCGGCGAGGACGGCGCGGGACTGCGCGTGGCAAGCGGCTGGCGCGGTGAGCTGGTGGGCCAGGAGCTGGCCGAGCTCGTGGCGGGGCGCCGCCAGCTGGGCGTCGGGCCCGACGGCCGCCTGTCCGTGGTCACCCCCGCGGAAGGCTGAGCGCCGGCGGCAGCTCGCCGCGGTCGATCAGCGCGCGGATCTCGCCGCTCCGGCGCGGGTTGAGGAACACGTGGCGCTGTCCCACGCTCGTCTTCTGGCCGAGCAGCTCCGCCGCCACGAGCGCCTCCCCCACCTCCAGTGCCAACGCGCGCTCGTTGCCCTTGCCAAAGCCCTGCGCCAGGTGCACGAACTCCGTGTGGTAGCCGCCCCACTTGCCCATGCCGTCGAGGCGCTGGAGGATGCGCCGCGCCATTCGCCTGACCGGGTCGGGGTCGTCGTGGGCGCGCACCGCGCCGCCGGCCGCCGGCTCGAGCAGCGCCGCCAGGGCCTCGCCGTGCGCCTCCAGCGACTCCTCGTCGAGCGCGCTGCCGCCGAGCCGCACAAGCGCCTCCGCGACGCGCAGCGGATGCGTGGGTCCGATCGGGTCGCGCCAGTCACCCGCCGCCTCGACTACGTGCGCGGGCAGCGCCAGCGCCTCGCAGCGCAGCCGGTCCATGCCGGCCAGCCGCTCGCTCAGCGAGAGCGCCGCGAACTCCGCCGCCGGGCCCGGCTCGAGCACCGGATAGGCAAGCGCGAGAAACCCCTCGAAGGAGCCGCAGCGGAGCTGGAGCTCCTCGGCGCGCCCCGGCGGGCCCGGCGCCGCAGCCTCCACCAGCGCCTCGAGCGCCGCGGCCACCACCATGCCGGTGCGCTCCACCACGGCGCCCGGGTCCGCGCGCAGCTCGGACGGCGCGGGCGCCAGCGCCAGCAGCCGGCGCTCGCCCGGCGCGATGCCGACGCAGATCGGCGCCTCGTAGCCCGTGCGGGTCTGCAGCAGCTCGCGGGAGCCACGCCCCAGCTCCTCGAGCAGCAGCCTGCGCAACCGCGCCGACAGGGACGGCGGCGCATCGATCCCGCCTGCCTCCTCGAGCTCTCGCGCCAGCTCCGTCACCGGAGCCGAGTATTACGCCGGGCTAGAGCGCGCCGCCGGCGGCGGGCGGCGCCATTGGGTCGGACTGGTCGCCGCCGGGATGCTCACGCGCCAGCCACTCCTCCACCAGCAGCGGGTTGTCGCGCCCGCGCTCGACGATCTTCAGCAGGTCGGACATCGAGGCGACCTCCTCCACCTGCTCCTTGATGAACCACTGGAGGAACTGCTCACTCGACAGGTCGCCCTCCTCGCGGGCGAGGCCGGCGAGCGCCGAGATCTGATCGCTCACCTTCTTCTCCTGCTCGACCGAGATCCGCACCGGCTCGACCAGGTCAGCGAAGCCCCCCTTCGGAGCCCTCACCCCCGGCACGCGCGTCTCGGCTCCCGCATCGAGCAGGTACTGGAGCATCATCATCGCGTGGTTGCGCTCCTCGAGCGCCTGCGAGTAGAAGAACGCCGCGAGGCGAGGCAGCGTCTCGTCGTCGTAGTAGACGGCCGCGGCCACGTACTGCTGCGAGGCCGAGAACTCGTTCTCGATCTGCTCGTTGAGGCGCTCGATGAAGGCTTCGGAGGGCATGCTTCGGGAACCCTAACTCTTTGCTAGCTTGCGGCGCCACGTGGCAAAGGTCGTCAAAGCCAAGAAGCGCTGCTGCAAGGACGACCCGCGCTGCAAGCGCTGCCCGGTCGTCCTCGAACGGCTGCGCGCGGAGGGCCTGGCCAAGCGCAAGCCGGGCGGCCGCTACCGGCTCGACCCGGCGCTGCGCAAGAAGAGCCTGAAGACCGCGCGCGCCCGCTAGCGCTAGCCGCGCAGCAGCGAGCCGATCGCCCACTCCAGCTCGGGCACGGTCGAGCCGCCCAGGTGCACAACGCCGTCCACGTAGAAGCGCGGCGTGCTGGGCACCCCGCTGCGCACGCCGCTGTCGAAGTCGGTGAGCACGCGCTCGCGGTGCGTGCCGTCGCGGAGCTCGCGCGTGAAGGCCTGGACGTCGAGCCCCAGCGCCTCGGCGTGGGCGACGAGATCGTGCTCGGAGAGCTTCGGCCGGCCCTCGAAAAGGCGGTCGTGCATGTCCCAGAAGCGCCCCTGCGCGGCGGCCGCCTCCGACGCCTCCGCGGCGCGCTGCGCGGCCGGGTGCAGGTCGGGCATCGGCATGTGGCGGAACACGAAGTGAAGCTCGTCGCCGAAGTGCTCGAGCAGCTCGCGCACGGACGGATGGGCCTCACGGCAGTATGGGCACTGGAAGTCGCCGTACTCGACCAGCGACACGCGCGCGGCCGGGTTCCCGCGCACGTGGTCACGCTGCGAGTCGACCGGCGGTGTGAGGGTGGCGGTCATGCCTGGCAGCTTACCGAAGGTAAGTGAAAGGTCCGGGCTCTCCCTCTCCCTACTCTTGCCCACGTGAGCCTCGTGACCGCGCGCGGGCTGGTCAAGAGCTTCGGGAGCGGCGCCGCGGGGCGCAGGGTCCTCGACGGCGCGGACCTGGACGTCGCCCCCGGCGAGCTCGTCGCCGTGCTCGGACGCTCGGGGTCGGGCAAGTCGACGCTGCTCCACCTGCTCGGCGGCATCGACAGCGCTGATGCCGGCACCATCGAGGTGGCCGGTATGCGCGTGGACCGGCTCGACGAGCGCGGCCTGACCGAGTTTCGCCGCGACCAGGTCGGCTTCGTGTTCCAGTTCTTTCACCTGATCCCCGAGCTGACCGGCGAGGAGAACGTGCTCCTGCCCGCGCGCCTGACCGGCGCCGGGTCCGTCGAACGCGGACGCATGCTGCTTGAAAGGCTTCGCCTGGACGGCGCCGCGGGGCGGCTGCCCCACACCCTCTCCGGCGGCGAGCAGCAGCGGATCGCCGTGGCCCGTGCGCTCGTGAACGGCGCCGGCCTGGTGCTCGCCGACGAGCCGACCGGGAATCTCGACTCGCGCTCGGGGGTCGCCGTGCTCGAGCTGCTGCGCGAGCTCGCTCGCGACGAGCGCTCGGTGGTGCTCGTCACGCACGACGCCCAGGCCGCGGCGATCGCCGACCGCGTGGTCGAGCTGGACGACGGTCGCGTGCGCCCGGGGTGACCCGGGTGCGCAACCGCTGGCTCCTGCACCCACGCCGGGGCCGCGGGATCGTGGCGGCGGCGGGGGTGTTCGCGGCCGCGGCGATGCTCGGGACCGCGATCACCGTCAGCTTCGGCCTGGCCACCGGCTTCGACCGCGCGGCCGAGCGCGCCGACCTGCCCGACCTCGTGGTGCGCTTTCGCACCGACCGGATGGAGGACGTGGACCGGCGCATCCGCGCGCTGCCGAATCTCGAGAGCCGCTCCTACCGGTTGGAGGTGCGCGATGTGCCGGTGCTGGGCCGCGGGCAGCTGCGCCGCCGCACCGCCATCGAGATCGCCGGCCGCGGCAGGCGCGGCTACGCGGTCGTCTCGGGGCGCGACCTGTCGAGGGACCCGGGCGAGGTGGTGATGGAGCGCGGGCTCGCGCGCGCCTGGGGCCTGCACGTCGGCGACTCGGTCGAGGTGGGGCGGCTGGGGCCGCTTCGGCTTGCGGGGATCGTGGTCGCGCCCGACGACGTGGCCTTCCCGCTGATCTCCCGGCCGCGGCTCTGGATCTCGAAGGCCGGACTGAGGATCCCCCGCGGCGCCTCGGCGCCGGTGAACAACGCCCTGGTGTGGGTCCGCGACCCCGCACGGCTCGACGCGACGCTCGTGCAGGCGCGCGCGGTGGGCTTCGGCTTGCGCGACCTGCGCATCGCCACACACGAGGGGGTGCGGGTGCTGGTGGATCGCGCCGCGGGGATCGTGATCGCCCTGCTCGTGGCCTTCTCGCTGGTGGCCGCGGCCGCCGCGGGCCTGATGCTGGGAGCATCCGCGCGCGCGGACGTGGAGCGCCGCCTCGCGACGGTCGGCGTGATGCGGGCCGTGGGCTTCTCCCGCGCGCGCGTCGCCGGCGGCTACGCGCTGGAGAGCGCCGTGATGGCCGCCCCGGCCGCGGCGCTCGGGCTGGCGGCCGGCGTTCTGGCGGCGTACGGCCCGACGGGCCACCTGCTCGACGTGCTGTCCGAGCTGCCGCCGGGCCGCGCGCTGGCGCTGCCGCTCCTGGCCGCCCTGCTCGCGGTCGTCGGGCTGGTGGCGGCCGCCACCGCCTGGCCCGCGGCGCGCGCCGCCTCGCGGCCGCCGGCCACGCTGCTCGCGGGTGCCGAGCTGCGCCGGGCGCCGCGCCACATGCCGGGCTCAGGCACGCCGCTGGGACTGGGCGTGCGGATGGTCCTGGCGCGCCGCGCGCGTGCGGCCGCGACGGTCGCGGTGCTGACCGCGGCCACGGGGGTGGTGCTGTTGATGCTCGGACTGGCGTCGTTCCTGTCCCGGCTCCAGGACGACCCGGGCTCGGTCGGCCGCCGCTATGACCTCACCGCCAAGTTGCCCGGCGACCGGGCGGGCGACGTGGCCCGCATTCCGGGCGTCGCGGCGGCCGCCCCGCGCTATGTGGCCGAGGGGGTCGACTCCTTCGACATCGGCGAACCAGTCAAGCTGATCGCCTTCCCGGGCGATCACACGCGCTTCGAGGCCGCCCCGCTGGCGAGCGGCCGGCGCGTCAGAGCCGACGGCGAGGCCGAGGTGGGAGTTGGGCTCGCGGACGCGCTCGGCCTGCGGCCGGGCGGAGCGCTCGCCGTGCAACTGGGCTCGGGGACGGAGGCGCGCTTCCGCGTGGTAGGAGTGGTGCGGGCGATCGACAACGACGGCCGCGTGGCATACGTGCGCCCGCGGCGCCTGTTAGGAGCCGATCCCGCGCTGGCGCCCACGATCGCGATCAGGCTCGCCGCGGGCGCGGACCGCGCGGCGGTGTCGCGCGGGCTCGAGCAGCTTGGCGCCGGGCCCCAGGCGACGGCGGCCGCGACCACCCGCAACGCGCGTTTCCTCGGCGTGCTGGCCGGCGTGCTGCGCGTGGTCGCGCTGGTGAACGGGCTGATCGCGCTCTATGCCCTGGCCCAGGCCCTCGCGCTGACCGCGATGGAGCGCCGCTCGCTGCTCGCGGTGCTCCGCGCCGGGGGCGCCTCGCGCAGGACGCTGACGCTGGTACTGGCCGGCTCGGCCCTGGCGGTGGTGGCGCTGGCCGCGCCGCTCGCCGTGCTGGCGGAGCGGGTCCTGCTCGCGCCGATCGTGGCGCGGCTGGCCGCCGGCTACGCCTCGCTCCCGTTGGGGGCCGGAGCCGGCGAGATCGCCGTGGTGCTGGCGGGGCTGGCGCTCCTGGCGGCGGCGGCCGCCGCGCTCGCGGCGCGCCGAGTGGTGCGAGAGCCGATCGTGGCGGGGCTCAGACAGCAATGAGGGCGAGTCGCTGGCTGGCCCTCGGCGCCGCCACGCTGGCACTGCTGGCCGGCGTGCTGGTGATGGCGCTGAGCGGCGGTGACGCGCAAGCGCCGCCGTCGGGCTCGACGCTGGAGGGGACCTGGGTCGACCGGAACGGCGACGGCGTGCTGGAACGCGGGCCCGGGGAAGCGCTCATCCAGCGAACGGAGCTCGCGCCGCGGGCCCGCCCGCTGCGCACCCTGGCCGTGTTCGCCCAGCTGACCGACGTTCACGTCCGCGACGAGGAGTCCCCGGCCCGTGCGGCGCTGCTCGACCGCCTCGGGCGGCCCTTCGAGTCGACCTTCCGGCCACAGGAGGCGTTGACCGCACAGACGCTGGCCGCGGCGACGACGTCGATCAACCGGCTGCGGCCCGGCGCGGTGCTCGAGACGGGCGACCTCGCGGACAGCGCGCAGGGCAACGAGTTCGACATGGCCCTGGCCGCGCTCCACGGCGGTCGCGTCAGGCCTGACAGCGGCGCGCCGGGCTACGACGGCGTGCAGGAAGCCTCGAGCCCGGACCCGTTCTTCTACCGGCCTGACGTGGACGCGCCGCGCCACCCGGGCCTCCTGTCCCAGGCCCAGCACGCCTTCTTCTCGCCCGGCTTGCGCGCACGGTGGTTCCCGCTGCTCGGTAACCACGACACGCTGGTGCAGGGCGAGCTGCCACCCACCGCGAGCCTCAGGCGGCTGGCAGTCGGCTCGAGGCTGCCGGTTCGGCTGGACCCGGACCTGCAGGTGCCGCGAGGGGAGCGGCGGCTGACCCTGCGGCTCGTGGACCGCGTGCTGGCGCACAGCCTGCCCGGGCGCACCCGCCAGGTGCCTCCGGACCAGCGCCGGCGCCAGCTCGGCGCCTCCGAGGTCCTGCGCCGCCTGCGAGCGGCCAGCGGCCTGGGCGGCGGGTCGCGCCCGCTCGACTACAGCTTCGACCTCGGCCCCCGGCTGCGGGTGATCGCGCTCGACTCGGTCAACCGCCGCGGCGGCGCGGGCGGCTCGCTCTCGCACAGGCAGCTGGCCTGGCTGCGCACCCGGCTTGGACAGGCGGGGCGCCGTTGGGTGATCGTGGTGTCGCACCAGCCGCTCGTGAGCTTCCCCGGCGGCCGGGCGGCACTGCGGCTGCTGGACGCCGCGCCCCGCGTGGTGGCCGCGCGTCGGGCGACTCGCATCGCAACTCGATCGCGCCGCGCCGGGTCCGCAGGCGCGGGTACTGGCTGATCGGCACCGCGTCGCTCGTGGACTACCCCCAGCAGGCGCGCGCGCTCCGCCTGGTCGAGACGGCCGGAGGCGGCGTGGAGCTCCAGACCTGGATGCTCGACACCGCCGGAGGGCGGCTCGCGAACGTCTCGCGCCAGCTCGCCTACCTGGACGCCCAGGGCGGGCGCCCGGCGCACTTCGCGGGGCGGCGCTCCGACCGCAACGCGGCGCTCTACCGCTGAGGCGCCGAGCCCGGGCCGGTCTAGCGCTTGGCCCAGCGGTCGCGCGGGTTGTCGAGCGGCGTCAGCCGGCGCTCGACCTGATCGCGCAGATGCTCGTAGTCGGGCGGCAGCGACAGCCGCTCGCCGAGATGCTCCGGGTCTTCGTCGGTGGCGAAGCCCGGGCCGAGCGTGGCGATCTCGAACAGGACGCCTGACGGCTCGCGGAAGTAGACCGACTTGAAGTAGAAGCGGTCGATCACGGGCGTCGCGTGCGCGCCCGCCTCGAGCACGCGGCGGCGCCATTCGTCCTGCTCCTCGGTCGGGCAGGCCCAGGCCACGTGGTGCACCGTGCCGCCGCTCTGCACACCCTGCTCCCGCGGCGGCGGGTCGTAGGCGTAGCGGCCGCCGCGCCGCTCGCCGCGCGCCTCCCAGCCGCCGTCGCTCGGCTCGAACGCGAGCGCGCCCTCGAGCAGGCCGCGGCTGGCCTCGGGCCGCGAGCTGTAGGCGCGCACCGCGTGGAAGCCGCGCAGCGCCATCTCGGCCGGCACCTCCGGGTGCTCGGCCATCAGCGGATCGTCGCCCGTGGGGTCCACGATCAGCTCGTGGCTCAGGCCCTCGGGGTCGTCGAAGCGGAGGGCGTCGCCCTCGCGGTGCGTCTCCGACCCCCGGCCGCCCAGGCGGTCGGCCCAGAAGTCGAGCGCCTCGGGCGAGGCCACGCGCCAGACGATCGTGTGCACCATGCCGTCGCCGGCACGGCCGGGCACCGCGCCCGGGTACTCGAAGAAGGTCAGGTCGGTGCCGGCGCTGCCCTTGTCGTCGGCGTAGAAGAGGTGGTAGACGGTCGGGTCGTCCTGGTTGACCGTCTTCTTGACCAGCCGCAGCCCGAGCGTGTCCGCGTAGAAGTCGACGTTGCTCTGGGCGTCGCCGGCGATGGCCGTTATGTGGTGGATGCCTTCGAGCTTCATGGCCTTTCACCTTAGCCAGGGCGGACTAGAGTCATAGGAGTGGCGAAGACCTGGATTCTGGACACCGAGACGAAGGGCACCGGGGCGAATGTGCGTCCGCTCGACGGCGCGCCCGAAAAGCCCGCCGAGCGTCCGCGGCGAGGCCCTTACGCAGAGGCGCCCAAGAAGGCGCCACCCCCGCCCAAGCCGGCGCCGCGAACCGTGAAGAGCTCGACTCCACTGGGGCCCGGTCAGGTGCGCAAGAAGAGCACCGGCGAGCTCGGCAAGATCCTCTCGGTGGACCCGAAGGCGGGCACCGCTGTGGTGCGCTGGATGCGCGAGGGACGGACCTCGACCGTCCCGCTCACTGCGATCTCGCGCCGCTAGTTGAACTGCTTCTCTTCGGTGGAGCCCGCCATGGCTCCGGTGCTGGCCTCGCCGCCCGCGATCGCCTGCGCCACCTCGTCGAAGTAGCCGGCGCCCACCTGGCGCTGGTGCGACGTGGCCGCGTAGCCGTCGTCCTCTGAGGCGAACTCGCGCTCCTGCAGCTCCGCGTACGCGGCCATGCCGTCGCCGCGGTAGCCGCGCGCGAGGTCGAACATCGAGTGGTTGAGGGTGTGGAAGCCCGCCAGCGTCACGAACTGGAAGGCGTAGCCCATCTCCCCCAGCTTGTCCTGGAAGCCGGCGATCTCGTCCTCCGACAAGGCCTTCTTCCAGTTGAACGACGGCGAGCAGTTGTAGGCCAGCGGCTTGTCCGGGTGCTTCTCGTGGATGGCCGCCGCGAAGCGCTCGGCCTCGTCGAGGTCGGGCTCGGAGGTCTCGCACCAGATGAGGTCCGCGTAGGGCGCGTATGCCACGCCGCGCGCGATCGCCTGGTCCATGCCCGGGTTGGTCCGGTAGAAGCCCTCCTCGGTCCGGTCGCCGGTGATGAACGCGTGGTCGGCCTCGTCGGCGTCGCTCAGCAGCAGGTCGGCGGCGAGCGCGTCGGTCCGGGCGATCACCACGGTCGGGACGCCCTCCACGTCCGCGGCGAGCCGCGCCGCTACCAGGTTGCGGATGGCCTGCGCCGTGGGCAGCAGCACCTTGCCGCCCATGTGCCCGCACTTCTTCTCCGAGGAAAGCTGGTCCTCGAAGTGCACGCCGGCGGCGCCGGCCTCGATCATCGCCTTCGTCAGCTCGAAGCAGTTGAGTGCGCCCCCGAAGCCGGACTCGGCGTCGGCCACGAGCGGCACGAGCCAGTCGATGTCGTCCTCGCCCTCGGAGTGATGGATCTGGTCGGCGCGCAGGAGCGCCGCGTTGATCCGCCGCACCACGTCGGGCACGCTGTTGGCGGGATAGAGGCTCTGGTCGGGATACATCTCGCCGGCGACGTTCGCGTCGGCCGCGACCTGCCAGCCGCTCACGTAGATGGCCTCGAGCCCGGCCGCCACCTGCTGCACGGCCTGGTTGCCCGTGGAGGCGCCCAGCGCCCGCACGTAGCTCTCGCCGCCGATCAGCTCGCGCAGCCGCTCGGCTCCGCGCCGCGCCAGCGTGTGCTCGATCTGGACCGTCCCCCGAAGCCGCTGGACGTCGGACTCCTCGTAAGGACGCTCGATGCCCTTCGTAGCCGTCGTTTCACTCATCGCCTCTCCTCTCGTTCCTTGTCTAGAGAGTTCCCGAGCGCGGGCTGCCGAAACCGGAAGCGGGCCGGGCGTTCCCAGGAAACGCCCAGCATCGGCTTAGGCGGCGCTCACGTTGCGCTGGTTTGGTGACCATCATGAACTCCGGCCACCACCTCTTCTGGATCGCCAGCCGCGCCGCCGGCATCGTCGCCCTGCTGCTCGCCAGCGTGTCCGTGGGCGTCGGGCTGCTCCAGGGCACCCGCGTCGCAAAGCCCGGCCGCGACCTGAAGGCCCTCCACGAGGCGCTCTCGCTGGCGACCATCGCCGCCCTCGTGATACACGCGTTCACGCTGCTCGGCGACGGCTTCATGCACCCGAACATCGCGGACCTGACGGTCCCGTTCGCCAGCTCCTACAAGACCTTCTGGACCAGCCTCGGCATCACCGCTGGATGGGCGCTGATCGCCCTCGGCCTGTCCTACTACGTGCGCGACCGGATCGGCATCTCGCGCTGGCGCACGCTTCACCGCTTCACCGCCCTGGCCTGGCTGGGAGGCCTTGTGCACTCGCTCGGCGAGGGCACGGACTCGGGCCAGGGCTGGTTCCTCGTGGGCATAGGTGTGGCGGTACTGCCATCGCTGTGCCTGCTCGTCTGGCGCACGGCCGCCCCCACGCTGCTCGCGCGTCCAAGGGCGTCGCTCCGATGACCCCGCGCGAGATCGCAGCCCAGCACGCCCTGCGCCGCCGCGCCCGCCTCGCGCGCATCCGCAAGACCGTGGCGGCCCTCAGCGTGTGCGTGTTCATCGTGCTCTTCGCCGGCATCTACGTGGAGATGGCGGCCGGCCGTGACCCGGTGCTGGGCGCCAAGACGGCCGTGACCAAGAAGGCGACCGTCAAGAAGAAGGCGGCGGTCACGACAACGGCGACCACGCCTACCGACACCAGCTCGAGCAGCGCCCCCGCCACCTCGCAGCCCTCCCAGCCGTCCCCCGTCACCACCTCGCAGTCGTGAGCGCGGCCGAGGCCGGGATCACGTTTCCATGCTTCGGCTCGACGTGCACCGTGTTCGTCACGGGCGACGGCTCGCTCGGCGGCCCGGACCAGGCTGTGGCCGAGGCCAAGCGGCTGCTGCTCTCCTGGCACGACCGCTTCACCCGCTTCGACCCCGGCAGCGAGCTGTCGCGGCTGAACGACGACCCGCGCGACGAGCTGCCGGTGAGCCCGCTCATGGCGCGCTTCGCCGAGCTCGTGATCGCCGCGGCTGAGAGCTCGGGCGGCCTCGTGGACGCCACGCTGCTCGAGCCGCTCGTGGCCGCGGGCTACGTGGGCGACTTGAACGGCGGCATGCCGCTGGGCGCCGCGCTCGAGCTAGCCCCGCCGCGGCGCGCGGGCGGCCCCCTGGCGCCCGCTCCCTGGCGCTCACTGGCCGTGGACCGTTCGCGCGGGATCCTGCGCCGCCCACCGGGGCTGCAGCTCGACAGCGGCGGCCTGGCGAAGGGGCTGTTCGCCGACGAGCTGACGCGCCTGCTCGCGAGCCACGACTGCTTCGCGGTGGACTGCGCGGGCGACCTGCGCCTGGGCGGCGCTGCCGGCGTCCCGCGCGAGGTTCGCGTCGAGAGCCCGTTCGACGGCGAGCTGCTGCACAGCTTCGAGCTGCGCCGCGGTGGCGTGGCGACCAGCGGGATCGGGCGGCGCAGCTGGCTCGGCGCCGACGGCGAGCCGGCCCACCACCTGATCGATCCCGCCAGCGGACGGCCCGCCTACACCGGCGTCGTGCAGGTGACCGCGCTGGCGCCGACGGCCGCCGAGGCCGAGGTCAGGGCCAAGGCGGCCATCCTCAGCGGCCCGAACGCGGCTGCCTCGTGGCTGCCCGACGGCGGGGTCGTTGTGCTCGACGAGGGCGCCGTCGAGCTGGTCGCGGCCTAACTCAGCTGGCCGGCACCCTCAGGGCCACCGTGCGGCCACCGAACTTGCCACTGACCACGAAGCTCGTCACTTCGTGGAAGGAGAACCAGTTACCCGTCACGTGCAGCGTCCCGTCCTCGCCGCCCGGCCCATCGACGCTGATGGTGGCGACGATCGCCTCCGACTCGTAGCCGTACTCGGCGTTGCCGCTGACGGCGACGTCCTTCGCGAAGCGGGAACCGTGGAGCGTGCTAATCGAGCTCGTGTCGCCGAACTCGAAGTCGAACGTCCCGCCCCTCAGCCCGGCCCCTTGCGAGAAGCCACCCGAGAAGCCGCGGCGGAAGCTGTCGGTGACAGCCGCTGTGGCGACGGTGGCCACCCGCCTGTCGGCCACCGTGGACGCGTCACCGTGGCCGGGGTTCACGCTCGCCGGCCGCGCGTCGCCTGCGTGGACCGGGAAGCGCCCGACCGCCGGGAACCTCAGCGTCGTGTCGCGCGCGCAGCCCGTGTCCCCCGGCTTGAGCTCGGCGATGAAGTTCGCCACGAGCGCGTCAGAGCAGTCGGAGCGGACGTTGGTGGCCGTGTGGTGTCCGCTGTCGGCGATCTCTACGACGCGGCTGTGGGGCCAGGCGTGGGCGACCTTGAGCGACTCCTCGGCGGGGACGCTCTGGTCGAGGTCGCCCGTGATCACCAGCGCCGGCACGTTCCCTGGCAGGTGGGCGCCGGGGGGAATCGGCCGCGGAACGTTCCGCTTCGGCGCGGGCCAGGTGATGCACGCGTCCGGGGCCACCGGGCCGGTCGGGAACGGAGAGAGCCAGCCTCGCTTGGAGAACGGCCGGAAGGTGTTCACGGGGAGCCGCCTGGCGGCCGCGAACCACTGCCGTAGGCGAGTGGCGAGCGAGGAGGAGCTCTCGTCCCACGGGAAGTCGGCGTCGCTGCAGTAGCGCGCCTGGTTGTGGCCCGCGGAGAACTTGGTCGCGTCGTCGGGGGACTCCGGGTCGAACCCGCCGAGGTTCTCCGCCGCCATCCGCAGGAGCGGCACGGCGTCCCCGTCGCGCAGCGCGCGCGCCGCCGCCGACACCTCGCTCTGCGCGACGAAGCCGCCGCCCTCACTCTGGAGCATGTGCCACGCGAGGAAGCCCTCGGTGACCGTGACCTTGTGCGGGTTGCCCTCGACGTCCCGGCCGCTCCCCTTCACCGGCTTCTGCCGCAGCCTCGCCGCCAGCCATGCGAGATCTCCGGCCCCGTTGCCCGGTTCGACCGCGCAGCTCGCCGAGCGCGCGCAGATCAGGCCGACGGTCCGCGCGGTCTGGCGGGCCGTCGAGCCGGCGAAGGCATCGAAGTTGATCAGAGTGAACGGCGAGTCGAGTACCGCTGAACGGAGTCGGCTCGGGAAGCGCGACGCATAGGCCTGGATGTCCACGCCCGCGTACGAGCCGCCGTAGAAGTCGAGCTTCTTGACGCCGAGCGAGTTGCGCACCGCATCGATGTCGCGCGCCACGTCGGCGCTGGTGTAGAGCGACGAGGCTGAGCCGAGCTGAGCTCCGCACGCACGGGTGTCCCGGTAGGGGTGGTTGAACCCGTTCTGCTGCAACCCCGGGCAGTCGATCGCGTTGGAGAGGCCGACGCCGCGCTGATCGAGCAGGATCAGCCCGCGCGTCTCGAGCAACGGATCGAAGATCTGCCGGTAGAAGCCGGGCAGGAATGGGTCCTGGGTGACGGACAGGCCGGGCCCGCCCTCGGTTACGAGGATCGCCTCGTTCCACGGCCCGGAGCGGGGCGGATCGAACGTGAAGTGGATCGGGATGCTTCCGTGCTTCGGGTGCGCGCGGTCGAGCGGCACGTTCACCGAGCCGCAGAAGCCGTCGGGGGCGGAGTCGCAGTGGTCGAGCTGGGTGGCCCGGAAGGTCGCGGGCGCGCCGAGCCCGCGATGGAGCCAGCGCTGCGAGCTCCCCGGGCCGGGCGTGGGATGGACGGCGGCCAGGGCCGGCGCCGCCTGGAGGGCCAGCGCTACGCAGGCCGCTGCGGTGAGGAGAATCCGAAACCGCATTCGCTCAGCCGACCCTAACCCGGGTCTGAGGGTTTGGCAATGCCGCCACCTCGGGGCGGTGGATGTGCCGCGTTACGCGTTCACGATCCCTCGGCGAACGGATGCACGTCGACCGCACGACGATGGTCGCCGTGGTCGACGAGCTGGAACGGCGTGGCTTCGTGGCTCGCCGCCGCAACCCCCGCTGACCGCAGCGCGTACGCGCTCGAGGTCACGGCGAGCGGTCGCCGCTGGCTCGACCGGACCCCGACCACGCTCGCCGATGCCGAGCGCCAGATTCTCGCCGGCCTCGACACCGGCGAGCGCAAGGAGTTGCTCCGGCTGCTCCAGAAGGTCGTCTACGGCGCCGAGGTGCCGCGCTAGCACGCCCGGGCGGGCGGGGCGGCCGCCGGCATTGGCCGGCGGCCGCTTCCTTCAGTCTCGGTCAGCCGCCGGAGCCGGTCACAGCGGCGGCGGGAGCCGCGTCCGGACCGGCGCTGGGCGTGTCCTGCGCGGCGGGCTCCGCCGCCGGGGCGGCGGGCTCGGCCGGCGCCGCTGGAGTAGCGGCGGCCGGCGGGGTGCTCGCCTGCGGCTGAGCGGGCTCGGCGGAAGCCGGGCTGCTCGGAGCCGGTGCTGGTGCCGCATTGGCCAGTGGCGTTCCCGTGCCTGTGCCCGGAGCGCTCGCCGGCGCCGGGGTGCCGGTGCTCGCCGGGCCCTGCACCGGAACCGCGGCAGGCGCCTGCGGGGCCGGCTGCTGGACGGGCTGGGCGACCGGCTGTGCCGCGACCGGCTGCGCCTGCACACCCGGCTGGGCCTGCTGGACCGGCTGGGCCGCGACCGGCTGCGCCTGCTGGACCGGCTGTGCTGCGACCGGCTGCGCCTGCGTCACCGGCTGCGCCGTGACCGGCGCCGACTGCGGCGCCGCGACGGGCGCGGCCTGCGGGGCCGGGCTCGCCTGCGGTGCGGCCTGAGCCGCTGCCGGCGTGCCCGGGGCCGGAGCCGACATGCTGTCGGCGGCCGCGCCACCGGCGGACGTGCCCTGGCGGAAGTGCGCCCTCCGCGACTTGTGCCTGCTCCCCTTCTTGGTTGCTGCGCGGGCCTTCAGGTGCAGCTTCTCGAACGGCACGTGCACCACCGCGAAGCCGGGCCGCGGACCGCCGTGGAACCAGCCCGCGCCGCCGCCGGGGTTGGCCGACGAGGTGCCGAAGTAGCGGCCCAGGATCGACATGTACACGTGGCCGGCGTTCGCGTAGATCGTGACCGCGCCGCGCCCGCGTGCTCCCCAGTGCGCGAAGTCGCCGGACACCATCGGCCGGCTCAGCAGCCCCGCCGCGTGCAGCACGGCGGACACCGCGCCCGAGCAGTCGTACGGACCGCCGAAGGCGGAGTTGTGTCCGCCGCCCCAGCGATACGCGAAGTGCTTCGCGTCGATGCGGTTTGCCGCGCCGATCAGCGCGCGGATGATCTCACCGGCCGTGCCTCCCGGCACCGATGGCGGCGCGAACGGCTCCGACTTCGGCGCGGGGCTGACCTGCGTCGGGGAGCCGGACTGAGGCGACTGGTTCACCTGCGGTGACGAGATGGCGTGCGGCGCCGGCGCGTCCCCGTGGAGCGGCGATGCGATCGGGCTCGAGGCGTCGCCGCCGGACGGCTGCTCGTGACCCCGCTTGCCCGCGTGCTTCGGCAACGCGGCCGCGGCACGGGCGATGCTCGCCTTGTGGTGGCCGTGGTGGGCCGGCGGCGCTGAAGCCACCGCCGGTGCCGCCTGCGCGGCGGCGAGGTCGTTCGCCTTCACGGCGGTCCACGACGGGCCGTCGCCCGTCTCGACCCCCATGGCCTTGGCGGCGGCGGGCGCCACGTAGATCACCGCGTCGGTCGGGAACAGCTTGAGCCAGGTGCGCACGTTCACGTCCCCGGTCACGTCGAGCCCCTCGCGCTGCTGGAAGGTCTCCACCGCCCACTGGGTCTGCGGGCCGTAGATGCCGTCGTCGGGGATCCGGAGTGCCCGCTGCAGCTCGACCACCGCGGTGCTGCTGTCGCCCCGCTCGAGCAACACGCGGTCCACGTGACGACGCTCGAGCTTGCGCGCGAGCTTGGACGCCCCATCCTTGCTGAGGTTGGACGCGGCCGCGACGGCCGGCGCCATCGGCGCCGTTGCCACCGCGGCGCTCATCGCCACGGAAGCGGTCTTCCGGCGCATCAGTTGCTTGCGCGCCGCCTCGGCCAGGACGCGGCGCCGCTGGGACCGCTCGAGCGAGCGCTCCCACAGTTCGAATGAGGCCAGATCACGAGTCAATACGGGCACAGGCAAACCTCCTGTGTTCGATCGCCTACGAGGTGAGCTGACGGGCTCGCGCTCGATCTTGCGCTACGCCGCTTCCTGCGGCGATTCGCCCCCGCGACCTATCGGCCGCTTTGGTTCCCCCGTTCCCACCGGACGGCCCGGTGGGACTCGGCGTTTATGTGCCGCCGGTAAAAATAGCTGCAATTGGCGAGAAGTGCGTCGACGACCTCCCATCGCCGGCGGGCGCCAGGGTAAGCGCTAGTCGGTCACGGCGACGTTGACCGTCCGGCAAACACCGCAGCGGACGCGGACCTTCTTCGTCATCTGCGTGGGGTGCATCGCCTTGGCGAGCACGTTGCCGCACTTCACGCAGACGTAGTCGTCGGGGCCGTTGCCGCGGAACGCGGGGCGGTCTGGGTTCTCCTGAACAGCGGTTCCTGCAGCGAATGGGACCTCGCCCTCCCGGATCTCCCGCATCTGGACCTTCAGAGCTCGCCGACCTTCGCGGTGAAGTCCGCGATCAGCGCGTCGAGCACTCCCACGACGACGCCCTCCCCCATCGAAGCGGCCTTGCCGGTGATCTGGGCGTGAGTGTGAATCGACCCGCCGCCGTCCTGGAGCTGGAAGGTCACGTCGGCGTTCGCGTGCCCCTGACCACCGGCCTCCCTGGACTTCACGCGCAGCACGGCGTGGTGGGCGGCGGGGTCCTTCTCGGCGACCTCCACGGTGCCGGTGAACTTCACCGACATCGCTCCCATTCTCATCACGATCTCGGCCTTGACCGAATCGGGTCCGATCGTCTCGATCACGCGGCCGCCGTCCACACACGGCACGACGCGTTCGAGGTCCGTGATCGCGGCGAAGCTCTCATCGACCGTCCTCGTGGTTGAGAAGGAATGATTCAATTCGGTGGCCATTCGGTTCGTCTCCTATCGTCGGGGATTTAGTTGCGGAGCGCGCTATATGCTCGGCGCGTGTCGATCGAGTCGGGCACCCATCGTCTCGGGCCCGACAACGCGACGCTCGCGGTGCTGACCGGACGGGCCGGAGCCGCGGCCAAGGCCGGACACGACCTCGTGATCCGCGTTACCTCGTGGGAGGCCGAGCTCGTGGTCGCTGACGACCCCGCCGGCACGAGCATGGAGCTCAGCGCCGACGCCACCTCGCTTCGAGTGATCTTCGGCACCGGCGGGATGCAGGCCCTCCAAGACGACGACCTGGCGAACATCCACCAGACCATCGACGACGAGGTGCTCAAGCGCCAGGACATCCGATTCCGCTCTACCCGGGTGCAAACCGAGGCCGACGGCAGCGGGATGCACGCCGAAGGCGAGCTGACTCTGTTCGGCACCACGCAGCCGATCGCCTTCGACGTCGTGGTCGGCGACGACGGCAAGCTCAGAGCCAGCGCGATGGTCACCCAGAGCGCGTGGGGCATCAAGCCCTACTCCGCGCTGTTCGGCGCCCTCAAGGTCAAGGACGAGGTCCAGGTCGTGCTCGATGGGCACCTCTAGGCCTCAGTCGCGGTAGACGGCCTGCGCGTCGAGTCCGCCCTCGACGCCGGGGGGCAATGCGCCGGTGCCGTGCGCGTAGAGGGCGATGTCCTCGATCGTCTTGACCTGGGCCGGATCCGTTCCGTCGCCGGCGGCCCAGCCGCCGTTCGAGTCCCTGAGGGTCTCCGGGGCCACGTCCAGCGCCATGCCCGCGAGCAGCCGTGCCTTGTCGCGGATCCTGCCGCTGGCGCTGAGAATGGCCGCCTGGGTGCCCTCCGAGGGGCTCGTGTTGTAGCCGTGGCCGACGCCGAAGCGGTCGGTGTCCGCCGGGACGACCTTGACGTCGAGCGCGGGAACGCCGAGCTCGCGGGCCACGAGCTGCGCGTACTCCCCCTCCTTGCCGTCGGCCTCGGTGGTCAGGCTGAGCACCATCTTGCCGGTGGGGTGTACGCGCAGGAACACCGCCCGATAAGCCTCGTCGGCCATCACTGCTCCTCCTCATCCGTCGTCGCTGTGTTCTGGGACGCGAGGCGCTGGCGCTCCTGGTGCGCGGTCAGCGCGTTGTGCTCCTCCAGCTCGCAGAAGGCCGGCTGCGGCCCACCCAGCTCGTGCGGCGGAACCGCCGGCCGCTCGCAGCCCGGGTAGATGCAGGTCTTAGCGGTCGTCACCGATCGCCCATCCCGGGGTCGTCTTGCCCCTGCTCGGCCCGTAACCGCTGGGCATCGCCACCGAGCTGCCGCGCACCGGCGTCGCGCTGGCCCACGGCTCGGGCTCCGGCTCCGCGGCCACGGTGGGCGGGGGCGCCTCGGACCAGGACGGCGCGCCGATCGCGTCCACCACCTCGGCGAGGGCCTCGAAGCTGTGGCCACTCACCAGCGCGTCGCAGTGCTCGAGCGCGGCCACCATGCCGCCCGCCTTCGGGGAGAACCCGCTCGCGCTGACGCGTGGGTTCACCCACACGATCCGGTGGGCCAGCCGGGCCAGGCGCTCCATCTCCTGGCTCACGAGCCGCGGGTCGCCGCGCTCCCAGCCGTCGGAGAGGATCACGACCACGGCGCCGCGAGCCATGCCGCGCCGCCCGTGGCGGTCGTTGAACTCCTTCAGCGCGTCGCCGATGCGGGTGCCGCTCGACCAGTCCGGGGCAGCGAGCGCGGCGCGCTGGATGGCCCGCTCGGGGTGGCGCGAGGCCAGGGCACGCGTCAGGCGGGTGAGCCGCGTCGCGAATGCGAACGCCTCGGCGTTGGGGCCGCTGCCGGCGGCGCAGGCCAGGAACTGCAGGTACGCACGACCGTAGGGCTCCATCGAGCCCGAGATGTCGCACAGCATCACGAGCCGCCGCGGCACGACCCGGCGCCGCCGGCGCGCGAGGCGGATCGGGTCGCCGCCCGAGCGCAGGCTGGCCCGCAGGGTGCGCCGCATGTCGATGCGCTGGCCGTGGCGCCCCTTTTCGTAGCGGCGCGTGCGCCGCAGCGGGGTGGCGAGCTCCAGCCGCGACATGAGCCGGTAGAGCTGCGCCAGCTCGTGCGGGTCCAGCTTGTCGAAGTGCTTGCCCGCCAGCACCTCCTCTTCGCTCGCCATCGCCAGCGGCACCTCCACCTCCGCACCGGCGGGGTCGTCCTCGCTGCCCCGGGACGGCGACGGAGCGACGCTCCCGCCGTGAGCGGACTCGCCCGACGCCGTTTCATGATCGGGCGCGGGCCGCTCGTCAGGAGGCGCGGCCACGGCCCGCGCGTCGTCTGGGCGCGTGGCGTCGGGCGCGGCCGGGTCGCCGAAGATCGAGCGGAAGACCTCGTCGAAGGCCCGGGCGTGGAACTGGTCGGTCACGAACACCGAGCGTGCGGTCCAGTACAGCCGGCGGCGGCTGTTCGGCCGCACCAGCTTCAGCGCCCACGCGAAGTCGGCGGAGCGCTCGGGCGTGACCGGCACGCCGGCGGCGCGCAGGCGCTGACCCAGCGACCCGGCCAGCGGCGGCAGGTCGAGGTGGATCGTCTGCACCCCGAACGCCCGCTCCGAGGCGCCGGCGTCAGCCACCGCTGCGCACGAGCTGCTCGAGGCCGGCCGCGCGGATCACCTCCTGGTCCTCGCCGTACTTCAACACCGCACCGAGCGTCCGGTCCACTGCCGCCGCGTCGAGCCGCTCGACGCCGAGCAGGCTGAGCGCCGCAAGCCAGTCGATCGCCTCGGCGATCCCGGGCGGCTTCTGCACGTCGCTGTGGCGCATGCGGGAGACGGCGTTCGCCACCTGAACCGCAAGCGTCTCGGAGGCGCCACGCACGCGCCGCCGCACGATCTCCACCTCGCGCTCCGGGGTCGGGTAAGCGATCCAGTGGTAGAGGCAGCGCCGCTTCACGGCATCGTGCAGGTCGCGCGTCCGGTTCGACGTCAGGACGATGATCGGCGGGTGCGTTGCCCGCACGGTGCCTATTTCCGGGATCGTCACGCTGGCCTCCGCGAGCAGTTCGAGCAGGAACGCCTCGAAGTCGTCGTCGGCGCGGTCGATCTCGTCGATCAGCAGGACGGCGGGACGCGGGCCGGGATGCTCGAGCGCTCGTAACAAAGGCCGCCGGATCAGGTAGTCGGGCCCGAACAGGTCCTCCTCCTCCAGGGGCGTGCCGCTCTGGTCGGCGAGCCGGATCGACAGCAGCTGGCGCGGGTAGTTCCACTCGTACAGCGCCTCGGCGGCGTCGATCCCCTCGTAGCACTGGAGCCGGATCAGCGGCGTGTCGAGCACCAGCGCAACAGCCTTGGCCGCCTCGGTCTTGCCGACGCCGGCCTCGCCCTCGAGCAGCAGCGGCTGGGGCAGCCGCAGCGCAAGGAAAATCGACGTGGCGAGGCCCTCGTCGACGAGGTAGTCGACACCGCCGAGCCGCTGCGCCAGCGTCTCTATGTCGGGCACGAGCTGGCGGACCTCGCCCGCAGCCTCACCCGTGACGCTCATTGTGGCGGCTCTGGGCGCCCCTGCATCGCCGCCCACACGCGCGCGGGCGTGCACGGCATGTCGAGGTGCTCCACGCCGTGCGTCTCGTACAGCGCGTCGATCACGGCGTTGACGATCGCCGGCGGTGAGCCGACGTTCGGCGACTCGCCGACGCCCTTGGCGCCGAGCGGATGATGCGGGCACGGCGTGACGGTCTCGCCCAGCTCGAAGTCGGGGCACTCGAGTGCGGTCGGGATCAGGTAGTCCATGAACGACGAGTTGAGGCAGTTGCCCTCCTCGTCAAACGAGATCAGCTCCATCAGCGCGATCCCGACGCCCTCCGCGAGACCACCGTGGATCTGCCCGTCCACGATCATCGGGTTGATCCGCACGCCGCAGTCGTCGACCGCGATGAAGCGCCTGATGGTCACCTGGGCCGTGTCGGGGTCGATGTCGACCACCGCGATGTAGGCGCCGTACGGGTAGGTGAGGTTCGGCGGGTCGTAGATCACCTGCGCGTCAAGCCCGCCTTCCATGCCGGCCGGCATCTCCTCGCCGCTGTAGGCGCGCACCGCGATCTCCTCGATCATCGCGCCCTTTTCCGGGTCGCCCTTCACGTACCAGCGGCCCTTCTCCCAGGCCAGGTCCTCCGGCCGGGTCTCGAGCATCGTCGCGGCGATCATGCGCGCCTTGTCACGCACCTTGCGCGACACGACCGCCACCGCCGCGCCGGACACCGGCGTCGAGCGGCTGCCGTACGTGCCGAGGCCGTAGGGCGACTTGTCGGTGTCGCCGTGGCGCACCTCGACCTCCTCCGGTGGGATGCCGAGCTCCTCGGCCACGATCTGCGCGAACGTCGTCTCGTGGCCCTGGCCCTGCGTCTGGGCGCTGATGCTGACGACCGCCGTGCCCGACGGGTGCACCCGCCGGTCGGCGCCGTCGTTCATCGCCAGGCCGAGAATGTCCATGTGCTTGCGCGGCCCCGCGCCGACGCCTTCGGTGAAGAACGAAACGCCGATGCCCATCAGCTC
>JBBQRG010000038.1:0-30396 GCA_038215095.1 Solirubrobacterales bacterium | reverse complement strand
GACGGTCAGCGCCCGCACCACCTGACGACCGGCCAGAGAGGAGTCACGCCCGCTGCCGTCGCGGGGCCTCGGCGCCCAGCGCGAGCGCATCGGCCTCGACCAGGTGCGCTTGACCGATGTCGGGTCGGCACCCGCGCGCTGATCAGCGGCGGCCACGCGCTTCCGTCTGGCCTGAGCACGCGCGCTAGGCGTAGGTCCCGGGACGGCGGGAACCTCAGTCCGGCGCCCGACGTGTAAAGCCTCGCTGTCTTGCGAGTTAACGTCCGTCGCCCACGAACGGTAGACCCTACGAGATGGCCGGCGGGTCGATCAGCCAACTTCTTGCGACTGATGTCGCGCTCGACAAGTTGGGTGCGCGTGGGGTCTCCGCTGGGGAGGCAGAGCGAGTCCCCAGGAACCGTCACGCAATCGTGCGGAATCCTCGCTGGGGAGGGGAGCCATCGCCCCGCCTGCTACTCATCGGCCGGACCGATGGCGGTCGTGTGCTGACACTGGTAGTCGAGCGGATGGTGGACCCAACGGCCTGGGTTGTCGTCACGGGCTGGAGTTCGACAGAGCGCGAGCGTAGGCTTCTGGAGGCGTAGGCATGAGCAACGATCCCTGGACAGACCCTGATCCGCAGCCCGGCATTTTCGATGCCGACCTTGCCACGCTCGATCCTCGTTACGTCGCGCACCATGAGGGCAACCCCGACGCGAAGCTCTTGATCACGGTCAGCGTCGAGGGGGAGGACGTCCGGCGCCTCGAACGGATCGCCGAAGCTCGCGGCAAGACCCTCGGCGACGTCGTCGCCGAGTTGCTTCGCGACGCCGACCAGCCGGCTGCGTAGGAGCCGGGCCCACCACGACGCCCGACCAGCGGGCGGACGCCTGGCAACGACGATCGTGCGAGAACGGTGTCCCGAACCATGTCCCCAACTCGGCAAATCTGACCCGAGCGGACCTGACCTCACTGGCCGTACCTAAGCCAACCCGAGCCAAGACGAGGCCATCTAGCACAACTCATAATCCGTCGGTCGGTGGTTCGAATCCACCCCGGCCCACTGGGAACAATGACTTCTCAACCTCGTTCGCTTCAATCGAGCGCCATCGGCCCGCCGCGCAGGGGCTTGTCCTGCGGCACGCGTGACTCGTTGTCGCGCAGCCGTGGTTCGTAGTAGGAGAAGAAGACCTTGCCGACCCGGTCACGGCGGCTGTGCACGCCGGTCCTCTCGAAGATGCTCTTGAGGTGTTGTTGGACGGTGTGGGCGCACACGACGAGTCGGTCCGCGATGGTTGCGGTCGACTCGCCCCGGAGCACCAGCCGTGTTACGTCCTGTTCGCGTTGGGGAAGGCGTGGTGCACGGCCTCGATGTTGTTGCCGTTTTGGTCGAGCACGAAGGCGCCGTAGAGCCGGGGTGGTAGATCTCGCGCTCCCCCGGCGCTCCGTTGTCCGGTGCCCCGGCGCCAGTGACGCTGCGTGGAACGCCCCGACGGCCTCGCGGCTCTCCGCGCGGAAGGCGACGTGGGCGCCGCTCACGGCGTCCCGGCCGCGCTGGGCGATCCAGTAGAACGGGAACTCGGATCCGATGCCGGCCGCGACGCCCGGCATAGGCTCCATCACGAGCTTCAGCCCAAGGGGCGCCAGCGCCTGCTCATAGAAGGACCTGTTGCACTCGAGGTCGCTGACCTCCACGCCCACGTGATCGAGCATTCCGGGAACCTGTCAAATCAGCTCGCTCAGGTGCGGCAGCGGTGGTTGGGCGCCCGGGGCGGTCACGGCGGCTGTGCCGGCGGCTACTGCCATCGCGGCGGCGCGCTGCGGCGAGAAGCCCGCTGCCAGGGCGGCGGCCAGCGCGCCCACCGTGGCGTCGCCCGCCCCGGTCGTGTCGACCACGGTGGCGTCGGGAGTCGGGATCTCGAGGCAGCGACCGTCGTAGCCCAGCAGCGCGCCGTGCTCGCCGCGCGTGACCAGCACAGCCCGCGGGCCGGCGTCGAGAAGGGCTACCACGGCGTCCGGCTCGTTGTCGGCCGTGACCTCAGCGGCCTCGGCCACCGTTTGCAGCTCCTGGGAATTCACCACCAGCACATCGGTCCGTTCGAGCAGCGCCGTCGGCAGGGCGCGAGCGGGCGCGGCGTTGAGCACGAGCCAGGCCGAGCCGAGCTCGGCGGCCACCGCCTCCACCACCTCGACGCGGATCTCGAGCTGGCAGACCACTACGGCGGCGCTCCGCAGCAGCTCGCCGTGGCGCGACACGTCGGCCGGCCCGAGCTCGCCGTTGGCCGCCGGCGACACGACGATGTCGTTCTCGCCGTCCGGGGTCACGGTGATCAGCGCGGTGCCGGTGGCCGCGTTCGGCGTGGCTTCCACCGCCGTGTCGTCCACGCCCGCGGCTCGCAGCGCGTCGCGCAGCAGCGCGGCTCGGGAGTCCTGGCCCAGCCGGCCGACCATGGCCACCCGCGCACCCACGCGGGCCGCGGCCACCGCCTGGTTGGCCCCCTTGCCGCCGGCGCGCTCGACGAGCTCGCCTCCGAGCACCGTCTCGCCCGGCTCTGGACGGCGCTCGACGTTCACCATGAGGTCGGCGTTGAGCGATCCGACCACCACCACGCCGCCGCCCTCCGCTTGAGTCACCCGGCGGCGTCCTCCGCATCGGTCCGCTTGCGGTTGCCCCCTGCGGCGCCTGTGATGAGCGCGACGATGTCCTCGGCCCCGGCGCTCTCGGTCTCGAGCTCGCCGACGACGGCACCCTGGCGCATCACCGTCACGCGCTGGGCCATGCGCAGCACCTGCTCGACATCGTGGCTGATGAGCAGCACGGTGAGGCCCTCGCCGTGAAGCCGGGCGACTAGCTCCTCGACGGCCTTCGTCTCACGGACGCCGAGCGCGGCGGTCGGCTCGTCCATGATCACGAGCGAGGAGCTCCAACCCACCGCGCGCGCGATGGCCACCGTTTGGCGCTGTCCACCCGACAGCCCGCGAACGCGCGCGTGCGACGGCGGGGCGTTCACCAGCAGGCCGCCGAGCAGCTCGTCCGTTCGCTCCCGCATCGCGCCTCGGCGCAGGAAGGGCCCGGAGTGCAGCTCCCGGCCCATGAACAGGTTCTGCCACACCTGCAGATCCTCCACCAGCGCGAGGTCCTGGTAGACGGTCTCGATGCCGAGGCTCCGGGCGTCGCTCGGGGCCGCGAAGCGCACAGCCTTCCCGTCGAAGCGCAGCTCGCCCGAGTTGGGTGCGTGCACTCCCGTGAAGCAGCGGATCAGCGTGGACTTCCCGGCGCCGTTGTCGCCCACCAGCGCGTGCACCTCGCCGCGCCGCACCGTCAGCGACGCGTCGCGCAGCGCCTGCACGGCGCCGAACGTCTTCGTCACGTCGACGGCCTCGATGAGCGGCTCACCCGGCTTGGCGTCCGGCTCGGGCCGGTCGGTGGCGAGGGAGAAGCCGCTGGTTTCGGTGGTCTCCGCCATCACGCGGTCCTCCCCTGGAAGCGGCTCAGGACGGCCGCGCCGATCACGACGAGGCCGACGGCGATCGGCTGGTAGTAGTCCGACACCGACAGCAGCGTGAAGCCGTTGATCAGGGTGGTCAGCAAGAGCGCGCCCGCGACTGTGCCAACGATCGAGGCCTTGCCCCCGAACAGGGACGAGCCTCCGAGCACCACCGCGGCGATCGAGGACAGCAGCAGGTTCGTCTGCAGCGACGGGTCGGCCGACCCCGTGCGGGACACCTGGAGGACAGCGGCCAGGCCCGCGAGCACGCCGGAGACGGCGTAGGCTGCGATCCGCCCCCTGGCCACCCGGACGCCCATGCTGCGAGCCGCATCGCGGTCGCCGCCGATGGCCAGCAGGTGGACGCCGAAGCGGGTATGGAAGATCGTCAGGTGCGCGGCCGCTGCCACTACCAGCCCGATCAGCACGAACCAGCGGATGCCGAGAAACGAGTTCAGCGCGAGGTTCTGCAGGGTGGTGCTGTTTACGGCCACAGTGTCGCCTTTGACGAGGATGAGCGCGAGGCCGTTGATCACGCCGAAGGTGCCGAGCGTGACGATGAAGTCGCTCACTCCGAGCTTGGCGATGATCGTCCCGTTCACCAGCCCAACGAAGGTGCAGGCCAGCAGGGCCAGCGCGATCCCGGTGCCGAGCGACCAACCGTGGCGAGCCACGGTTACCCCGATCAGCGCCGCGCCGAGCGGCAGCGTGGCGCCGATCGACAGGTCGATCCCCGCTGCCGCGACCACGAACTGCTGCCCGATGGCGAGCAGCACGAGGATCGCGGCGGACACCAGCAGGTCGCTGATGTTGCCCGTGGTCAGGAACGTCGAGGTGAGGATCGAGAAGACGACGACGGCGATCAGCAACCCCACCACCGCCGCCTGCTCGCTCCAGAACTCGAGCGTCTTCGCCCGGTCCAGCGCGGAGCCGCCCTGGCGGCTCTGCGCGGGGGTTGCCGTGGCAGTGCTCACTTGGAGCTCTGCTTGAGCGGATCCTGGAAGCCCGAGATGGGCTTCGGGAACGCCTTGGTCTGCTGGTCGACGTTGGACTTGTCGATCAGCTTGACCGGCGAGACGATCCGCTTCGGGATCTTCTTGCGCTTGGCGAGCGCCTGGCAGGCCTCGACCGCCAGCTGCCCCTCGACGTAGGGGTACTGGGTGACGGTGCCGTCGAGCTTGCCACTCTTGATAGCGGCGAGAGCCTCCTTGATCCCGTCGACTCCGATCACGTGGACCTTGCCGGTCTTGCCCGCGTTGCGCACAGCCTGCGCGGCGCCCAGGGCCATCGTGTCGTTGGCGGCGAAGATCCCCTTCACCTCGGGATGGGCCTTCAGCAGGGCCTCGGCCGCGCTGAGTCCCTGGGACTGCTCGTAGTTGGCCACCTGGGATCCGACGACCTTGAGCTTGCCCGCGCTGGCCGTGTTGAAGCCCTTGACGCGGTTGATGCCGTTCTGCTCGCCCGGGATCCCCTTTAGGATCAGCACGTCGCCCGAGCCGCCGACCGCCTTGAGCAGGCCCTTGCCGGCGATCGTTCCCGCCTGGACGTTGTCGGAACCGATGAACGATGTGATCTTCAGGTTGGCCTTCTTGGCGGCCTTCTGGTCGATCTGGGTGTCGAGGTTGATGATCGGCTTGCCCTTGCGCGAGACGGGCACGAGCGGCGTGATGATGTTCGTGGCGTTCACCGGCACGGCGGCGTAGCACGAGTAGTTCTGCGTCGCCAGCGTGCTGATCTTCTGGTTCTCGCCGTTGGCGTCGGTCTCGCTGGACCCCGCCTGGACGTTCACGTCGATGCCCATGGCCTTGCCCTGGGCGTTGGCCCCGTCCCGCAGGGCGGCCCAGTATGGGTTGTTGAAGTTGCGGGTGGCCACTGCCACCTTGGCCTTGCCGTTCTGGCCTCCGCTTCCTCCACTATCCCCGCAGCCGGCGGCCAGCGTTGCGCCGATCATGGCGACGCTTGCGGCCGCCACGGCCCGTAGCGCGTGTGCGTTCATCGGTCCTCCTTGTCGTGGTCTTCCATCGCGTATGTCTTTTCGCCGCAAGAGCCCCGCGGCACGAGGCGGCACCCGAGCGTCACGCTCCGGACCGTCTCCCCGTCCACCATCGCTCGCAGCATCCGCACCGCCGTCCGGCCGAGCTCGGCGGTCGGTTGGGAGACCGCGGTCATCGGGGGGTCGGCGAGTGCGAACCAGGCCGGGTCGTCGAAGCTGGCGAGCGAGATGTCGTGGGGGATGCGGAGCCCGGCGGAACGGATGCGCCGCAGCGCGCCCAGGGCCATCGGGTTGTCGGCCGCGAACACGGCCGACGGGAGCTGGGGCCGGGCCAGCAGCTGGTCCATCGCGCGTTCGCCACCCTCCTGGCGGAAGTCGCCCACGAGCACGTCGTCGGGCTGAAGCTCGATGCGGTGCTCGGCGAGCCCGTCGCGGAAGGCAGTCAGGCGCTCGCGGCCCGTCACGGTGCTCTGCGGTCCGGCCAGCACGGCGATGCGGCGATGGCCGAGCGACACCAGGTGGTCGGCAAGAGCGCGCGTGGCGGCCACGCTGTCGGCGCGTACGACCGGCGCGTCGACGCCGGGGATGTCGCGATCGACGAGCACCGTGGGGGTGCGGTCCGCGACGAGGTCGGCGATCACCCGCGAGTCGCCGGGCGCGGGGCAGATCAGCAGGCCATCGATCCGGCGCTCCCGCAGGACCTGTAGGTAGGCGTCCTGGCGCTCGGGATCCTCGTCGGCGTTGCCCAGCACCACCACGTGGCCGCCGGCGCGCGCCTCGTCGTCGATCGCGCGAGCGAGCTCCGTGAAGAACGGGTTGCGCACGTCCCCGAGCACCACGCCGAAGATCCCCGTCACGGCGGTCCGCAGCGAGCGGGCTACCCCGTTGGGGTGGTAACGCAGCTCCTCGGCGGCGGCGAGCACCCGGTCGCGGGTGTCGTGGCTCACGCGGGCGCTCCCGCTATGCACGCGGGAGACCGTTGCCACCGAGACTCCGGCACGCGTCGCCACCTCGTTGATCGTCGCCAAGGGACTCTCCCCACCCTGGGTTGAAAACGATTACATTCTCTCCTACGACCTTTCCGCGCCACGCAAATCCAAACCTCGGAAGGATCGCCGCGGCGGGGGCGTCCGCATCTATGTGGCGGCCGCCCGCCGATCCAGCGCGAGCCTCCTCGTCCCGCTGGTCCTGGGGCTGGCGGTCGGCCGCGGGAGCTACCTGTTCGGCACGAGCCACACGCCCGACTACTCGGGCACCGGCCTATTCGGCCGCATCGCGGTCGACACGCTGCCGCTCAAGTCCTGGCTCGCTAGCGCGGCCCTCGCCGTGGCGCTCTTCCAGCTCGCGACCGCGCCGTGAGACTCCTCGAAGGGCGAGAGCCAGGGCCTATCTATGCTGCGCCAGCTCGTCGAACATGAAGAGGCGGCGAAACTCCTTCCTCAAGCTGGTGGTGACTACGGCCTCGTGGTCCGGCCGTATCTCGGCGGCTGGTGACCAAGAACATGTCCCGAACCGTGTCCCCAACTCGGCAAATGTAACCCGGCCGTACTGAAGCAACGCCGGCGTATCACAGCCAAGTCGACGCTACTTGAGGTCGTCCAGCACAACTCGGCAGACACCCATGTTCAGCGCGTGAGCACGCGGGCCGTAGGTCGAGACGCTCTAGCGGCGCGACGCTAGCCGGTCTGGCCCGGACTGATCACGCCTGCCTCGTAGGCGAGGATCACTGCTTGGACGCGGTCGCGCAGGTCGAGCTTCGAGAGAGTACGTGTGCCACGTGCGTCTTGACGGTCCCTTCGCTGACCACGAGCCTCTCGGCCAGCTCGGCGTTAGAGAGGCCGCGGGCGAGCAGCTCGAGTACCTCGCGCTCGCGCGTCCGGACTTGGCCCGGACTGCGCTCAGCCTTCTTGCCACGTTCGGCTGCGTGATCTCGATGTCGGCCTGCGGTGGGACACAGGGCCCACAGCCCCGCGCTGACGGAGGGCGACCCTTTCCCCACACCGCGCGGGTGGCCGTGGTCGTCCTCGAGAACCGAAGCTATGAGCAGGTGATCGGCAGCCCGAGCGCCCCATACCTGAACGCCCTGGCGCGCCGCTACGCACTCGCAACCCGCTATTACGCGATCACGCACCCCTCGCTGCCGAACTACATCGCGCTGACCGGCGGCTCGGTCTTCGAGATCAACCGCAACTGCGCCAACTGCGACACGGCGGGGCCCAACGTCGTCGGGCAGCTCGACAAGGCCGGCATCCCATGGAAGGCCTACTTCGAGGAGATCGACTCGAATCGGCGGCCGGGCAGCCCCACCCATGAGTACAACCCCCACTACAACCCCTTCGTCTACTACGAGACGGTCCGCGGCGTAGCGCGGGACCGGGCGCGAGTCGTCGGGTTCGACACTCTGCAGAGGGACCTTCGCGGCGCCCACGTTCCGCGTTTTCTCTGGATCGCGCCCGGCGTGCGCCACGATGGCCACAACAGTTCGCTGCGGGCCGCCGACCGCTACGCGTCCTGGCTGGTGCCGCAACTGCTGCGCGCAGTCGGTCCGAAGGGCGTTCTTTACTTGACTTGGGACGAGGGCGCGCGCTCAGACCGGCGCGGGGTAGGGGGCCGGCGGGGAGGCGGGCGGGTAGCCCTGATCTCGGCCGGGTCCGCGGTCCACAACCACGCGCTCACCCATGTCGCCGCCAATCACTACGCCTTGCTGCGGACAATCGAGGCCGGCTTCGGGCTGCGGGCACTGGGCAACGCCGGCGATGCGTCCACACCACTGTTGCGCGCGCTGCTCCGGGCCGGCTGACACGTCGGCCCGACTTCACTGTCCGTTCATTTCGTCCGGCCAACCTCCGTTGCGCCTCAGATGACCCGATCGAAGGAGCAACAGATGTTCAGGCAAGGCAAGAAGGCAATCATGGGACTCGCGGCCCTGGCGGCGCTCGGCCTCGGTGCCGGAGCGGTGGCGCAGGCGGGGTCGAGCACCTCGACCGCTCCGCCGGCTGCCAACTCCGCGAAGGCGCCGGCGAAGGCGAAGCCGGCGGCCACGAAGTCGGAGTCGCAGGACGCTCGCGATACGGACAACGTCCAGAGCGGCGACCAGACGACGCCGGACAAGGCGGACAAGCCCGACGGCGCCGGCGAGACCGGTTCGGAGGTCCCGAACGCCGATGGCCCCGGCGGCCACGCCGATGAGCCCGGGAGCCCGAACGCCGACCATCAGTTCAACGGCAAGGAGTAGCTGAGTACGCGGTGAGGCGGGCGGCCGGCTGGCCGTCCGCCGCATCGCTCCGTCGTGCTTACCGCCGCCTAATCTTCCCCCGCCACCCTGAGTCCAATGCGCGTGCTCATCGTCGAGGACCAGGTGAAGATGGCGAGCCTGCTCCGGCGAGCGCTCCGGGGCGGCGGCTTCGCCGCCGACGTCGCGGTAAAGGGGGAGGACGCGCTCTGGATGGCGAGCGCCACGCCCTACGACGCCATCGTGCTCGATCTGATGCTCACTGGCGTTGACGGGTTCGAGACCTGCCGCCGCCTTCGCCGGAGTGGGGTTTGGACCCCAGTCCTCATGCTGACCGCGCGCGGCGCCATGCGGGACCGCGTCGCGGGTCTGGATAGCGGGGCCGACGACTACATGACCAAGCCGTTCGTGCTCGTCGAGCTGCTCGCGCGGCTCCGGGCGCTGGTCCGCAGGGCGCCCACCGAGCGGCCGGTGATCCTCGAATGTGGATCGCTGCGGCTCGACCCGGCCGCGCACAGGGTCTGGCGCGACGGCACCGAGATCGAGCTGGCGCCCAAGCACTTCTCGCTGCTGCACTTCTTCATGCGCAATCCCGGAGCGACCTTGTCGCGCCTGCAGTTGCTCGAAGGGGCTTGGGACAGCGGCTACGAGCACCGCTCCAACGTCATCGACGTCCATATTCGCCAGCTCCGCGAGCGAATCGACAAGCCGTTCGGCGCGCGAAGCATCGAGACCGTCCGCGGCGTGGGCTACCGACTGAGCGAGGAGAACGAATCCTGAGCGCGCTCCCGATCAGGCTCAGGCTGACGCTGGCATTCACCGCGGTGATGGCGGCGGTGCTGGCAGCGACCGGCCTCTTCCTCTATTTCAGCCTCCGCGGGGACCTCGACCACGCCATCGGGCAGGGCCTGCGCTCGCGCACCGGCGACATCACCGCGCTGGTTCAACAGGCCGACAACGGCCTCGGGGGCGCAGCCCATGCACGGGGGGCTGGCTCCGGTTCCGGATTCGCCCAGATCCTCGACCGCTCCGGCCGAGTCTTCGACGCGACGCCGGGCTTGCACCGCCCGCTGCTGCGCGCAGCCGATATCCGCGCAGCCGGGGCGGGCGTCACCTCGTTCGACCGGGCAGGAAACCGGCTCCTTGCGACGCCGGTTCGCGCGCAGGGCAGGGAACTGATAGTGGTCGCCGGTACCTCGCTCGCCGACCGCGACAAGGCCGTCGCCGAGCTCGGCACTCGGCTGCTCATCGGCGGCCCCGTGGCGTTGCTCCTCGCAGCCGCGGCCGGTTACGCGCTCGCTTCGGCAGCGCTTCGGCCCGTCGAATCGATGCGTGCGCGCGCCGCCGCGATCTCACCCGACGAGCTGGACCACCGCCTGCCTCTCGCGAGGAACAGGGACGAGCTACATCGGCTGGGGGAGACGCTGAACGCGATGCTGGCAAGGCTCGAGGCAGGCCAGCAGCGGGAGCGCGCCTTCGTCGCCGACGCGAGCCACGAGCTACGGAACCCGCTCGCGATGCTGACGACCGAGCTCGAGCTGATCGCGCGCGACCGGCCGACGGGCCCCGACCTCAATGGCGCCCTGGCCTCCGCGATCGCTGAGGCCAACCGCCTCGGCGGACTGACCGGCGACCTGCTGGTCCTGGCGCAGGCGGACAGCGACCGGATTCCGATCGTCAAGGAAACACTTCGCGTGGCTGACGTCCTGGACGCCGTGGGCCGGCGCTACCCGGAGGTACTCGTCGAGCGGGCCCCCGAGCTGGATTTCGAAGCCGACCCCCGCCGCCTGGAGCAGGCGCTGGGGAACATGGCGGAGAACGCCTTGGCCTACGGGGCTGCTCCGGTTCGCATCAGCGCGGTGGTACGCGGCGGGCAGGTCGAGCTGCACGTGTGCGATTCGGGCTCGGGCTTCCCGCCCGATTTCCTGGGCCAGGCGTTCGAGCGCTTCGCGCGTGCGGACGCCAGTCGCGGAAGTGGTGGAACCGGTCTAGGCCTGGCGATCGTCGCCGCCATCGCTGCCGGGCACGGCGGCGCGGCACACGCGGCCAACCGGCCGGACACCGGCGCGGACGTCTGGATCGCCATCCCCGCCTGAGCACTCGGACAATGCGCCGGCAGTATCCCGGGCAGGCGTAGACTCGGCGCCCCTGTCGGTGGACTCTGACATCCGTTTTCCCGGCGAGTCTGGCGAGTACCGTCGCGAACGTAACCGGCTGCTCGAGGCCGAGATCGAGCTACGGCGGGAGGTCGAGCGCGTCGCCGCTCAGCGGCGCGCGCTGCCGCCGGGCGGGGCCGTCCCCGACGACTACCGCTTCGAGGAGGCCGGCCGCGGGCGCGGCGAGGTGGGCTTCTCCGAGCTCCTCGCGCCGGGGACGGACACGCTCGTCATCTACAGCTTCATGTTCCCGCGCTGGTCGGGCGACACGAGGCCCGGTCCGGCGAGCGGGGAGACCGCCCGGCTGCCCCTCGCCGAGACCCCGTGCCCGTCCTGCACCTCGATCCTCGATTCGCTCGACGGCGCCGCGCGTCACCTGGCACAGCGGCTCAGCCTGGCCGTGGTCGCCAAATCGGATCCCGAGCGGATCCGCACCTTCGCGCGGGAGCGCGGCTGGCAGCACCTGCGGCTCCTCTCTTCGCGCAACAACACCTATAGCCGCGACTACCACGCCGAGACGCCCGAGGGCGAGCAGATTCCGATCCTGAACGTGTTCGTCCGCGACGGTGACGGAATTCGACACTCATGGGCAACAGAGCTCATGTTCGCTCCGCGAGACGAGGGCGAGGAGCCCCGCCACGTCGACTCGATCTGGCCGATCTGGAACGTGCTCGACATGACCCCGGAAGGTCGGGGGACTGAGACCGACGTCCCCGGGCTGGACTACGAGTAGACACAGTGAGTGACCTGCTTCCCTGGAATCTGTCGGGCACATATCTGGAGTCCTGCAACTGCGAGGCGATCTGCCCATGCCGGAGGATCGGAGGACGAAAGGGAGGGCGCTCGACCTACGGCGCCTGCCTCGGCACCCTCTCGTGGGCGATCGGAGGCGGCCACGCCGGCGAGGTGGACCTGGCCGGCTTGAACGTCGTCCTCGCGCTTGAGTACGACGACGACGAGCCGGGCTCGCCGTGGCGCTTCTACCTCTTTCTCGACGAACGGGGCGACGAGCGACAGCGCGAGGCGCTGACCGAGATCTACCTGGGACATCTCGGTGGAACGCCCCAAAAGCAGTTCCCCTGGGCCTTCAAGGCGAGCGAGCTGATGGGAGTGCGCACGGTCCCGATCGAGATCGACCACACGCCGGGCCGGGGCTGGTTTCGCGCCGGCGGCGAGGTAACGGTCCGCATCCGCGAGCCGGTGGCGGACCAGGAGCCCACGACCTGCATCATTCCGGGCCATCACCAGCAGGGCAGGGAGCTATACGCCGAGACGCTCGAGGTGGACGCCGCACCGCTGGAGTTCGAGTTCACCGGCAGTTGCGCGTATGAGTCCCGCTTCGCGTACGCCTCGGACGACTAGCGGCCCCCCGCGCCCTAGGCAGCTTTCACGCGAAACGGCTCAAATGCCGATGATTCCTGTGGATGAGTTCCTCTAGATGAGTTCCCCAAGCCGTTCCGGCGGCAGGCTGACCATCGCGCGGCGCCTCGGATTCCTCGTGGCGCTGCTCGGATTGGCGGTTGCGACGGTCGCGGCGATCGGCGCACAAGGCGTTGGCCGGATCGACCATGACCTCAAGGACTTTCGCAGCGGCGATTTCCACCAGGCGGCGCTCACCGTTGAGCTGCGAGGCGCGCTGAGGAGCACCGAGCTGGCCTCGCTGGAATATGCACTGGTCGAGGACAGGCCTCGCCGCAGGAAGTTGGAACAGAACCTCTCCGGCAACTTCGTGCCCACGGCCAGCGCGGCACTCGCCGCGACCGAGAAGGAGCTTGCGAGCCCCTCGGAGCCTGCCTCCACCCATGCTGCGTTGCGGCGCCTGCGCACGAACTGGCAGCTCTACCTGGAGCGCTACGGACCGGGCCTTTTCGCCACCAACCTCGCCGGGGAGCAGGCTGCGGCGATCGAGGTCCGCGTGGTCCTCGATCGCCTGATCAGCGACGCCGAGCTCCTCGCGCGCAGCGAGGCGACGCAGGCGGCCGCGACGCTCGAGAAGGAGCGCGCGCTGGCGGAGTCGACCCGGACCCAACTGATCATCACCGCGCTGCTCGCCGGCCTGATCGGCACGGGGATCGCGAGCGTGCTCACCCGGAGCATCGTCCGCCGCACCCGGAGGTTCTCGCGCTTTGCCGGCGAGGTTGCCGCGGGGAGCTACGGAGAGCGCATGCAGGTGCGCGGAAACGACGAGCTCACCGAGCTCGGCGGGCTGCTCAACCGGATGGTCGAGCACCGGGAGGAGGAGCAGACGCAGGGCCTGCAGCGCTCGGAGTTCACCGAGGCCATGCAGCTGACCGGCAGCGAAGGCGAGGCGCATGACCTGCTCAAGAGCCATCTCGAGCGCTCGATTCCCGGCAGCGCCGTGACGGTGCTGAGTCGCAACAACAGCGCCGACCGGCTCGAGCCGACGACCGACCTGGCCGCCGAGGACCCGATCGTGGAAGCCCTGCGCGACGCGCAGCCAAGGGACTGTCTTGCGGTGCGAAGCGGGCAGCCCCACCGGAGCGACGGAGCTCAGACGTTGATGACCTGCGAGATCTGCGGCGAGGCCACCACGAGCGCCTGCCGGCCGCTGCTGGTCGGCGGCGAGGTGATCGGGTCGGTGCTCGCCCGTCGCGACCATGTCCTCAGCGAGAGCGAGAACGAGACCATGCGCGGCTCCGTGATCCAGGCGGCGCCGTTGCTGGCCAACCTGCGAAATCTGGCGCTTGCCGAGCTCCGGGCGGGCACCGATGCGCTCACCGGTCTCCCCAACCAGCGCGCGAGCCACGAGACGCTGCAGCGAATGGTGGCCCAGGCCGACCGGGCTCATCAGCCGTATGCGGTGCTGCTGCTCGACCTCGATCACTTCAAGGAGATCAACGACATCTTCGGCCACGGCGCCGGCGACGACGTGCTCGCGGCGGTTGGCGTTCGGCTCCGCTCGGCAATTCGCGAGCAGGACTTCTGCGGCCGCTACGGCGGCGAGGAGTTCATCGTGCTGCTGCCCGACACCGACCTCGCCGGCGGCGCCGTGCTCGCCGAGAAGGTCCGACAGGCCATCGAGGCGATACACGTCGACCCCGTGAGCCGCGAGATCACGATCAGCATCGGCGTGGCCGGGATCCCCGATCACGGAACCGATGCCGCAACCGTCGCCCGCTCCGCCGACCGCGCCCTCTACGCGGCCAAGGCGGCCGGTCGAAATTGCGTCGAGATCGCGCCTGACCCGGCTTCAGCCGTCGACCCGGATCCAGTCCAGCTGGCACCCCTGGCCTAGACGGCCTGCCCTACCCGGTGGCGGAGATCGCCTCCACCAGGTCGCCCAGCTTGTCGCCGTCGATTTTGCCGGCCAGGTCGGCAATGCTCACGACGCCGATCAGGTCGTGGCCGTCGATAACCGGGAGACGGCGGATCTTGTTGTCGCGCCGATGCACTCGACTCCACCTGTCATCACGTTACGCGCCGTCTTCGCCACAACGCCTCCTCAAGGTCGGGTGGGCGGCCGCTACCCGGGCAGCGGCCCGGCAACCAGGCGGGCGTGGTAGGAAATGCGGTCATGACGGACCTGGGCGCCACTTTCCTGTTTGCCGATATCGCCGGCTTCACCGCTCTGACGGAGGCACACGGCGACGAGGAAGCCGCGACCCTCGTCGCGGACTTCTGCGACGCGGTCAAGGCTGAGCTGCCCGCCGGGGCGTCGCACGTGAAGACGATCGGCGATGCGCTCCTGCTGCGCATCCCGGACCCGGGCCAGGCCATCCTGCTCGGCCTCCACATCACGCACGGGGTCATGCGCGGCCACGGAGCCCCGGCGGTACGCGTGGGGCTCCATCACGGCGAGGCCGTCGAACGCGATGGCGACTACTTCGGCGCGACGGTGAACCTCGCCGCGCGTGTCTCGGGCATCGCGACCGGTGGCGAGGTGCTGCTGACCGCGCAGACGGCCGCCCTCGCACCCGAGCTCGACGGCGTGTTCTACGAGCCGCGCGGCCGCGAGCTGCTGCACAACGTCCGCAAGCCCGTGGAGCTGTTCGCCGCGGTCCGCAAGGGGGAGGCGACGCAAGGCCGGCTGCCCGTGGATCCCGTCTGCCGCATGGAGGTTGACCCCGACCGCGCGGCCGGCCGGCTCATGTGCGAAGGAACGGCGTATTTCTTCTGCACGCTCGCGTGCGCGGGCGAGTTCGCCCGCGAGCCGGAGCGCTACGTGACCCCGTGACGCGCCGAATTCCCGCGCCGGTGCTCTGGGGGGCGGCCACGGGCTGAAGGACCTCTGGCAGCACCGCCGCCGGGATCATCGCCGGCGTGGACTTCGGCTAGCGGCTCTTTGCCCTAGCGCCGGGCGGAGCCGGTGCGTTAGGTTCGCTCGAGCGGGGCGAAAAGACGACGAAGGAGATGTCACCGATGTCGGACGAGACTGCCGTCACCTCAGGGTTCGAGCTTCCCGACTTCGGCGGTGAGGTCCTGAATCCGGGCGACGCCGGCTACGACGACGCCCGCCAGGTCTTCAACGGGATGATCGACCGGAGCCCGGCGATCATCGCCCGCTGCGGAAATGCCGACGACGTGGTCGCGGCGGTCAACCTCGCGCGCGAGCAGGACCTGCCGCTGTCGGTCTACGGCGGTGGCCACGGGGTCACGGGCTCCGCGGTGGTGGACGCGGGGATCTGTATCGACCTGCGCCGCATGAACGGGGTCCAGGTGGACCCGGAGGCCCGCACGGCTCGCGTCGAGGGCGGGGCCACCTGGGGCGTTGTCGACGCCGCCACCCAGGAGCACGGCCTGGCCGTCACGGGCGGCCGCGTGTCGGACACCGGCGTCGGCGGGCTCACGCTGGGCAGCGGCAGCGGCTGGCTCGACCGCAAGTGCGGCTTCAGCTGCGACAGCCTGATCGCGGCCGACGTGGTCACAGCGGACGGCAGCAAGGTCACGGCCAGCCAGGACGAAAACGCCGAGCTGTTCTGGGGCCTGCGGGGAGGCGGCGGCAACTTCGGCGTGGTGACCGCCTTCCACTTCCAGCTCCACCAGATCGGCCCGATGGTGCTGGGCGGCATGCTGTTGTACCCGGCCGAGATGGCCGGCGAGCTGACGCGCTTCTACCGCGACTTCATGCTGTCCGCCCCCGACGAGGTGGGCACCGGCCTGGCGTTCATCACCGCGCCTCCCGCGGACTTCGTGCCGGAGCCGGCTCGCGGAAAGCCGGTTTTGGGGGTGGTGGTCTGCTACGCCGGGCCGCCGGAGGAGGGGGAGGAGCAGATGCGCCCGCTGCGGGAGTTCGGGCCGCCGGCGCTGGACGCGGTCCAGCCGATGCCCTACGTCGCGGTGCAGCAGCTGCTCGACCCCCCGAACCCGAAGGGCATGCAGAACTACTGGACCGCGGACTTCCTGGCCGAGCTGCCCGACGAGGCAGTGGACGTGCTCGTGGAGCACGCCACCAACCCTGTCTCGCCGCTTACGCAGATCATCGTCGTGCCCGGGGGCGGCGCCGTCTCGCGGGTCGACGACGAGGCCATGGCATTCGGCCAGCGCAGCGCGCCGTGGAACATCCACTACCTGTCGATGTGGCCAGATCCGGCGGACACCGAGCAGAACATCGCCTACACGCGCGGGCTGGCCACGGCGATGAAGCCGTGGACGACGGGCCGGGCCTACCTGAACTTCATCGGCGACGAGGGCATCGGCCGCGTGGAGGCCGCCTTCGGGACGGAGAAGTACCAGCGGCTGCAAGCGCTCAAGGACGAGTGGGACCCCCAGAACCTCTTCCGGCACAACCAGAACATCCCGCCGACGGCGGGCTAGCCCCAAAGCGCCGGGGAAGCATCGGGCGCCGGCGGCGTCCTTGTAGGAGAAGTGCCAACGACGCCCCGCCCAGGGTTGAAGTCGCTTACCCCGCTCCTGCTGGGACTCGCGGTGGGCGGAGCGATCTACGCGTTCGGCACGAGCCACACGCCCGACTACTCCGGCACCGGCCTGTTCGGGCGCACCGCCATGGACACGCTGCAGCTCAAGTCGTGGCTCGCCACCGCGGCCATCGCCGTCGCGCTCTTCCAGCTCAGCACCGCGCTGTGGATGTACCGGAAGGTGCCGCGCGCGCCGGCGCCGCCGCGCCGCCTGGGACGCGTGCACCGGCTAGCCGGTGCGGCTCTCATCCTGATCACCCTTCCGGTGGCCTACCACTGCATGTTCGCCTACGGCATCCAGACCGTCGACGCCCGGGTAGCCGTGCACTCGCTGGCCGGCGTGTTTCTCTACGGAGCGCTCGCGGCGAAGCTCACGGTGGTCCACTCGAAGCGCCTGCCGGGCTGGGCCCTGCCGCTGGCGGGCGGCGCGCTTCTCACCGGCGTGGCGGTGCTCTGGTACACGAGCGCCCTCTGGTACCTCAACGGCCTCAGCCTGCCGCCTTGACATCTACTGGCGATACGGGGCAATCGCGATTAGGCTCGCCTCTTGCCCTCGCTCTGTGCCCGCTGGGGACGCGTCAGGACCCTGGTGATGATCCCTTTTCTCGCTGCCGCCATCTGGGGCGCGGCCGCGCCGGGGGCCTCGGCCTACCGGATCGTGGGGCAGCCCTGGCCGGGCCGCACCCTGAGCTACTACTCCACCGGCGGGGCCAGGGCCGACGCGATCGTCGACCGGGCCGCCAGGGTCTGGAATCGCGCCCGCGTGGGCGTTCGTTTCGTTCGCAGCCCCACGTCCGCCGCCGAGGTGCTGGTGAGCGGCAACTGGACTCACTGCCGCGGTAACGCCATTACGGGCTACCCGGGCCCGCAGCTGAGCTGGCTCCACGTCGGAAGCTGCCCCTCCGGGCTGATGGTGCTGATCACAGCCCACGAGTTCGGCCACGTGCTCGGGCTGGGCCACGAGCCCCGCCGCTGCGCCCTGATGAACCCGGGGAACATCAGCGCCACCGGCGCGCCCACCCGCTGCCGCCCCCACTCGCTCGCCTACTGGCTCAGACACCCGCTGCAGCCGGACGACATCCGCGGCGCGCGGGCGCTGGCGGCAAGGAGGGCGGTGCTGACCGGCGCTGGACAGATGGCCGAGCGCCCCTCGCAGTAGCTCGACTGGCTGGGCGCCTAGCGCGGGCCCTGGGCGATCGACAGCGTGTTGCCGTCCGGGTCCTTGAAGTAGGCGACCTTTGCGTCGCCCTCGAAGGTCGCGATGCCCTTCTCGTCGGTCACGATCCCGCTCTGGTCGTACTGCTCGAACTCCACGCCCTTCGCGCCGAGCTCGTCGACGACCGTTTCGATGTCGTCCACGAGCCAGCCGGCCAGGGTCGCGGTGGACTTGCCGGCGTGGTCCGGCGACAGGTACACGTGGAACAGCGTCCCCTCGCCGCACTGGTAGGCCACGTTGTCGCCGGAGTCGGTGCCCACCTCGAGGCCGAGCTTGCCCTCGTAGAACTCCCGTGCGCGGGCCATTTCCGACACCGCCGCAGCCGCGCCCACCCTGTAGCGGCTCAGGCTCATAGCGGCGGCCGCCCGGTGAGCGACGAGAAGTCGCCGCTGTCGCGGATCTGCTCGGCGGCGGCCACCAGCGCCGCCGCGGCGACCCAGGCGAGGCTGCCGCCCACGCTGACCCGCCGACCCCCGGCGGCGGCGATCTCGCTCATCGACAGGCGCTTGTGGGCGAGGACGTTGAGCGGCTTGGAGGTGGCCTCGGCCACGGCGCGGATCTGACCGGCGTCGCGCAGCCCGGGGGCGTAGACCACGTCGGCTCCGGCCTGCTCGTAGGCCTGAAGGCGGGCGATCGTGTCGTCGAGGTCCGGGTTGCCGCGGATCTGGTTCTCGGCGCGGGCGGTCAGGGTGAACGGGAAGTCGAGCGCGCGCGCCGCCTCGACGGCCGCGCTCACCCGCTCCACGGCCTCGCCGAGCTCATAGATGCCGGCATCGCCCGAATAATCCTCGATCGAGCCGCCCACGGCGCCGGCCTCGGCCACGCGCCGGATTGCGTTCGCGGCGTCCGAGGGCTGCGGCCCGAAGCCGTTCTCGAGGTCCACCGAGACGGGCAGCGCGCTGGCACCGCAGAGCGTCCGCACGTGCGCCACCACCTCGTCGAGGCTGACCTCGCCGTCGCGGCGGCCCAGCGTGAAGGCGAAGCCTGAGCTGGTGGTGGCGATCGCCTTGAAGCCCAGGTTCTCCATGACCCTGGCCGAGCCCGCGTCCCAGGGATTCGGGATCACGAACGGCTCGCCCTCGTGGAGCGAGCGGAAGGCGGCTGCCCTTTCCTGCTGCGTAGGGGGCATATGACCGTCATATCATCCCTTTGTCCAGTTGGCCCCTTTCCGGTGGCGAAAGCGGGATATCGGACATACCTTGGCCGAGGTGACCTCCACTCTTCCCACACGAATCCCGCAGCTCGCGCTGCTCGTAGCCGCGTCGCTGGCGCTGGCCGCCCCGGTGGCCCACGCCTCCGACAACGTGCCGCCCACCGCCGCCTACACGGTCTCGCCTGCGGCGCCGGTGGCGGGGGAGACGGTGACGTTCAGCTCGACCTCCTCGGACGCCCAGGGCTCGATCACCTATCAGTCCTGGGACCTCGACAACGACGGGCACTACGACGACGGCCAGGCCACCACCGCCACGCGCACCTTCTCGGAGGCCGGCGACTACAGGGTCCGGCTGCTCGTGATGGACGACGACGGCTGGTGGCGCAGCACCTCGAAGACGATCACCGTGGCCGCCAACCGCGCCCCCGTCGCGGCCTTCTCCTCGAGCCCGTCGGCGGTGGACACCGGCCAGGCGGTCACGCTGACCTCGAGCTCGAGCGACCCCGACGGCCGCCCGATCGCCGAGTCCTGGGACCTCGACAACAACGGCACCTTCGGCGACAAGAGCGGCCAGGTGGTCACCACGAGCTGGAGCACCAACGGGACGCACACGGTCTCCCTGCGCGTGACCGACAGCGGCGGCAGCGTGCGCACCGTCTCACACGACATCACCGTGAACAACCGCCCGCCGCAGCCCGCCTTCGGGCTGAGCGCGAGCGACGTGGACAGCGGCGCGCCGGTCACCTTCAGCTCCAGCTCGACGGACCCTGACGGCAGCATCGCGAGCTACGCCTGGGACTTCAACGGCGACGGCGCCACCGACGCCACAGGCCCGACGACCAGCCGCAGCTGGTCGCGCCCCGGCACGCCGATGGTCACGCTGACCGTGACCGACGACCAGGGCGCCAAGCGCTCGGCCTCGCACGAGGTCGCGGTGCGCAACCGGCCCCCGACGGCGGCGTTCAATTTCTCACCCTCGGATCCCTACGTCGGCGAGCAGGTGAGCCTGAACTCGACGTCGAGCGACAGCGACGGCACCATCAGCTCCGAGCGCTGGGACCTCAACAACGACGGCGCCTTCGACGACGCCACCGGCAGGCACGTGCACGTGACCTTCTCCACCGTGGGCAAGCACAAGGTGTCGCTCGAGGCGACCGACGACGACGGCTCGAAGACCACGGTGTCCACCACCTTCACGGTGAAGACGAGGCCCGCACCCGCGCCCTTCACGTCCCCGTCGCCGACCGCGCCGCCGGCCACCAAGCCGATCTCGCCCAAGCTGCTCAAGCCCTTCCCGCTCGTGCGCATCAGCGGCGTGACCACCACGAAGGGCGTGCTCATCGACCTGCTCAGCGTCCGCACTGGCCACTCCACGCGCGTCACGATTCTGTGCAAGGGGAAGGGCAAGGGCTGCCCCTACAAGCGCAAGGCCTTCACGGTCCACGGCAAGCTGCGGCGCGTCCGCGTGCCCGGCTTCAAGAAGCGCCACCTGCGCACGGGTACCGTTGTCGAGGTGTTCGTGACCCGCTCCGGAGCGATCGGCAAGTACACGCGCTTCAACGTGCGCGGCAGGCTGAAGCCGCCCAGGCGGGTCGACAGCTGCACCGCCGTCGCGGTAGCCAAGGTCAAGAGGTGCCCGCAGTGACGACGAAGGAGCGCGTGCGCGTGACGGCAGAGCACGCCTCCGACTCCGCACGCGACTCGCTGTCGCGCGCCGCCTTGGCCCCGAAGCGCGTGCGTGAGAGCGTGCCCACCCTGCGGCGCCGCCGCGAGTTGGCCTACGAGCGCATGATCGACCGGCTCTGGCTGATCGGCACGACGCCGAGGCGCGTGCGCGAGCGCATTCCCTACTACCGCTTTCGCCTGCACATAGCCCGCGAGCTCGTGGCCGACCGCGCCGCGGCGCTCGCTGAGCTCCCGGGACGGATGCCGGGCAGCCGGCGAGTGCTGGTCGTGTCGGCCGCGGTGCTAGCGCTGATGCTGGCCGCCGGCGCCTCCGCCGCGATCATCTCGACGGGATCAGACCCCAGCCCGGCCACGGCGAGCTCCGGCAAGCCGGCCGCGGCGCCGCCCGCGGGCGTGGTCGACGCCCAGGCCCGCGAGCGCGCCGCCAAGGCGGCCGCGCGCGCCCGGGCACGTAGGGAGCACACCCACCGCGCGAAGGCGGCGGCACGACGCCGGGCGGCAGCACGGCGCAGGGCCGCGGCTCGACGCCGCGCGGCAGCCGCCCGCAAGCACAAGGCGAAAGCCGCTCCCGCCCCGGCACCGAAGGCCGTGGCCAAGCCGACCACGCCGGCCAAGCACACGCCGACGCCCGCGCCGAAGGTGGCGCCGCGCCAGCCCGTGGCCCACCCGGCTCCCGTGCACCAGGCGCCCGCGCGCCCGGCGCCGAAGCGCGCGCCCACCGGCGTGCACTTCGACGACGAGAGCTAGGCCAGCGCGGCTGCGGCCGCGCGCCCGGCGGTTCGCCCCGAGAACAGGCAGCCGCCCAGGAAGGTGCCCTCCAGCGAGCGGTAGCCGTGCACGCCCCCGCCGCCGAAGCCGGCCACCTCGCCGGCCGCGTAAACGCCCGGGAGCGGTTCTCCCCCCGGCTGCAGCACCCGGCCCGACAGGTCGGTCTCGAGGCCGCCAAGCGACTTGCGCGTGAGGATCCACAGCTTCACCGCGATCAGCGGACCCGCCTTGGGGTCGAGGATCTTGTGCGGCGCCGCGATGCGGCTGACGCGGTCTGGGATGTAGGCGCGCGCGCCGCGGATCGCCGTGACCTGCAGGTCCTTCGTGTAGCGGTGGTCCATCTCCCTGTCGCGGGCCACGATCTGGCGCTCCAGGTCGGCGGCGTCGATCAGCGGCTCGTCGGTGAGCGCGTTCATGCCGCGCACCAGCGAGGCGAGGTCGCGCTCGACCACGAAGTCGGCGCCGTGCTCCTTGAAGGCCTCGACCGGCGGCGGCGCTCCGGCGCCCACGCGGCTCTGGAGCACCTTGCGCACGCTGCGCTCGGTGATGTCCGGGTTCTGCTCGGAGCCCGACAGCGCGAACTCGCGCTCGATGATCTTCTGGGTGAGCACGAACCAGGTGTAGTCGTAGCCCGTGGTCATGATGTGCTCGAGCGTGCCGAGCGTGTCGAAGCCGGGGAACAGCGGCACGGGCAGCCGGTTGCCGCGCGCGTCGAACCACAGCGGCGAGGGGCCGGGCAGGATGCGGATCCCGTGGCGGGTCCAGATCGGGCTCCAGTTCTGGATGCCCTCGACGTAGTGCCACATGCGGTCGGGGTTGATGATGCTCGCGCCGGCCGACTCGGTGATCTCGAGCATGCGGCCGTCCACGTGGTCGGGCACGCCGGCGAGCATCCGGGCGGGCGGCTCGCCGAGGCGCTTCGGCCAGCTCTTGCGCACGAGGTCGTGGTTGGCGCCGATGCCGCCCGAGGTCACCAGCACCGCCTGCGCCTTCAGCTCGAACTCGCCGGCGCTAGTCCGCGAGCTGGGCGCGCCGCGGCGCACGCCGCTCGGCTCGAGCAGCTCGCCGCGCACGCCGTCCACGGCGCCGCCGGAGCTGGTCAGCTCGTTCACGCGGTGGCGGAAGCGCAGCTCCACCAGCCCGCGGCGCTCGGCCTCGCGCACGCGCCGGACGAACGGCTTCAGCACGCCGGGGCCCGTGCCCCAGGTCACGTGGAAGCGGGGCACCGAGTTGCCGTGCCCGGTGGCCAGGTAGCCGCCGCGCTCGGCCCAGCCGGGGTTGGGGAGGAAGCGAACGCCCTGGGCGTGCAGCCAGGCCCGCTTCTCGCCGCTCGCGAAGTCCACGTAGGCCTCGGCCCAGCGCCGCGGCCACTTGTCCTCCTCGCGGTCGAAGCCCGCGCTGCCGAGCCAGTCCTGCAGGGCCAGCTCGCGTGAGTCGTGGATGCCCATGCGTCGCTGCTCGGGGGTGTCCACGAGGAACAGCCCGCCGAAGGACCAGAACGCCTGGCCGCCAAGCGAGGCCTCCGGCTCCTGGTCGAGCAGGATCACCTTGCGCCCGGCGTCGGCGAGCTCGGCCGTGGCCACCAGCCCGGCCAGCCCAGCACCCACCACGATGGCGTCCGCCGCTTCGATGCGCGGCAGCCTACTTGCGCGCCCTCCACGGCCATAGGGCGAACTGATAGAAACGCTCACGCTCCCTTGACCGACCCCGACCCCGCCCCCGATCCCTCCTTTGCCACCGTGACCGGCCGCTGGGTCGGCACGAGGCGTGTGCAGGTTCAGCGCGAGGAGGGCGGCTCAGAGGTCGTCGAGAGCTCCAGCGACGAGGCCGATGAGGTGGGGGTGGGGGACCGCGTCGAGCTGGTGCTCGACGCAGAGGGCCGGGCCGTGGACTGGCGCCGGGCCGACTAGCCCGCGGCGGCCTTGGCGCCGCTGCGGTGAGAGTTCGTGTTCTGGTCGGCGTACTCGGGGGCGGCCACTGGCGGCACGCCGCCCGCCACCGCCTCGAACAGCATCATCACTAGGCCAGCCTCGAACTCGCCCTCGTGGTCGCTCCCCTTCAGGCGCTCGAGGCTGGCGGCCTCGATCTCGTTGGCGCGCTCCAGCGCCTTCAGCACCAGCGCCGACAGCTCCGCCCAGCCCTTCTCGTCGAGCCGCAGCGGCTGGCGCGTGAGGTGCGCGTCGGCGCGCTCGAAGCCGCCTGACTCAGCCGACTGCTCGACGTAGGTGGAGACCTGGTCGAGCGTGGCGTTGACCATCGCCTCCTTGACGATGTTCGGCACCTGGCCCCAGGCGCGGTCGGACACGCGCACGCGGCTGCGGGCCTCGTAGTAGTGCTCGATGGCGCCGCGGCGCGGTCGCTTCTTCACGAGCTTGAGCAGCCCGAGCTGCGCGAGGATGCGCACGTGGTAGCTCACGTTGCCGAGCGGAGCCTTGAGCTCCTCGGCAAGATCGCTCGGGCTGGCCACCCGGTCTTGGAGCACGCCGAGGATGCGCACGCGCAGGGGATGCGCGAGCGCCTTGACGAGCCGAGGGTCGTTTATGTCGTTGATCGCTTTCATCGCAGTTCTCTGATTAGAACACGCAATTCCTTTTTTAGTCGGTGCAAGCGCACCCGGACAGTGCTCTCGGCTATGCCCAGACGCTGCGCAATCGCAACATCGGGCAGGTCGAGCTTGTAACGCAACAACACAAGCAGCCGGTCCTGGCCGCGGAGGCTGCGCAGCACCCCGTCCAGGTATAGCTGCTCCACCAGGCGGTCCTCGGGACCGTCCACCGCCGCGTCCCGCTCGGGCAGCGGCTCTGTCTCGTGGGCGACCACCCGGCCGTGCTGGCGCAGCGCCTCGTTGCGGGCGATCTGGCGCAGCCAGCCCTCCGGGGCATCGGGGCAGAGGCAGGACTCACGCTGGCGCCAGGCGCGGATCATCGCCTCCTGCGCGGCGTCCTCCGCGTCGTGGGGATCGCGCAGCAGCCGGCGCGCTTCGAGACCTGCGCTGCGGCGCAATCCGGCCCAGTCCCAGGCCGGGTTCGGGGGCGCGGGGGCGCGCGCCGCTGGCTCCACGGCGCGAGGATTGCAGTTCGCTGAAACATTTCTGATCGCTCAGCGGGTCTATGTAGCGATGGAGGCGCAGACCCTGCTCTTGGAGGACTCGGCCCTGGGCGCCTACGAGGGCATGGCCGAGCACTACGACGAGTTCACCGCGGGCTACGACTACGAGACCTGGCTGAGCGCGCTCGAGGCGCTGGCGATCGAGCACGGGCTGGGGGGCCGCCGCCTGCTCGACGTGGCCTGCGGCACCGGCAAGAGCTTCGAGCCGATGGCCCGGCGCGGCTATGAGATCGCGGCCTGCGACCTGTCGCCGGCGATGGTGGAGCTCGCGCGCGAGAAGGCGCCGCCCGGCGCGGAGCTCTTCGTGGCGGACATGCGCGAGCTGCCGCGGGTGGGCGAGTTCGACCTGGTCACGTGCCTGGACGACTCGCTCAACTACGTGCTCGACGGCGAGGGGCTCGAGGCCGCGATCGCCGGCATGGCCGCCAACCTGGCGCCGGGAGGGCTGCTGGCCTTCGACCTGAACAGCCTCGGCACCTACAGGCGGCTGTTCGGGCGCGACTCGATCGGCGATTCGGAGGGGCGCATGTTCTGCTGGCGCGGCAAGCCGAGCGCGGACCCGCGGCCAGGCGAGAGCTTCACGGCCACGATCTATGTCTTCGTCGAGGAGGGCGACGATCGCTGGAGCCGCTCGTCGACCACGCACTGGCAGCGCCACCACCCACGCGCGGAGGTGGAGCGTGCGCTCGAGCTCGCGGGCCTCGAGCTCGTCGCGACCCGGGGCCAGCTGCCCGGGGCGCGGCTGGAGCACGGCCCGGACGAGGAGCGCCACCAGAAGCACGTGTACCTGGCGAGAAGAGGGAGGTGAATCCATTGGTCGTCCAGCCGTAGGCGAAAAGACGTTCGCGGCGCGCGGGTTCGGAAGGAACTTGCGCGCCGCGAGCGAATCAGGGGTCCGTGACACGCTCCGGCACGACCGCCCTCACACTGTCCGAGGAAATCCGTCAGCGCTTCGACGAGTTCTCACGCTCCCAGAAGGACGTTGGGCAGTACATCGTGGACCACCTCGAGGAGGCCGCGTTCCACACCGCCGAGGAGCTGGCCCGCCGCGCCAATACCTCGAGCTCGACCGTCGTCCGCTTCGCGCAGGCGCTCGGTTTCGAGGGCTTCCCCGAGCTGCAGGCCTCCGCGCGCGACGAGTACCGCCGCGGACGTGAGAACTCCAACGGCGCGCAGCCCGAGCTGACCACAGCGCCGCTCTTTCCGATCGACCAGACCGACTTCGAGGCCGCCCTCGCGGCCGATCACGCGAACCTGGAGGAGACCGCCCGGCGCGTGGACCGCGACGAGGTGGCCGCCGCGATCGACCTCGTCTCGCGCGCGGAGCGCATCGTGCTCTGCGGCACCGACCAGATGGCCTTCTTCGCCAGCTACCTGCGCCACCTGCTAATGCTGCTCGACCTGCGCGTGGAGGTGGTGGCCAGCCCGAGCCAGGAGGGCCTCGCCAAGCTCGGCAGAGTGGACGAGAAGACCGTGATGGTGGGCTTCTCGGCCGGCCGCCCGCACCCGCTCGTGGTTCGCGCGATGAAGCTGGCCCGCAATCGCCGCGCCGCCACGATCGCGATCGCCGACGCCACGCTCTCGGAGATCGCCAAGCTGGCCGACCACAAGCTCTACTACTCGTCGAACAGCCCCGCCTACGTGCGCAGCCACAGCGCGCTGCTCGGGGTGATCCAGGCGCTCGCCTACGGGGTGTACGCCCAGGACGAGCCGGCCTACGCCGACCGCATCAAGGCGTTCAGGCTCAAGTAGCCGCAACCTTCGGGTGCCCTAACGTGTTCGGGTCCCCATGCGCCGTTTACAACTCCCCCTGATCTGCCTGGCCCTGCTCGCGTGGGGTGCAGCGAACGCCGAGGCGGCCTCCGTCAAGCCCAAGAACGGCCAGCTGGCCTTCTCGGCGAAGCGCGGCGCCTCGCGCGTGATCTACGCGCGCAACTCGAACGGCGCCGGCCTGCGCGTGGTGCCCACCCGGGGTCGCGCGGACCAGCCCTCGGTCTCTCCCGGTGGGCTGCGGCTGGCATTCACCCGCTACGGCAGCGCGGGCGCGCAGATCTGGATCGAGTACATGGACGGCACCATGCTGCGCCAGCTCACGAGCGGCCCGAAGGACACCATGGCCGACTGGTCGGCCGGCGGAGACCAGCTCGTGTTCGCCCGCGGCAGCCGCGGGCACCGCGACCTGTACACGGTCAGCGCCGAGGGCGGCACTCCCCAGGCGCTCACCTTCAACCCAGCCGACGACCACTCGCCCGACTGGGCCAAGAACGGCCGCGTGGCGTTCGTGCGCCGGGTGGGAAAGAACGACGACGTCTACTCGATCACGCAGGGCACGAACACCGCGCGCCGCCTCACGCGGAGCCCCGACGCCGACCTCGCGCCGTCCTGGTCGCCAACCGGGCGGACGCTCGTGTACGTCAACGGCAAGGCCGGCCACCGCGACCTCTACCTGCTCAGCGCCAACGGCGGCCACCGGCGCCGCCTGACGGCCACGCCGGGCGACGAGGCCGACCCCAGCTTCTCGCCCGACGGCAGCCGCGTCACCTTCACCTACACGAGCCACGGCAAGCGCACCGTGTACTTCGTGAAGGTCGCCGGGTCGCCCATCAAGAAGCTGCCCGCGAGCCGCAACGTCCGCGCCCGGCGCATCACCCGGTCGAGCTCCGCCTCCTCGTTCCCGAGCTGGCAGGCCACCGGCCTACCGCCGGTGGTGGCCGCCGCCGGCGACGCGGCCTGCTCGCCCCGCGACCCGTCCTTCAACAACGGCCAGGGCCAGGGCTCGTTCTGCCACCAGAAGCAGAGCTCGGACCTGATGCTGCGTGCCGACCTGACCAACGTCCTGGCCATCGGCGACCTGCAGTACGAGAACGGCGAGTACGCGGACTTCCTCGCCTCCTTCGACCCGAGCTGGGGCCGGCTCAAGCCGATCATGAAGCCGGTGCCCGGCAACCACGAGTACCAGACCCCCGGCGCCAGCGGCTACTACGACTACTTCAACGGCCCCGGGGTTCAGACGGGCCAGGCCGGCGACCGCGACAAGGGCTACTACAGCTACGACATCGGCAGCTGGCACGTCGAGGCGCTGAACTCGCAGTGCGACAACATCGGCGGCTGCGAGGCCGACTCGCCGCAGATCCAGTGGCTCAAGTCCGACCTGGCGGCCCACCCCACCAAGTGCACGCTGGCCTACTGGCACCGGCCCACCTTCAGCTCAGGGCAGTTCAACGACGGCGGCGACATGAAGCCGGCCTGGGACGCGCTCTACGCCGCCGGCGCCGACCTGATCCTGAACGGCCACGACCACATCTACGAGCGCTTCGCCCCGCAGACGCCGGACGGCATTGCCGACCCGGTGAACGGCATCCGCCAGATCACGCTCGGCGAGGGTGGCCGCAGCCACCACACGATCGTGCAGCCGCTGCCGAACAGCCAGTTCCGCGACAACACCACGGTGGGCATCGGCCAGCTGACCCTGAGCGACGGCGCCTACGCCTGGCGCTTCCTCGCCACCACGTCGGGCGTGTCGGCGGACTCCGGCAAGGCGAACTGCCACTAGCCCGGGGCGAACGTCCCGTTTGTACCCCTATAGGGGTATGAAATGGACGTTCGCGTCAGGGAGCTGGCTGCGGGGCAGGATGATCTCGTTGCGGCCTGGCAGCTCATCGCGCTCGGGCTGAGCCGAAAGGCGATCGCCCACGCGATCGGCAAGTGGGGGTGGCGGGTGGTGCATCCGGGCGTGTACGCCCTCACCAGCGCGCCGCTCACGCGCCGGCAGCGGTGGATCGCCGCGACGCTGACCACCCCCGACAGCGTGCTCAGCCACGCGAGCGCGGCGGCCTGCTGGGGGATCAGGCGGCTTGCGGGCAGCTACGAGATCGTCACGCGCCCCGGAAGCGGAGGCCGACGGAGGCTGGGCGGGCTGCTCGTGCTTCGCTCGCAAACACTGGACGGCGACACGACGACCTGCGATGGCGTCGCGATCACCAGCGCCGCACGGACCCTGATCGATCTCGCGCCGAGCGTCAGCGGGCGCGACATCCGCAGGGCATTCCGCGAAGCACTGAGGCTGAAGACGACCACCACCCAGCAGCTGTTGTCGGCCCTGGAACGGCACGGCAGCCGGAGGGGAACCCGCCTGCTCAGGGACCTCGCCACCCGCTACCCCGCCATCCCGTACCAACGGACCCGTTCAGATCCTGAAGGCCGGGCGCTCGAGGTGCTGCAGGACGCCGACATGCGGATGCCGCGGGTGAACATCAAGATCGCGGGCGAGGAGGCCGATCTGGTCTGGCCCGAAACAAGGCTGATCGTCGAGATCGACGGGCCGCAGTACCACCAGTTCCCCGCCGAGGACGCCCGCAAGCAGCGAGCGTGGGAGCGAGCCGGCTACGTAGTGCGCAGGCTCGGCAGCGGGATCGTCTACGAGGATCCCGCACGGCTGATAGCTCTGGCGCGGGTACCATGAATCGCGTGAGGGACACCGGCACCTTCAGAGTCAAGTCCGGCCTGGCCGAGATGCTCAAGGGCGGCGTGATCATGGACGTGGTCACCGCCGAGGAGGCCAAGATCGCCGAGGACGCCGGCGCGGCCGCCGTGATGGCGCTCGAGCGCGTACCGGCCGACATCCGCAAGGACGGCGGCGTGGCGCGCATGTCCGATCCCTCGATGATCGCCGCGATCCAGGAGGCCGTGTCGGTCCCGGTCATGGCCAAGGCCCGCATCGGCCACTTCGCCGAGGCGCAGGTGCTGGAGGCGCTCGAGGTGGACTACATCGACGAGTCCGAGGTGCTCACGCCCGCCGACGAGGCCCACCACATCGACAAGTGGAACTTCAAGGTGCCGTTCGTATGCGGGGCCACCAACCTCGGCGAGGCGCTGCGGCGGATCGCCGAGGGCGCGGCGATGATCCGCTCCAAGGGCGAGGCCGGCACCGGCAACGTGGTCGAGGCCGTGCGCCACATCCGGCTGATCACGGGCGAGCTACGGCGCCTTCAGTCGCTCGACGACACCGAGCTGCCCACGGCCGCCAAGGAGCTGCAGTCGCCGCTCGACCTCGTGCGCGACGTGGCCGAGACCGGCAAGCTGCCCGTGGTGCTGTTCTGCGCCGGCGGAATCGCCACCCCGGCCGACGCCGCCCTGATGATGCAGCTGGGCGCCGAGGGCAACTTCGTGGGCTCGGGCATCTTCAAGTCGTCGGACCCCGCGCGGCGGGCCAGGGCGATCGTCGAGGCCACCACCCACTTCGAGGACGCCCAGCGCGTGGCAGCCGCCTCGCGCGGGCTGGGCGAGCCGATGGCGGGCATAGAGATGTCCACGCTCGAGGCCAACGGCGGCCTGCTGCAGAACCGCGGCTGGTGAGCGCCCCTGAGATCGGCGTGCTCGCCCTCCAGGGCGACTTCGAGGCGCACGCGCGGCTGCTGCGCGAGCTCGGGGCCAACCCGCGCGAAGTGCGCACCGCCGAGCAGCTCGAGGGGCTCGACGGGCTCGTGATCCCCGGGGGAGAGTCCACCACCATGACGCTGGGCATCGAGCGCGAGGGCCTGGCCGGCCCGCTGCGCGAGCTGGTGCGGGCCGGGCGCCCGGTGCTCGGCACGTGCGCGGGCCTGATCATGCTCGACCGCGAGCACCTCGGCCTGCTCGACGTGAGCGCGCGGCGCAACGCCTTCGGGCGCCAGGTGCAGAGCTTCGAGGCCGACCTGGAGCTGGACGGCGCGAACATACGAGCGGTGTTCATCCGCGCGCCC
>JBBQRG010000037.1:0-31067 GCA_038215095.1 Solirubrobacterales bacterium | reverse complement strand
TACCTCGGCTTCCTGTTTGCCCGCGGCGAGACGCCCGCGCAGGTCGAGCACGCGCTGCGAGCGGCGCACGAGCGGCTCGAGATCGACATCGCCGAGCCCGCGGCCGGCGAGCCGTCGGAGCCCGCGGCGGCGGGGGGCTAGGCGCCCGAAGCGATGCGCGTCCTGCTCGTCTCGACCTACGAACTCGGCCACCAACCGCTGCACGTGGCCTCGCCGGCGGCTGCGCTGCGCAAGGCGGGCCACGAGGTGCGCTGCCTCGACCTGTCGGTCGAGCGCTGGGACACCCGTGCGCTCGAGTGGGCGCAGGCCGCCGGCTTCTCGGTGCCGATGCACACCGCGATGCGCCTTGCGATGCGGGCGGCGGCCGGCGTCCGCCGCACGCGCCCCGAGCAGGTGGACCCCGATCGACCCCGACAGCGACCGCCTCCAGGCCCGCCTCGCGGCGCTCGTCGAGCAGAGCGCGGCGGGCTCCGAGCCGATCCCCGAGACGTTCGCGAAGGTGCGCGCGGCGGCGCTCGAGGCGGCTGGGCGGTCGCCGTCGCCCGCCGGCCGCGCCGAGCCGATCCTCGCCGGCTCGACCGAGGGGAGGCCACGGCTCACCGAGCCGTGGTTCTGCTGAGCGGAGCCCACCGAGGGCCAGTTCGGCCCTCTCGACGAGGTGTAGCCGCCACTCCCGGCAGAGTGATGTCATGCGCGTGAGACGGCCGCTAGCCTGTCGCAAGCTCTATCTAGTGGCGGTTCCTCAGACGTTCACCGGATCCCGACCCTCGGGCGGCATGAGGAGCTTGCGGCCCGCCGCTACAACGTGATCACCTGGTCGGGCGGGTCGCCCGACAGCGCTCGGTAGAGGTCCGGAAAACAGCCGGCCTGCACTCCGGCGACCGCGCCCTGCGCCGGCAGTCGCCCGGCTCGCCTGGAGGTACTCGTCGCGGTCCGGGGAGCCGGCCAGCGCGCGACCTGCGCGGCGTTCGAAGGCCGCCCAGGGCAGCGTCGCCGGCCCCTGACGGGAGAGCCGCCCCGGCGCGCGCTTGCTATCCGATTGCGACACGGTGATGTCGAGGCCCGCGTAGCGGACCGCCTTGCGCGAGCTCGAGGATCGTCGAGAAGCCAGCCCCTTACACGACCGGCTGGCGGGACGATCCAACTGAGTGGTAGATCTGTCCTGACTGCGGTCGCCACCAATGGTTCGTGCTCGAGCGGAATCGGCCCGAACAAATACGCCAAGAATCGGCTGCTGCGACGGCGTTAGGCGGGCTATCGCCGCGCCCCTCATGAAGGCACCTAGCCGCGGATACGCTTGTCGGGCATGGTTGACCGGAGCTCGCGGCACTCAGAGGCACAGGACCCCGGCCCGCAGGCCTGGTGCGTCTGCGGCGAGAAGGTCACCATCGCCGACGCGCAGCAGGTGACCCTGCCCAACGGTCGTCCCGGCTGGGAGGGGTACTGCCCTGAGTGCGGCGCCCCTCTGTTCGCGATCCGCCGCAAACCGGCGGGCAGCTGATGCACCAGAGCTGAGGCCGCGTCTCCTAGGGTTCACAAACTCGGCTCCGTCCCTCACGCCGCCCACGCGTATTCGTGGATGAGCCCGCCAAGCCGGTCGCGGCGACGAACCGCGGCCTGATGTCGCGGGAGGAGCCGAATCACCTGCGGCGCGGGCTGGGGCGGTCGCAGCCCGAGCGCTCGGTGCGGGCGCTCGCGGTTGTAGTGATCGACGTATTCGCGCAGGACGCGCTCGAGATGGCGGCGGCCGATGACGAGCAGCCAGTCGAGGCACTCCTCGCGCATGGTGCGGACGAACCGCTCAGCGTGCGCGTTGGCGTTCGGGGCCCTGAACGGCGTCCGGATGATCTCAACGCCCTCAGTTCGGAAGACTTCGTCAAACGCCGCGCTGAACTTCGCGTCGCGGTGTGGATCAGCAAGCGCAGCGGCCGCTCCCGCCCGCCGACGTCGATCACGAAGTTGCGCGCCTGCTGGGTGACCCAGTCGCCGCTCGGGTGGTGGGTGACGCCGGCGAGCCGCACCCGACGCGTGTGGAGCTCGATGAAGAACAACACGTAGAAGCGTCGCAGCGACACGGTGTCAACGGTCAAGAAGTCGCACGCGATCACACCCCGCGCCTGCGCGCGCAGGAACGTCCGCCACGAAGGGCCAGACCGCCGCGGCGCCGGCGGGATCCGGCCGCGCTTCAGCACCGAGCGCACCGACGTAGCGGAGACACGCAGCCCCAGCTTGCGCAGCTCGCCGACGATGCGCCGATAGCCCCAGCGCGGGTTCTCGCGCGCGAGCCGCAGAATCAGCTCCTGGAGTCTCGCGTCGAGCGGCGGTCGACCGAGCCCACGGCGCTCGTAGGTCCAGCGGCGAGCCACCAACCTACGATGCCAGCACAGCAGCGTCTTCGGGCTGACCGCAAACGCCGACCACCTCGATCGCGGCAGCGCCCGGCTCAGCGACGCGAGCAGCGCGCGATCAGCCGCGCTCGGTCGCGGCCTTCCGAGCTGGCGTCTCGCGATCGCGAGCTCATGGCGGAGCACCAAGATCTCGACCTCCTTGCGCTCGCTCGAGCGAAACCGAAGCGCGAGCAGCTGAAACGTCCCACACAACGCCCGGTAGAGAAGAGACCAGAGCACGCGTCACCTCCGCGAGTAGCCGCCAAGAGACGCGCCAAACTAGCCGGTGCAGCCATCCGCCGCAGCTTCCCCACGCGCGGAATCGACTATTCGAACCCCACGGGGTCGGTGGTCGCGGTCCCGAGCGTCGCGGCCAGCTCGTCGAGGGCGGCCTGCTCGCTCTCGCTGACCTGCTTGCCGCCGATGCCGATGAAGCCGCCCTCCTTGTGGGCCTTGGCGGCGGCCTCGGCAATGTCCATCACAAAGCGTTTGTAGGCCTCGGCCTCTTCCGGCGACGCCTTCTGCTCGAGGATCCCGATCGCTTCACGAAGACGCTCGGTGCTCGAGCGGCCCAGGTCGCCGGCCGCGCGAACGCGCTCCTGGTCCACCCCGGGCGGGCTTGCGACGAGGTCGTCCAGCAACTCGCTCTGCCCGTGCTGCTGGCGCACCTGGGCGTAGACCTTCCCCATGGCCACGCTTTCGCGCAGTGTCCCGCCTCTGTCCGCGGCGATCACCCGCAGGCCGGCGAGCAACGGGGCCTCCACCAGCGTCGACCACTCCTCTGCGTTGAAATCGGCCTTCTTGGTCATCGTCTCAGTGAGCCTTTCGGTTGACGAGCTGCTTGTAGTCCCGGCAGGGCTCGCCCCTGAGGCCGGGGCATGGCGGTAGCCCGGTCGGGACGCCCAGGCCCGGCACCACCGGGAGGATCAGTCTCGACGGCCTGCGCTTTGAGAAGGCGATCGCGACCGTCGCGCGCCTCTTTGCGGGCGACGTCCTGCTGAACGACCAGATGGGCTGGTCCCCGTTCGGGGCGCTTATCGTCACGCGGATTCGCGAGCCGGCGCGGTAGGCGTGGCCCTCGTAGTAGAGCGGGATCGTGACCTTGACGAAGTGCTTGCGCGACAGGGGCTTCACGTCGCGCGCTCGCAGGCTCAGGGTGGGCTCGAGCAGCGTGCCCTTCTTGGCGTCGAGCTTGCGCTCGTTGCCTCGCAGCCAGCCGCCCTGGACGAAGGTCTCCTTGCCGTCGGGCCTGACCTCGCTGATCGTTGCCTGGAGGTCCACGTTGGGACGAGAGGAGCGGACCCAAGCGCGCACGGCGCCGGCACCCACCACGGTCGTGTTCGCGCTCAACGGGCTCGTCAGGTAGGACACGGCACTGCCCGCCGGGTTCTGGGACCACTTGTAGGGAGGTGTCGCGGTCCACAGGCCGCCACTGCCCGCGGCCGTGTCACCTGTGAAGTCGGTCAGCGGGCGCGCGTGGGCATTCCACCTGAATTTGTTGGCGCCCGCGTGAGCCGACCGACCGCTGGCGAGCTTGCCGCTGGACGCGAGGTACCAGGACCGGGCCACGGTTCCCGGAACCGGGAAGCGCGGGAAGGACTGCTCGAAGCCCGGCTGCGGCTGGCCGGGCGAGCTGCCGCCGGCGCCGCTGTCGAACAGGACCCGGATCGGCTGGAGCCGCTCGAAAGCCGCCAGGGCGCCCCCGTAGGTTGGCTGCTGCTGGATCGGATCCGGGGGGAGGGTCACCCCGTTGATCCCCATCGCCTGCTGGTAGATCACCGGCGCGCCGGCCTGGATCACGGCGGATTTGGTGATGGGGGCCTGCTTGGCCACGTAGAGCTGGAGGAAGTCGTACCAGCGGTTGAAGGTCTCCGGGTCCAGCGAGTCGACGTGGGTGCCGTTCGTGAACGTGAACCACTTTCGCGACGTGCCGGTGAAGTGCTCGGCGAGGGCCGGACAATGACCGCCCGTCTGCTCGTCCGTGAACTGACAGGCCAGGTAGACCGGCACGTGGATCTTCTTGACGAAGGTGACCGGCGCCAGCGGGTCGGCCACCTTGGGCTTGTAGTGGCTGTTGGCCCGGATCTTGGCCAGCAGGTTGACCGCCTCGCCATGGAGATCCTGATTTGCCTTGCAGGTCTGATCGCCCTTCTGGATCCGCTTGTAGGCCCACGCCTGCCCGTCCTTCGGGGAAGCGGGCTTGGCGTCGTGGATGCGTTCCTTGGCCCACTCCACGGCGAATCCCGTGTTGAGGATGCCGCCCGGATAGAGCGTCGTCTGGGTGGAATCGAGGACCGAGAGCGGTGAGATCGCGGCCAGGCTCGGCGGACCCGTCCGCGCGGTGAAGAGCTGGCTGATCCCGCCGTAGGAGATGCCCATCATCCCCACCTTGTGGCCCTGGACCCACGGTTGGCGCGCGACCGCCTCGACCACGTCGTATCCGTCGAGGCTCTGAAGCGGCTCGAAGAAGTCGAACGCGCCCCCCGAGCAGCCCGTGCCCCGCATGTTCACGTCGACGACCGTGAAGCCCATCAGGTTGGCGAGCACCGCGATCCCGTTCTGCGGCCCGGCCGGGTCAGCATAGCCGTAGCCCGAGTACTCGATCAACGTCGTCGTCGGGCCGGACGGGGCCGGCGGGAGCGGAAGCCCGACCGGCAGGGCGTTGGCCACGCTCTGCGGGGGATGCACGTCGATGGCCAGCTTCGTGCCGTCGCGGGTGGTGAGGTAGCCGTAACCGCTCGAGGGGATGGTCTGGCTGTAGAAGCCGGTGCTCGGCGGCGCCGAGCGCTTCGAGAGGACCGTCAGCGGCCCCGACTTCGCTCCTCGGCGGGAACGGCGAACGCGGTACCCGATCCCCGGCTTGATGCTGCGGAACAGAAGGCCGCCCTGCGCGTCGGCGCGCTTCCGGGCGACCGTGCGGCCGCGGCGGTTGACGAGCGACATCCGCGCGTTGGGAGCCAGGCCCGTCACGTACACCTGCTCCACGCTGCCGTGAGCGCTGAACGCCGCCTCGGCCACGCCGGCCCCCCCGACGAACGCAGGCACCAGGACCGCCACAGCTACAGACAGGCGGACCTCCCAGATCACGTCGCTCAGTCAATCAGGCCCTGGTCGCCCGCGTCGCAGGACCGTTGATGGCATCCGGTAAGGCCTCCGGCCCCTCAGCCGTAGGCATCTTCCCGATGTGCGGCCCCAGGTCTTACTCGTAGGTTCGCCTTACTCGACCGAAGGGAACCTCCAATGACCTCCCAGCTCACCAACATCGCAGCCTCCCAACACCGCGCCGACCTGTACGCGACCGCGGCCAACTCGCGCCGCGCGGCCGACGCTCCCCGGCCCGTGCGCACCAGGCGCCCGAGCCGCCGCTGGCCGCGCCTGCGCCGGCGTCCCGCCGTCGCCTGAAACCCGCGCCAACCCCTCGCGGGCGGTGATAATGCGCCTCGTGGCCCGCAGGGTGTCGAGCCCCAGCTTCGTCGGGCGGGCAGCGGAGCTCGCCGCCCTCCGCGACGCGCTCGAACGCGCCGGGACGGGGATCGCCGGCGTCGCCCTGGTGACAGGGGAGTCCGGCGTCGGCAAGAGCCGCCTGCTGGCCGAGCTCGCCGCAGGCGCGCGCGATGGCGGGGCGCTCGTCCTGCAGGGCGATTGCATCGAGCTCGGCGAGGGCGAGCTGCCCTACGCGCCGGTCGTCGGCGCGCTGCGTGACCTGGCGCGGGTCGTCGAGCCCGGCACACTCGATGAGCTGCCCGTTGCCGGCCGGCAGGAGCTCGCGCGGCTGGTGCCGGAGCTGGCTCCGGCGGCCGAGCCGGGCGGAGCGCCGTCGCAGGCGGTGCTCTTCGAGGCGGTGCTCGCGCTCCTGGCCCGACTCGCCGACGAGCGGCCCGTGCTGCTCGTGCTCGAGGACGTCCACTGGGCCGACCGCTCGACGCGCGACCTCTTCGCGTTCCTGGCCCGCAACCTCCGGCGCGAGCGGGTACTCCTCGTCGCCACCTACCGCAGCGACGAGCTGCACCGGCGCCACCCGCTCCGCGGCCTGCTCGCGGAGCTGGAGCGGCTGCCCGAGGTCGAGCGCGTCGAGCTCGCACGGCTCTCGCGGCCCGAGGTCGAGGAGCAGCTCGCCGGGATCCTCGAGAGCGCGCCGAGCGCCGACCTCGTGACGCGCGTGCACGCGCGCTCGGAGGGCAACCCGTTCTTTGCCGAGGAGCTCGTGGCGGCCGGAGCCGAGGGTCCCTTGCCCGACTCGCTGCGGGACGCCCTGCTGTTGCGCGTCGAGGCTCTGCCGGACGCGGCGCAGGAGCCGCTGCGCGTCCTGGCCGCCGCCGGGCGGCCGGTTTCCGGGACCCTGCTCGCCGCGGCTGCGGGCGTGGGTGAGGATGCCATGTCGACCCCGCTGCGCGAGACGGTCACCCACAACATCGTCTCGGTGACCGACGCGGGAAACCTGCGCTTTCGCCACGCGCTATTCGGCGAGGCGGTCTACGACGACCTGCTCCCCGGCGAGCGGGCCAGGCGCCACCGCGCGCTCGCCGAGGCGCTTGCGGGCGACCCGGAGCTCGCGGGCGCGTCCGAGAGCATCGCCGCCGCCGAGCTGGCCCACCATTGGCACGCCGCGCACGACCTCCCGGCCGCGCTGGCCGCAGCGGTGAAAGCCGGCTTCGCGTCACGCTCCGCCGGAGCGCTGGCGGAGGCCGCGCGCCAGTTCGGCGTGGCCCTCGAGCTGTGGGACCAGGTGCCCGACGCCGAGAAACGGGCCGGAATCGGGCACGCCGCGCTGCTGATGCAAGCCGGCGACGCCGCTCATCTCGCCGCCGACCACGACCAGGGGACCGCCCTCTTGACGCGCGCGGCGCAAGCCTTCGAGGCCGCAGGGGACGTGGCCGCCGCGGCGCTCGCACAGACCCGTCTCGGTCGCGGCCTCTGGTCAGCCGGGCGCACGAACGAGGCGCTCGAAGCGCACTCACGAGCGGTCGAGCTGATGCCCGAGACCCCGACGGCGGAACGGGCCGAGGTGCTCGCGCTGTTAGCACGCACGCTGATGTTGAGAGACCAGATCGAGGAATCGCTGCCCGTCGCCGAGGAGGCGCTCGCGATCGCGCGGGCGGTCGGGGCGCCGCAAGTGGAGGGGCACGCGCTCAACACCCTCGGAGTCGACGTTGGGCAGCTCGGTGACCGTGAGCGCGGGATCGAGCACCTGCGCGCGGCGCTCCGGCTCGCGACTGAGCTGGCCGCGCCCGACGACATCGGCAGTGCCTACGTGAACCTCGGCGACACGATCGACCAGGCCGGCCGCATCGAGGAGGCGGCGGAGTTGGGGATCGAAGGGATCGAGGCCTGCGAGCTCGCCGGCGTCGGCCGGTTGGCTGGCGCCTTCGTCGCGAGCGAGGTGGCCCTGCGGCTGATCCGGCTCGGGCGCTACGAGAGCGCGGCACGTCTTGTGGCGGACGCGCTCGAGCTGAATCCCACCGGGATCGCCGAGGCGGGGCTGCGCCAGGCGCGCGCGCAGCTCCTGATCGAGCGCGGCGATCCGCGCGCCGCCGAACCCGAGTTGGAGCTGATCCGTGAGATGGTCGAGGGCGCCAACGACCCGCAGTGGGTAGGGCCGTTCGCGTCGGCCGAAGTGGAGCAGGCGCTCTGGCGCGGCGACGCCGATGCGGCGGCGGGCGCCGCCGAGCGCGCGCTCTCGCTGCTCGGAGAGACGGTGGTCATGGTGTCCATGACCGCGCCCCTGCATGCCCACGCGATGCGCGCCGAGGCCGACCGGCGGGCACTGGCGCGGGCGCGCTCCGAGCCGGAGGAGCCCGGCCGCACCGAGGAGCTGCGAGACCGTCTCGACGACCTTGTCGGCGTGGGCGCGGGTCCCGAGGTCCACGCCTGGGCGGCGCTGGCGCGCGCCGAGGCGGAGCGGGCCGGCGGCGGCCCCTCGGTCGCGGCCGCCTTCGGTAGCGCCGCGGAGCGGTTTGCAGAGCTGGCGATGCCGTTCCGGACGGCGTACGCGCGCCTGCGCGAGGTCGAGGCCGCCCTGGCGGAGGGCGCGCGCGGGCGCGACGTCGCGGACCGGCTTGCCGAGGCACGGAACCTGGCGCGCGAGATCGGCGCGCCGCTTCTGCTGGCGGAGATCGAGGCGCTTGCAAGGCGCGGCCGCGTTCCGCTGGAAGCCACGGACGAGCCAGCCGCCGCCGAGGCGCCCTCCGCGGACGACCACTTCGGGCTTACGTCGCGCGAGCTCGAGGTCCTGGCGCTCGTCGCCGAGGGACACACCAACCGCGAGATCGGCGAGCGCCTCTACATGAGCGACAAGACCGCGAGCGTCCACGTCTCGCGCATCCTCGTGAAGCTCTCGGTGCGCAATCGCGGCGAGGCGGCGGCCACCGCCCACCGCCTTGGCCTCACCGGGGGCTAGACGCCGACCCCGTCACCAGGGCTCTTCCCAGCCCTCGGCGCGCCGGACGCCGAGGGTCAGGCCGCTCACGCGTTCCACTACGACGGTGTCCCCCTTCTCGAGCGCTTCCTCGTCGTCCGCCCAGCTGCGCCGGGCTCGCCAGAGCGCGCCGTCGACGAACACCTGGCCGTCCGGTCCGCTCCAGTTGCGGACCACGCCGGGGCGGCCGCTGAGGCTCTCCCGGCCAGACAGGGCGCGCCGCCCCTGCACTCCCAGCGCCTTGCGGGCGACCAGGGCGAGCCACAGGCCGGCGCCCGCGCAGATGGCGAGCGTCGCCGGAAGGATGATCGCGAGGCCGCCGCCGGCACCGGCGATCGCGAGCGCGGCGCCGCCAGCGAGCGATACGCCGCCCGCCGCGCCCAGGAAGCCGGCCGGCACATGCGCCTCGGCCACCAACAGGCAGGCTCCTACGAGCAACAGCACTATGCCGAGTACGACCATCTCCGTCTGACACGAGCTTACGCCCCTCCGGGCGTGGGCTAGCTCTTTGGCTCGTTCGTCTCGGCGGGGTTGAACGAGCGCCGGAAGGCGTACTGGGCTTCCGCCACCGCGCGGTCGTATGCCTCGTCGGCACGGTGGATCGTTCGCAGGAAGTCGGCCGCGGCGTCGATGCGGTCGTGCAACGCCTCGTCGTACTTGTCGAGAACCTCCAGCGAGACCTGCGTGCGCCTCGCGACGGCGTTGCGCATGGAGCGGGCGAGCTCCAGGATGGCCGAGTTTTCCATCCTCAGTCGTCCCGCTCGGCGATGTTGAGCTCCCTCAGGAAGCTCTGGGCCTCGTAGCGCTGGTGGGCGGAGCTCTGCAGCGACCACGCGTACAGCCACAGCCCCGCCCGCTGGTCGTCGGTCAGGCCCGTGGCAGCGTTGATCAACTCGTCCTCCACCTGTTCCAGTGGCTCGCCGCGATCGACGATCCGGTCGTGTATCTCATCGAGCACAGTGGGTGTCGTATCCCCAGACATGGCGCTACCTCCTTCCCAGCTGGTTGGCCGAAAGCCCGACCCAGCCACTGGCTTATACCGCCGATGACGGGGGTCGGCTATCGGCCTTTTTGGGGACCCCCGGCAGCGGTTGTCTGCAAATAGCGGGGACTTGCGTCAGTGCACCGGAACGGCTTCGGCCGGCGTGCCGGAGGACGGTGTGGCTGCCTCCTCCACGGCCGTGCGCTCGCTGTCCTCGCGGAGCGGCACCTCCCTGAGTGCCCAGGAGAGGGCGAACGCCAGCAGCATGAACCCGAGCCCGAACAGGAAGACGCCGTGCAGCGCGTTGGCGAATGCCTGCAGCAGCGCCTCGTGGGCTGCGGGCGGAAGCCGCTTGGCCTGCGCCGGGTCGAGGTGGACTCCGCCGGAGAGGTGGCTCGTCAGGGAAGCCGGCAGCTGCTTGAGCTGGCCGGCGAGCCGGCTCGCGAAGATCGTCCCGAAGATGGCAACGCCGAACGAGCCGCCGATCGAGCGGAAGAAGGTGGCGGACGCCGTGGCCACTCCCATCGCCCCTCGCGTCGCGTCGTTCTGTACCGCGAGGATCAGCACCTGCATGACCAGGCCGAGGCCGACGCCGACCACCATCATGTAGAGCGACGCCACCCAGCTGGGAGTGGACGCCGTGAGCAGGGAGAGCAGGAACATCCCGATGCTGACCACGAACGTGCCGGCGATCGGGAACGGACGGTAGCGCCCGATGCGGGTGATTGTCCGGCCTGAGGCGACGCTCGCCACCAGCAGCCCGATGATCAGGGGCAGCATGCGCAGGCCCGAGCTGGTGGCGCTGGCGCCGTACACGAGCTGGAGATAGAGCGGGATGAAGATGATCGTGCCGAACATGCCGAGGCCGACCAAGAAGGCCAGCGCGCTCGCGACCGAGAAGACGCGGCTGGAGAACAGGCTCAGCGGGATGATCGGCTCCTGCGCACGGCGCTCCTGCCAGCCGAACGCCGCCAGCAAGACGAGGCCCAGGGCGCCGAGCCCGAGGATGGTGGGCGAGCCCCAGGCGTACTCGTTGCCGCCCCACGTGGTGAGCAGGATCACGGAGCTGACTCCGGCTGTGAGCAGCGTGGCCCCGAGATAGTCGACCTTGTGCTCAGTCCGCCTCCGCGGCAGGTGCAGCTTGAGCGCGACGACCGTAAGCGCGATGGCGCCGATCGGCATGTTCACGTAGAAGACCCAGCGCCACGACAGGTTGTCCACGAAGAAGCCGCCCAACAGCGGCCCGGCGACCGAGGCGACGGCGAACACCGCGCCGATCAGGCCCATGTAGCGGCCGCGCTCGCGCGGCGGGACGATGTCGCCGATGATGGCCTGCGCGCCGACCATCAGGCCGCCGGCGCCCACGCCCTGCAGCGCGCGGAAGCCGATCAGCTCGCTGAGCGAGTTGGAGGCGCCGGACAGGACCGAGCCGGTCAGGAAGATGAGGATGGCCGCCTGGAACACGCGCTTGCGGCCGTACATGTCGCCGAGCTTTCCGTAGAGCGGCGTCGAGGCGGTGGTGGCCAGCAGGTAGCTCGTGACCACCCACGACAGGTGGGACAGGCCGCCGAGATCGCCGACGATCGTGGGCAGCGCCGTGGACACGATCGTCTGGTCGAGCGCGGCCAGCAGCATGCCGAGCATCAGGGCGGCGAAGATGGGTCGCGCCTCGCGCTTTGTTACCTCCGTCATGAGCCCAGCCGCGCGAGCACCGGGGCCAAGGCGCGTGACAGCTGCTCGCGCTCGCCGTCCTCGAGCCCGTCGACGAAGCTGCGCAGGCCGGCGCGCTTCGCGCTTGCCAGCCCGGCCATCGCCCGCTTCCCCTTCGCGGTGATCGCCATGCGCTTCACGCGCCGGTCGGCGTCGTTCTCGGTGCGCGTGACGAAGCCGGCCCGGACGAGGTGGTCGAGCGCGCGGGACGTCGCCCCCATCGAGAGCCCGATCCGCTCGGCGAGATCGTGGATCGCGTACTCGGTCTCGTCGGCGTCGAGCAGGAACAGCGCGCGGAGCTGCGACATGGAGACGTCGAGCTCCGCGGCAAGGCGCAGCGCCTCGTCCTGGCCGGGCCGGATGGCCAGCCGCAGGAAGTCCGCGAGCTCGTCGGTGAGTTGGTCGGTGGCGACGCCAACAGGTTGCATGCATGCAACTATAGCGTGCGCGTGACTATTGCAGACCCGCGAGGGTCCGCTGCCTTGGCTACCCCTTTGCCTGCGCCACGAAGCCGCGCACGTCGCCCGCCGGCTCGGAATAGGCGTCGCCCAGCGCCGACTCCATCGCCGACATGAACTCCTCGGCCCAGTCCGGGAAGGCGTAGTCGATCGAGCGCAGGAACTCGAGCGACGCGGCCCAGCGGATGTCGGCGATCGACGGTGAGTCGCCGCCCACGAACTTCTTGCCGTCGAGGAAGTGCGCCTGGAAGGCCTCGAGCGGCTCAGCGAGTGCCGCCTCGGCGTCCTTGGCCGCCTTCGCCTTCGTCGCGTCGTCCGCCGCCGACGTGGCCGCCTCGCCTGGGTACTGGGGGAAGCCGAGCGTGGGATACGTGGCCCGCGCCAGCAGCGGATAGACGGTGCCGATCAGGTAGAACATCGCGCTGTCGACCATGGCCCGCTCACCGGGATCGGTGGGGTAGAACTGGTCGAGGCCGTGCTTGTTGCAGAGGTACTGCATGATCGCGCAGCTCTCCCAAGCGAGCCCTTCGGCAGGCCGTCCTCTTCGAGCAGCGGCGTGAGGTGGGCCGGGTCCTTGGCGAGGAACTCCGGGGTGTCGTTGGCGCCCCAGACGTCCACTTCCTCGAACTCCAGCCCCGCTGCCCGGACGAAGATCCGGGCTGTCAGGTTGTTCACGCTCGGCGTCAGGATGCTCAGCTTGTTTGCGGCCATCTACTCCTCCTATCGATCATCCGACAGTGATTCCCTCGATCGCGCGACGAGCGCCTCGATGGCATCGGCCAGGTGGACCGGGGCAATGTTGTAGTCGTCGCGCTCGACCCGGATCTTGTGCGCCTCGAGCAGGACCTCCGCGTGCGTGAAGCCCACGGGTGGCTCGAAGCGATACGAAGCCAGCTCGATCAGCAGGCCGAGCGGGTCCTCGAAGTAGATCGAGTCCATGAAGCCGCGGTCCTTGACCCCGCTGTGCCGGACCTCGCGCTCGTCGAGCCGTTCGACGGCCTGGCGGAAGGTCGCTTGCGAGAGCGCGAACGCGAGGTGGTGCACGCAGCCGGGGTCGGTGGGCGTGCGTTCCGAGTCGCCGTCGCGGCTCTCGTCGGTGAAGACGGTGATCAGCCGCCCGTCCCCGGGGTCGAAGTAGAGATGGCTCTCCGACTCGTTGTCGAGGTTCGGCTGCTCGAACACGAAGGGCATGCCGAGCACGCCCTCCCAGAAGTCGATCGAGATCTGACGGCCCGCTCCCACGATGGTGATGTGGTGCACGCCCTGGCTCTGGAGTTTTCTCATCAGTGCTCCACCAGCTTCGATTTGTACTCGCTGCGCTGCAGGCTCCCCCACGGCACGAGGTCAACCCGTGTCTGGACCACCAGCACGCTGCGCAGTGTCTCGCGGATCGCCTCCGCGAGCGCGTCACCCGCCGTTGCTCCCTGCGCCAGCTCGACGCTCACCGGCACGGGGGGCTCCTGCTTCACGCCGGCCGCCTGCGGCTTGACGAGGATGTGCCCGCTCACTTCGGGGGCGAAGCCGCCCACCACCTCCCGCACCGCCGAGGGGAAGACGTTCACCCCGCGGACGATCAGCATGTCGTCGGTCCGCCCGATGCAGCGCACCCGCGGTCCCGTTCGGCCGCACCGGCACGGGCTCGTCCGGATCTCCACGTGGTCGCGCGTGCGAAAGCGCAGCAGCGGCGCCGCGCGGTGCTGGAGGTGCGTGAGGACGAGCTCGCCGGTGGCGCCGTCGTCCAGCTCGAGCGCCGCGCCCGTGTCGGGGTCGATTAGCTCGGGGTGCACGAAGCCGCGCGCGCCCAGGTGCATGCCGTCCTGCTGCTCGCACTCGCCCCAGAGCGACACGCCGATGTCGCCAATGCCCATCGCCTCGGTCACGCGCGCGCCCCAGCCCTCTTCGAGCTGGGCCCGGAAGGCTGGCTCGCCGCCGCCGGGCTCTCCGGCCACGAGCACGCGCTCGACGCTGGAGGCGCGTAGGCCGGGCTCGCGCTCGACCAGATATGCGGCGTATGAGGGGGTGAGCACGGCGACCTCGGGTCGCAGCAGCTCGATCGCCGTCAGCAGCCGCTCGGTCTGGCCGGTCCCGACCGGAATATGGGTGAGGCCGAGGCGGTCGAAGGACGCCAGCGCCGCGCCGGCCACGAACGGACCCGCGTTGTAGGTGCTGACGACGCGTTGGCCGGCTGTGATGCCGGAGGCCGCGTAGCTGCGCGCGGAGCCTGTGACCCAGTTGTCGAGGTCGGCCGCCGTGAGCGGGATGTAGCTCGGCGTGCCGGTGGTCCCGCTGGTGGAGTAGATGCGCACGATCTCGTCCGGCGCGGCACAGAGGTGCGTACCGAAAGGGTTCTCGGGCGTGACCGTATCCCTGATCTCGCGCTTCTCGGTGAGCGGCAGCGCAACGATGTCCGCCAGGCCCCCTGCATCCGGCGGGAGCCTGTCGCGGTAGAAGGCCGAGCGCTCGAGCAGGTAGGCGAGCTGGGTGCGGTAGGAGGCGTCGTCGAGCTCGAGCTGCTCCGGCCAGGGCCGGGTCTCGACCTCGGACGCGTTCATCCCTCCGGCCCGGGCTCGTACTCGATCGCCTCCTCCGCACTCCCCGCCATGAGGAACCCAATCGGGATCTCCTGCTCCTCGGCGAGGTGGGCGAGCAGCCCGCCCGTGCGGGCGAGGATCGGCACGGCCTTCACCGCGGCGGACGGGAAGCCGAGGTCGAGCATCACGGCCGCGATCGGCATCGACACGTTCATCGTGAGCGGCTTGCCCCAGGCCTCTTCGACGCCGTCGCGGATGCAGCGCGCGAGCAGCACGTGGGCTCCGCTCGCCCTGCGTGAGTCCGCCAGCTCGAGGATCCGCTCCGCGCGCGGGTCGAGGGGGCGGTGCACGGGGTGGCCGAAGCCCGGCAGCTTGGCGCCGGAGGCGTGAGTCTCACGCGCGACCTCCGCGCCGACGGCCGCGGGCGCGCCGCCCGCCGCGACCTTCTCCTGCGCCGTCTCCAACAGCCGCGCGCAGGCCTCGGCGGTGCCGAGGATGACCGGACCACAGCCCAGGATGCCCGCCGCCACGGCCCCCTGCAGCGAGCCGGGGTCGGCGGCGAGCGTCATTCGCGCCGCCACGTTCGTGGGCATCATCCCGTGCTCGGCGATCGCCACGAGCAGCAGGTCGAGAAAGAAGCGCTGCTCCTCGGTGGGCTCCTCGCCCGTGAACAGCAGGTGGAAGTACTCGCTGAAGCTCAGCCGCCCCATAAGGTCGCCGGTGAGGTCGCGGCCGCGCACCTCGACCCTGTCGGGATAGGCCTGGCTGATGTGGCTTACGGGGTTACCGGCCTTGCCGATCGGCATCGGCGCCGATGCTACCCCGCGCTCAGCTACGCGCGGTTCGCGCGCTCGGCGAGCAGCTCGGTGGCCTCCGGCGACGCGGGGCCGTCTGGCCCGCCGCCGTTGCCGATCCCGAGGCCCGCGGCGACCTTCGCCCCGAGCTCCGCGTCGACGTTGGCCCAGTAGGCCACGACCCGCTGCTGCATCGCCTCGGTCACGTCGTCGCTCGCGTGGCCCACGATGTTGTTCACGAGGTGCTCGCGATCGGTGTCGCTCATCACCTCGCGGTACATCGTTCCGGGCTGACCGAAGTCGTCGTCCTCGGCGTGCTTCTCGTGGGCGTAGCGGCCGAGCTCGCCGGCCTCGACGTCCCAGCCCAGGTCGACCCCGCGCTCCGTGTCGGCCTGCGGGCCTCCGTACGAGTTCGGGGCGTACACGGGCTGGTCGCCCGAGTGGTGGTAGGCCATCGAGCCGTCCTTGTTGTAGGAGTGCACGTCGACCTTCGGCGCGTTGATCGGGAGCTGCTCGTGGTTCGGCCCGATCCGGTGCAGGTGGGTGTCGTGGTAGGAGAAGATGCGCCCCATCAGCATCTTGTCCGGGCTCAGGCCGGTGCCGGGCACGAGGTTGGCCGGGGAGAAGCCGGCCTGCTCGACCTCCGCGAAGAAGTTCTCCGGGTTGCGGTCGAGCACCATGCGCCCGACCTCGATGGCCGGGTAGTCCGCGTGCGGCCAGACCTTGGTCAGGTCGAACGGGTTGAAGCGGTAGTCCGCGGCCTCCTCGAACGGCATGATCTGGACCTCGAGCCGCCACTCGGGCGCGTTCCCCGAGGCGATCGAGTTGAACAGGTCGCGGCGGTGCGCGTCGGAGTCCTGGCCGGCGAGCTCGTCGGCCTCGGCCTGGGTGTAGTTCTCGATGCCCTGGACGGTCTTGAAATGGTACTTCACCCAGAAGCGCTCGCCGCCGGCGTTGACCCACGAGAACGTGTGGCTGCCGAAGCCGTGCATGTTGCGCCAGGTGCGCGGGATGCCGCGGTCCGACATCAGGATGATCACCTGGTGCGCGCTCTCGGGCGAGAGCGTCCAGAAGTCCCACTGCATGTCGTTGGAGCGCAGCCCCGTGTCGGGCAGGCGCTTCTGCGAGTGGATGAAGTCCTGGAACTTGCTGGCGTCGCGGACGAAGAAGACCGGCGTGTTGTTGCCGACCAGGTCGAAGTTGCCCTCGTCGGTGTAGAACTTCAGCGCGAAGCCGCGCGGGTCGCGCACCGTGTCCGGGAAGCCCTGCTCGCCGGCGACCGTCGAGAAGCGCGCGAACATCTCGGTGCGCTTGCCGACCTCGGAGAGGAAGCTCGCCTTCGTGTACTGCGTGAGGTCCTGGGTGACCTCGAAGAAGCCGTGCGCGCCGCCGCCCTTGGCGTGCACCACGCGCTCGGGCACGCGCTCGCGGTTGAAGTGCTGGATCTTCTGCACGAGGTAGTGGTCGTGCAGCGCGGTCGGGCCCGCGGGCCCGACGGTCAGCGAGAACTCGTCGCTCGGGGCGGGGATCCCGGCATCGGTGGTGGTCTTGGGCGGACGATCTGTCATGACGTCTCTCTTTCCTCGATTGAGCTCATCTCAGTGCAGTCGGGGCACACGCCCCAGAAGACCACTTCCGCCTCGTCCACCTCATAGCCGGCGGCGGAGGCCGGCTCCAGGCAGGGCGCCTGCCCCACTACGCAGTCCACGTCGGTGACCGCGCCGCAGCAGCGGCACACGAGGTGGTGGTGGTTGTCGCCCACGCGCGCCTCGAAGCGGGCCGGGCTGCCGGCGGGCTCGATGCGCCGGACGAGACCCGCGCCCGAAAGCGCGTGCAGGACGTCGTAGACCGCCTGGGTGGACACGGACCCGATTCGACGGCGGGCGGCGACGGCGATGTCGTCCACGAGCGGGTGGTCGCCCTCGCGCACGGCCTCCATGACCGCCACGCGGGGCGCCGTTACGCGCAGCCCGGCGGCACGCAATCGCGTGATGTCGGCTTCCTCCTCGCGCTGGTGGCCGGGCACCGGCCGCACACTATCCGAATGCTTGAACGAGTCCAGAAAAGCGGCCCGCGCGCGTGCATCCGTCAGGGGTGACTGGGGATGTTGAGCACCTTGCCGTTGACGCGCTGAACCTTCATGACCACAGGATCGCGGCGCTTCAGAAATTGGCGCGTTTCTGAATCGACGGGGCCGGGGATAGGGGCATCAGTGCGGCGGCTCGGATCTGTGAGGGCGGGGAAGCTGGTGCTGGCTCTATGCGCGGCTCTCGCGCTGGGCGCCGTGCCGGCCGTGGCCGCCTTCGACCCCGGCGTGGAGTCGAAGAACTTCTCGAAGACGCAGGAGCGCCAGGCGATCTACGACACGCCCGAGTACCAGGCCCGGCTGCGCAGCCAGAGCACGACGAACCAGGCCGTCGCGCTGGCCATGGCGGCCAAGGACCCCGAGCGCCAGTTCACCGGCGACCTGTGCTGGAACGGCAGCGACGGCTGCGCGGGCGATGTGCGCCTGTACGACTGGGGGCCAAAGGGCTACGGCATCGTCCAGCCCGTGCTGTTCACGGCGCGCAACGGCGCCACGCTGTCTGGCCACATATGGGCGACCAGGGCCGGCCCGGCGAAGCGCCCGGGCATCGTGATCACGAACGGCTCGGTGCAGGCGAACGAGCCGCTCTACTGGTTCGCCGCCCAAGTCCTGGCGAAGGCCGGCTACGTGGTGATGACCTGGGACCCCCAGGGCCAGGGCCTGTCCGACGCACGCGGCGAGGCGCCCGACCAGAACGAGGGCTTCCCGGCCCAGACCGACGGGCGCCCCTTCTTCGACGGCACCGAGGACGCGCTCAACTTCTTCTACTCGACCCCCGACCATCCCTACTCGGCCGGCACGTCGTGCTCTACCGGCACGAGCCACCAGTTGAAGCAGACGCGGCGCGTCCAGGCCGGCCTGAACGCCGCCTACAACCCCTACTGGCAGCGCTTCGACCACCAGCGCGTGGGCCTGGCGGGACACTCCTACGGCGCGGCCGGGGTCTCCTACATCGGCCAGTTCGACAAGCGCGTCAAGGCCATCGTCGCGTGGGACAACCTGAGCCAGCCCTCCCCGGGCTCAGGCGGCGGCCAGGGCTTCCCGCCCGGCGAGCAGGGCTGTCCGGCTCACCCCCAGGACCGCGTCGACCTGTCGAAGGCTCCCGCCAAGGGCGCCGCGCCCGCGCTCGGCATGTCGGCCGACTACTTCCTGCCGCCCACGCCGAACACCTCGGAGCCGCCCAGCCCCCAGCACTGCGACGCGGTGCTAGCCGCGTACGAGCAGAACGGGACGCCGCCGAGCAGGGACGACGGCACGGGGTGCAAGTCGCTTGCCTCGAAGGGCTACTCGCACCGCGGCATCGACTCGGGCGAGATCGTGATCCGGGGCGGCTCGCACCTGGACTTCTCGTTCATCCCGAACCACGCCTTCGGGGCCTCGCTGCGCGGTGCCGACGAGATCGACTGGTACACGACCGCATGGTTCGACAAGTACGTGAAGGGCGACAGGACCGCCGACGAGCGGCTACTCACGAACCGCTGGCGACACGACTCGCGGGAGGGCGCGGTCGACCCCGACCACGATTCCAACATGATGAGCTTCTACCACCCGTCGAGGCTCGACTTCCGCCGGGCGAGCGGCAAGCGCTACGCCAACGAGGACCTGCGCAAGCGGGCGACCGGCCTGAGCGACCAGGACGGCTTCTGCGGGGTCTACTCGTACGTCGCGATCGACACCAGCAGGGACAGCGCCAACACCGACTTCAAGTCGTGCGGAGCCGCGGCCGGCTGCGTGAACGCCCGCGGCGGCATCGCGGGCACGCGCCTGGGCGCCGCACGTCTGGGGCGCACGCGGAAGAAGCAGCGCCGCGCGATCAAGGGCAAGCTGAAGAGCCGGCGCGGCGGGATCGACCGCTACTGCGTCCGGGGCGGCGGCGCGCTTCGGATCGGCTACCCGACGCGCCGCCTGCAGCGCTCCCGCGCGCTGCGCGCGACTGTGCGCAGGCGGCGCAGCAAGGCGCTGCTCGCCCTGACCTCGAGCAAGAGCTTCAAGCTCCGCGGCCTGCGCGTGGGCTCACGCCAGGAGTGTGCGCAAGCGGCTGCACCACGAACGCCGGTTCCGCGTCGGCAAGAACACCTGGTACCTGAGCGCCGGCAAGAAGAGCCGGCTGGTGTTCCAGCTCCGGCGCGGGCGCATCCGCCAACTCGGGATCGCCTCGAAGGCGCTCACGCGCAGCCGGCCCGCGGCTCGTGCCTTCCTGCGCGGCTGGCAGCTCTAGGGCCGCTGCGCGACGGCGTGGTCCAGCTCGGACGGTGTTGCGTGCGCCGAGCCGTGGTGGCGAGGACAATCGGCGGACGAGTGTGTAAAACGAGGGCGTGGGACTTCACCTATGAAGCGCGCGCCGGCTCTTCAATCCCTTTCACGCGACCACCACCGGGCGCTTGTGGTCGCGCAAACGCTCCGGCGCGCCGATGCGAGCACGGCGCCGCGCGCGCAGGATGAGTTCCTCGCGTTCTGGCACTCCCACGGCGCTCATCACTTCCGCTGCGAGGAGGACATCCTGCTGCCCGCCTACGCCGGACATGGGGATCCCCGCCACCCGCTCGTGCTGGACGTCCTCGTCGATCACATGGAGATCCGGCACGCCGCGGCCCGGCTCGAGCGCTCCGAGCCGCGGCCGGAGGCGCTGAACGAGCTCGGGGCGCGCCTGGCGAACCACGTCCGGCTGGAGGAGCGGCAGCTGTTCCCGCTGATCGAGGCGGCGCTGCCGGAGGACGAGCTCGACCGCGTCGCCCGGGCCCTGGCAGCGGCCGAGGGCGATCCGGCCGGATGAGCGACGCCTGGCTTGCTGTGCGCTGGCTGCACCTGCTGGCGATGGCCTTCTTCGTGGGCGGGCAGCTCTTCCTGGCGGCCGCCGTGGTGCCCGTCGAGCGCAGGGCCCCCGACCGGGAGCGCCTGCGCTCGATCGCGCGCCGCTTCGGCTACGGGACGCTCGTCGCGATCGGGGTCCTACTGGCCACCGGCATCGCGCTCGCGACCCACTTCGACCGCTGGGGCGACTCGACCCTCCACGTGAAGCTCGTGCTCGTCGGCGTCGTGGCCGGACTCGTGGTCTGGCACATCCGGCGCCCGACCATGCACGCGCTCGAGGGGGCGATCTTCCTGGTCTCCCTGGCGATCGTCTGGCTGGGCGTATCCGTCGCCCACGGGTGAACGACCTACTGGTTGCCCTCCGCGGTCGCGCGCACGCGCTCCTCCTGCTCCCTCAGCTCGGGCGTGAACTCCTCGCCGAAGTCCTCCGCCTCGAACACCTGGCGAATCTCGATCTGGCTCTCGCCCTCCATCGGGTTGGGGCAGCGCTTCACCCACTCGATCGCCTCGTCCAGCGACTTCACCTGAAGAACCCAGAAGCCGGCGATCAGCTCCTTGGTCTCCGTGAAGGGGCCGTCGACCACGTGGCGGTCCTTGCCGCTGAAGTGGACCCGTGCGCCCTTCGAGCTGGGCTGCAGGCCCTCGCCCGCGAGCAGCACGCCGGCGTTCGCCAGCTCCTCGTTGAACTTGCCCATCTCGGCGAGCAGCTCCTCACTCGGCATGATGCCCGCCTCGGAGTTCTCGTCGGCCTTGACCATGACCATGAATCGCATGTCTGCTTCCCCTTGGTTGGTTGGTTTGTAGGTGCTTCCTACAAGTGCGTCGAACGGCAGCGGCCGAAATCGACACGGGGTCGAAAGGCGCTAGACCGGGCTCGTCGGCACGAGGATCGCGCCCTCGCCCGAGGCGTAGGCCTCCTCGCCGTGCTGGACGATGTCCATTCCGAGCGCTTCCTCGCGCTCGGTGGCGCGCAGCGGCATGACCAGCCCGATCAGCCGCAGCAGCACGAAGGTGCCCACGAACGCGTAGACGGGGGCCGCGAGCGCAGCCACCGCCTGGTGGCCGAGTTGGCCGGCGTTGCCATAGGCCAGCCCGTTCGACACCCCGTTCCAAGAGAGTTGCGCGAAGAAGCCGATAAAGAGGATCCCGGTGAAGCCGGCGATGCCGTGGGCGGCGAGCACGTCGAGCGTCTCGTCCACTCGCGTGCGCGGGCGCCAGACGATGACCGCGTAGCTCGGCAGCGCCGCCAGCACTCCGAGGGCCATCGCCCAACCGGGGCTGATGAAGCCGCCGGCGGGCGTGATTCCCACGCAGCCGACGATGATCGCGGTGGCCGCGCCGATGGCGGTGACCTGCCGGCCGCGAATGAGGTCGAGCGCGAACCAGACCACCAGCGTGCACGCGGGCGTGAGCAGCGTGTTCGTGAAAGCGAGCACGCTTGAGTGGCCGGTCGAGAAGCCGCTGCCGCCGTTGAAGCCGAACCAGCCGAACCAGAGCAGGCCGGCACCGAGCAGCACGTAGACCGCGTTGTGCGGCAGCAGCGCCTGGCGCCCGTAGTCCTTGCGCGCGCCCACCACCAGCGCCGCGGCCAGCGCCGAGAAGCCGGAGCCCATCTCCACCGGCACGCCGCCCGCGAAGTCGAGCGTGCCGTGCGCCTGCAGCCAGCCGCCTCCGAAGGCCCAGTGCGCGAGCACCGCGTAGATGAGCACCGACCACAGCGCCGCGAACACGAGGAACGGGCCGAAGCGCATCCGCTCAACGACGGCGCCGGACACCAGGGCGACCGTGACGATGCAGAAGCTCGCCTGGAAGGCCATGAACAGCAGGTGCGGAATCGTGGTTCCCTGACGCGGCGCGAAGGCGACGTCGTGCAGGAACGCGTTGTGGAGGCCGCCGATGATCGCCCCGTCGCCGTCGAACGCGAGCGAGTAGCCGACGACCGCCCACATCACCGTGGCGACGGCCAGCGCGGCGGCGCACATCATGAACGTGTTCAGCGTGTTCTTCGAGCGGACCAGCCCTGCGTAGAAGAGCCCGAGCGCGGGCGTCATCATCACCACGAGCGCGGTTGCGATGAGCATCCACGCCGTGTCCCCGGCGTTCACGTGGCCCATCAGTCGACCGGGGTCACGGCGCCGTGGTCGGTCTCGCCGGTGCGGATGCGGATGGCCCGCTCCAGCGGCAGGACGAAGATCTTGCCGTCGCCGACCTCGCCGGTGCGGGCTCCCTCCACGAGCGCGTCGATGGTGGGCTCGACGAATGGCTCCGAGACGGCGATCTCGAAGCGGACCTTGTCCGACAGCCCGATCTTCACCGTCGTGCCGCGGTAGGTCTCGACGCGGTCGAGCTCACCGCCGTGGCCCTGGACCCGGCTCACCGAGATCCCGCGCACCTCGGCGCGATAGAGGGCCTCCAGCACGTCGTTCGCCTTCTCCGGACGCACGATCCCGATCACGAGCTTCACAGTCCCCGCTCCTTCTCCCCGTTGGAAGCGCGCGACACTACCGCCCCTTGACTTCAAGCGCACTTGAAGCTGCATCATGGCCGAATGCCCATCGGAATAGTCACCGGAGCGTCTCGCGGCCTCGGCCTCGCGCTGGCGCGGGAGCTCGCCGGGCGCGGCTGGCGGCTCATCGTCGACGCGCGCGACGCAGCGGCGCTGGAGCAGGCCACCGCCGGGCTCGAGGGGGTCACCGCGGTGCCCGGGGACCTGTCGGATCCCCGCCACCGCCAAGCGCTCGTGGAGGCGGCCGGCGAGCCGATCGACCTCGTGGTGAACAACGCCAGCCTGCTCGGCCCGAGCCCCCGGCCGGCGCTGGCCGACTACCCGCTCGACGAGCTGAGGCGCGTCTACGAGGTGAACCTGGTGGCGCCGCTGGGGCTACTGCAGCTGGCGCTGCCCCGGCTCTCGCCGGGCGCGGCGATCCTCGACATCACGTCGGACGCGGCGGTCGAGCCCTACGACGGCTGGGGCGGCTACGGCTCGTCGAAGGCGGCGCTCGACCAGCTGACCGCAATCCTCGCGGCCGAGCAGCCGTCGCTGCGGGTGTACGCCGTGGACCCGGGCGACATGCGCACCCAGATGCACCAGGAGGCGTTCCCGGGCGAGGACATCTCCGACCGCCCGCCGCCCGAGGAGAGCGTGCCCGGGCTGCTCCGGCTGATCGAGGGCTCGCTGCCGAGCGGCCGGTACCGCGTGAGCGAGCTCGGGGCGGCCACGACGTGAGCACGCTCGAGTCCCCGGCGCGGCTCGAGGCCCGCGAGCCGCCGGAGGAGCGCGGCCGCGACCGGGCCGAGGTCGCGCTGATGGTGGGCAGCCGCCACGACGGTGAGCTCGCGCACGTGCGCTTCGGCGAGCTGCCGCGCTTCCTCGCGCCGGGCGACCTGCTGGTGGTGAACACCTCCGCGACCCTTGCGGCCGCCCTGCCCGCGCGCCTTGACGGCCGCGATCTGGAGCTGCGCTTGTCCACGCCGGCGGGCGACGGCGGCTGGGTGGTGGAGCTGCGCACGAGCGAGCGGATGCCCTTCGGCCGCCCGCCGGTGCCTTCCCGGCTCGAGCTGCCGGGCGGCGCCCACGCCGAGCTGATGGCGCCCTACGCCGTAAGCGAGCGGCTGGCCGTGGCGCGGCTCTCGCTCGGGCAGCCGGTGGAGGCGTACCTGGCCGCCCACGGACACCCGATCCGGTACGGCCACGTGGGCCGCGAGTGGCCGCTCGCCGCCTACCAGACGGTTTTCGCCCGTGACCCGGGCAGCGCCGAGATGCCGAGCGCCGGGCGCCCGTTCACGGCGGAGCTGGTGGCCGAGCTGGCCTCGAGCGGGGTGATGGTGGCGCCGCTGACGCTGCACGCCGGCGTCTCGTCGCTCGAGCGCGGCGAGGCTCCCTACCCGGAGCGCTACCGGGTACCCGACCAGACCGCGCGCCTCGTGAACGCCGTGCGCTGGTGGCGTGGGCGCGTGATCGCGGTGGGAACCACAGTGGTGCGCGCGCTCGAGACCGTGGCGGCGCAGGACGGGACGGTCGAGGCCGGCGAGGGCTGGACGAACCTGATCGTGACGCCGGAGCGGGGGCTGAGGTCGGTCGACGGCCTGCTCACCGGCTGGCACGACGCCGACTCGTCGCACATGGCCCTGCTCGAGGCGGCCGCGGGGCCCGAGCTGCTCGACCTGTCCTACCGCGCCGCGGCCGAGCGCGGCTACCTTTTCCACGAGTTCGGCGACATGCACCTTCTCCTTCCATAGGCGGCGAGCGGACAGCACCCCGGATAGCCGCGGACTGGGCGCTCGTCGGCGGGGTCACCGTCGGCGGGGGCTGGCTGGCCGGCCGCGTGGGCGTGCCCTCCGGCTACCTGTTCGTCGCACTGCTGGCCGGGCTCGCCTATGCGCTCGTCCTGCCCGGCAGGCTGTCGCTGCCGCCGCTCGGATTCCGCGCCGGCCAGGCCATCACGGGAGTCGTGCTCGGCACCTTCCTGCACGCCTCCACGCTGACGGGGCTCGGCGCGAGCTGGATCCCGGTGATCATCGTGAGCGCGGCCACCCTGGCGGTCACGATCGGGGCCGGCCTGGTGCTCGCCCGGCTGGCCGGCCTGGACCGCCCCACGGCCTCGCTCGGCATGGTCGCGGGCGGGGCGTCGGGGATCGTGGCGATGGCCGGCGAGTTGGGCGGCGACGACCGCCTGGTGGCCTTCATGCAGTACCTGCGCGTGCTCGTGATCACGCTGCTCACGCCGTTGCTCGTTCCGCTGGCGTTCGGGGTGCACGCGCCCGGCGGAGGCGTGGACAAGGGGCCGCTGCTCGGCAGTGCCGGCGGCTGGGCGCTCACCGTGGGCGCCAGCGTGGCCGGGGCGGTCGCAGGCCCGCGACTGAAGATTCCCGCGCCCGCCCTGATCGGCCCGCTGCTGCTGACCGCGGCCCTCTCGCTGGCCGGGCTGACCGGCGACGTGCAGGTGCCGCCGCTCGCGCGCGAGATGGGCTTCGCGCTGATCGGGATCCAGATCGGTCTGGGCTTCGACCGCGACACGCTCAGGGAGATCGCCCGCCTCGTGCTTCCGGTGGTTCTATCCATCGCCGCGCTGCTGGCGGCCTGCTTCGTGCTCGCCTGGCTGGTCGAGCTGACCACCGACGTGCCGCTGCTCGATGCCTACCTGGCCACCACCCCGGGCGGGCTCTACGCGGTGCTGCCGATCGCCTACGGCAGCGGTGCGGACACCACCTTCGTGGTCGCCGTGCAGGGCCTGCGGCTGTTCGCGATGGTGCTCGCCGCGCCCGCCGTAGTGCGCTGGCTGGTGCGCTCAGAGGACGACGGCCCCGCTAGCCCCCGGCGGCCCGCAGGGCCTCCTCGCGGTCCGAGTGGACCGCCATCCGAACGGCCTTCCCCTCCCTGACCGTCCAGACGTGGCAGAGCCGCTCGTCGATCGGCACGCCGCTCTCGCGGCCGCGGTCCACGAAGCGCACCACCACGACCACGTTGTCGCCCAGGCCGATGTACTCCTCGGGCACCAGGTCGAGCCGCTCGAACTCCGCCTGGCTCACGCCGAGGGCGCTGAGTACGCCATCGTGGCCGTGTACTACCAACCGCGTCCCTTGGCGGGCGTCCGGACGAGCGTGCTGCCCGCGGCCACACGCGCCTCCTACGCGACCGGTGGCTCTTCGGTCTCTGCTTTCTCTCCCTCTGCCCTCTGCCCTCTGCGCTCCGTAGGCTGCAGGGGGTGGACGTGCCCGACGGCTTCGCGCCCTTCGAGAACCAGGGACCCTTCCTCGAGGCGGTCGGGCCCGTGCACGTGCGCGACGGAGGCGACGGGCAGCAGAGCTTCGGCCTGCGGGCCGAGGAGCGTCACGCCAACCACCGCGGCACGGTGCAGGGCGGGCTGCTGTCCACGCTGGCGGACTTCGCGCTGGGGCGCGCCATCGAGGCCGACGCCGAGGACGGCAAGGACCTCGCCACGGTCAGCCTGACCGTGGACTTCCTCAAGCCCGCCAAGCCCGGCGACTGGATCGAGTCGCGCACCACGGTGGACCGCGTGGGCGGCACACTGAGCTTCGCCGACTGCTCGCTCTCGGTGGACGACCGCGAGATCGTGCGCGCCAGGGCGGTCTGGGTAGTTGCCGGTTGAGCCCGACCCGTTCGAGCGCATCCGGGAGCTCTGCCTGTCGCTCCCCGGCACCAGCGAGCGGCTCAGCCACGGCTCGCCCACGTTCTTCATCCGCGGCAAGCGCAGCTTCGTGATGTGCCTGAGCGACCACCACGGCGACGGCCGCGTCGCGATCTGGTGCGCCGCGCCCGAGGGCATGCAGCAGGCGCTGGTGGGCGGCGAGCCCGAGCACTACTTCGTGCCCCCGTACGTCGGGCACCGTGGCTGGGTGGGCGTGCGGCTGGACCGCGGCCTCGACTGGGACGCGATCGCCGGCGCCGTGGAAGAGGCACACGAGACCGTGGAGGCGAAGCTGTGATCGACCACCGGTGAGCGAGGGGCCGCCCGACTTCTACCTCGTCGACGAGCTGCTCAGCGACGAGGAGCGCGGCATCCGCGACCGCCTGCGCGCCTTCTGCGAGGCCGAGGTGCTGCCTGTGATCAACGACTACTGGGAGCGGGCGGAGTTCCCGCTCGAGCTGGTGCCGAAGATCGCCGAGCTGAAGCTGGCGGGCGGCACGATCGAGGGCTATGGCTGCCCGGGCATGAGCGCGGTGGCCGCGGGCCTCGTGAGCATGGAGTGGGCGCGCGCCGACGGCAGTCTTGGCACGTTCTACGGCGTGCACTCCAACCTCGCGATGCAGGCCATCGACATGCTCGGCTCCGACGAGCAGCGCGCGCGGTGGCTGCCCGGGATGGCGGAGCTCGAGCTCATCGGGGCATTCGCCCTGACCGAGCCCGAGCACGGATCGGACGCCGTGATGCTGGAGACCCGCGCACGCAAGCACGGCGACGAGTACGTGCTGAACGGGCGCAAGCGCTGGATCGGCAACGGCTCGTTCGCCGACCTGGTGCTCGTCTGGGCGCGAGGCGAGGACGGCAACGTGGGCGGCTACGTGGTCGAGAAGGGAACGCCCGGCTACCACGCCACCGTGATGGAGGGAAAGACGTCGCTTCGCGCTGTCTGGCAGGCCGACATCGAGCTGTTGGACGTGCGCGTGCCCGAGGAGAACCGCCTCGAGCGCTGCGACAGCTTCCGCGATGTGGCCGAAGTGCTGACCCGCACGCGCTACACGGTCGCCTGGCGCGCGCTCGGCATCGCGCTGGCCGCGTACGAGACCGCCCTCTCTTATGCGCGCACGCGCGAGCAGTTCGGCCAACCGATCGCTTCCTACCAGCTCGTGCAGGACAAGCTGAGCCGGATGCTGGCGGAGATCACGGCGATGCAGCTGCTCTGCCTGCGCCTGAGCCAGCTGGCCGGCGACGGGCGGCTGACCCCCGGCATGGCCTCCCTGGCGAAGATGAACCACGCCGCGAAGGCGCGCCAGGTGGTGGCCGACGCGCGGGACATCCTCGGCGGCAACGGCATCCTGCTGGAGAACCACGTGGCCCGCCACCACGCCGACATGGAGGCGATCTTCACCTTCGAGGGCACGGACAGCGTGCAGTCGATGATCGTCGGGCGCGAGATCACGGGCATCTCGGCGATCGCCCCGGGAGGCCACAGGACCTAGGGCGGCGGCCCTGCGCTCAGGACGAGCGCGCCGGCGCCAGGACGTCCGGTGCGTTCGTGCGCGCTGCGTCCGCGGCGCGGTCCTCCGGCTGGCGCTGTGACTCGCGCTCGGCCTCCACGCGGGCGCGGTAGTACTCGAGCTCGCGCTCGACCTCCGCGTCCTCCCAGCCCAGCACCTCGGCCAGCAGGCGGGCGGCCAGCTCCGCGGCGCCCACCCCGCGGTCCCAGGTCTCGATCGAGATCCGCGTCCGGCGCGTGAGCACGTCGTCCAGGTGGAGCGCGCCCTCGTGCGTGGCCGCGTAGCGGATCTCCACCCGCAGGTAGTCGTCGGCGCCCGGGAGCGGCTCGCCCAGCTCGGGGCGGCGCTCGACCTCCGCGAGAAGGTCGTGGATGTCCGAGCCGTAGCGGCGAAGCAGGTGCTCGATGCGCGCCGGGTGCAGGCCGCTCTGCCCGGCAAGCCGCTCGCGCTGGTTCCAGAGCGCCCGGAAGCCGTCGGCGCCGATCAGCTCAGTGGTCTCCGTCACCGAAGGCGGCACCGCCTGCTCGAGCCCGCGCGCCGCGGCGTCCACCGCGTCCTTCGCCATGACCCGGTAGGTCGTGTACTTGCCACCCGCCACGGCGACCATCCCGGGCATGGGGCCGGCCACCGTGTGCTCGCGGCTCAGCCGGCTGGTGCTCTCGGACTCCCCGGCCAGCAGCGGCCGCAGCCCGGCGTAGACCCCCTCCACGTCCTCGTGGCCCAGCGGCTGGTCGAGCACGCGGTTGGCCTGCTCGAGCACGTAGTCGATGTCGGACGAGCTCGCGGCGGGGTGCGCCTTGTCGAGCGTCCACTCGCTGTCGGTGGTGCCGAGGATCCAATGGCGCCCCCAGGGGATCACGAACAGGACGCTCTCGGCCGTGCGCAGGATCAGGCCCGTCTCGAGCTGCAGCCGGTCACGCGGCACCACCAGGTGCACGCCCTTCGACGCCTTCACCTTGAACTTGCCGCGCTCGCCCGCCAGCGCCTGCACGTCGTCGGTCCAGACCCCGGTGGCGTTGATCACCTGCCTGCTGCGCACCTCGATTTCCCGGTCCGAGCGCAGGTCGCGGATGCGCACGCCGGTCACGCGGCCGCCCTCGCGCAGGAAGCCGACCACCGGCGCGTTGCTCGCCACAGCCGCCCCGTACTTCGCGGCCGTGCGCGCCAGTGCGAGCGTGTGGCGCGCGTCGTCGACCTGCGCGTCGTAGTACTGGATGCCGCCGACCAGCGAGTCGGGCTTCAGGCCGGGCGCGATCTTGAGCGCGCCGCGCCGGGTGAGGTGGCGGTGGCGCCTGAGCCCCTTGTGCCCGCCCATCGTGTCGTAGAGCAGCATCCCCGCGCCCACGTAGGGGCGCTGCCAGTGCTCGGTGAGCGGATACAGGAAGGGCACGGGCCGCACCAGGTGCGGGCACAGCACGTTCAGGAGCAGCGCACGCTCGCGCAGGGCCTCGCGCACGAGTGCCAGCTCTCCCTGCTCGAGGTAGCGCAGGCCGCCGTGCACGAGCTTGCTCGATCGGCTCGAGGTGCCGGCGGCGAAGTCGCGCGCCTCCACCAGGGCCGTCGACAGGCCGCGCGTCGCGGCGTCGAGCGCGCAGCCGGAGCCGGTCGAGCCGGCCCCGATGACGACCACGTCGAACGTCTCGCCGGCCATGCGATCGAGCGCCGCGCCGCGCTGCTGGACGCCCAGGCGAGCGCCGATGTTTGCGTTCGAATCAGCCACGGGCAAGGGTCATCCCAGGCTACCGCCGACCTGGAGGAGGCAACTTGCCCGACTACATCGGAGCTATCGATCAGGGCACCACGAGCTCGCGCTTCATCCTGTTCGACGCCGACGGCCACATCGCGGAGGTCGCTCAGAAAGAGCACGAGCAGATCACGCCGGAGGCCGGCTGGGTCGAGCACGACGCGACCGAGGTCTGGCGGCGCACGCGCGAGGTGATCGGCGGGGCGCTCGCCAGCTCCGATGTCGAGGCGGGCGACATCGCCGCGATCGGCATCACGAACCAGCGCGAGACCACCGTGGTCTGGGACCGCGAGAGCGGCGAGCCCGTGTACAACGCGATCGTCTGGCAGGACACCCGCACCGGCCCGCTCGTGCGCGAGTTCGCGGGCGACGAGGGCCTCGACCGCCTGCGCGACAAGACCGGCCTGCCTCTCTCCACCTACTTCTCGGGACCGAAGATCGCGTGGATCCTCGACAACGTCGACCGCGCGCGCGAGCGCGCCGAGAACGGCGAGCTGGCCTTCGGCACGATGGACACCTGGGTGCTGTGGAACCTGACGGGCGGCAAGGACGGCGGCCTCCACGTGACCGACGTGACCAACGCCTCGCGCACCCTGATGATGGACCTCGAGACGCTCGACTGGCACGAGCCGAGCCTCGAGCTGATGGGCGTGCCGCGCTCGATGCTCCCGGAGATCCGCTCGTCCAGCGAGGAGTACGGCGAGGTCAAGGGCACGGCCGTCGGCGGCACCCCGGTGGCCGGCATCCTCGGCGACCAGCACGCCGCGCTGTTCGGCCAGACCTGCTTCGAGCCGGGCGACGCGAAGAACACCTACGGCACCGGCTCCTTCCTGCTGGTGAACACCGGCAACGAGATCCACCGGACCGAGAAGCTGCTCACGAGCGTCGGCTACAAGATCGGCGACGCGGACCCGACCTACGTGCTCGAGGGGTCGATCGCGGTGACCGGCGCGGCCGTGCAGTGGCTGCGCGACCGGCTCGGCCTGATCGACGAGGCGGAGGAGGTCGAGGAGCTCGCCAAGAGCGTCGACGACAACGGCGGCGTCTACTTCGTGCCAGCGTTCTCCGGGCTGTTCGCTCCCTACTGGCGCGACGACGCGCGCGGCGCGATCCTCGGCCTGACTGCGTACGCGAACTCCGGGCACATCGCGCGAGCCGCCCTCGAGGCCACGGCCTGGCAGACAAAGGAGGTGGTGGACGCGGCCAACGACGTTGCCGACGTGCCGTTCGACGAGCTGCGCGTCGACGGCGGGATGGTGGCCAACGAGCTCTTGATGCAGTTCCAGGCGGACGTGCTCGGCGTTCCGGTGATCCGGCCGGAGGTGACCGAGACAACAGCGCTCGGCGCGGCCTACGCCGCCGGCCTCGCCGTGGGATTCTGGTCCGACCAGGACGAGCTGCGCGAGCGCTGGTCAGAGGACAAGCGATGGGAGCCGAAGATGGAGGACGACGACCGCGACCAGCAGTACGCGAAGTGGAAGAAGGCCGT
>JBBQRG010000036.1:0-31280 GCA_038215095.1 Solirubrobacterales bacterium | reverse complement strand
TCGTCCACGACCAAAATCTTCTGCCCGCGCGCGACCGGCGGCACGGGGATCGCGTCCTCGACGTGCACGTCCACGCTCTTGGTGGCGGCGGGCAGGTGCACCGCGATGGTGGTGCCCTTGCCGGGCGCGGAGTCGAGCGTGAGGTGACCGCCCGCGCTGGTCACGATGCCGTAGATCATCGCCAGCCCGAGGCCCGTGCCCTCGCCGGCGGCCTTGGTGGTGAAGAAGGGGTCGAAGGCGTGGTCGGCCACGTCGGGGGCCATGCCGGTGCCCGTGTCCGTGACCTCGATGCGCGCATAGCGGCCCGGCAGCGCCTCGGTCCGGCGCCGGGCCTCGGCGTCGTCCAGCACGACGTCGCCGAGGTTTATCTGCAGGCGCCCGCCGTCCGGCATCGCGTCGCGCGAGTTGATGGCCAGGTTCAGGAGCACCTGCTCGAGCTGGTGCACGTCCACCGTGACGGGGGACAGCTCCTCGTCCATGTTGATCTCGAGCTCCACCGTCTTGCCGAGCGTGCGCTCCAGCAGGCGGCGTACGTCGCCCACCACGCGTGGCAGCTCGAGCGTCTCGGGCCGGCCCGAGTCGCGCCGGCTGAATGCCAGCAGGCGGCCGGTGGGCGCGGCGCCGCGCTCGGCCGCGCGGCGGTTCGCCACGAGGCCCTCCTCGGCGTCGGAGTTGTCGGCGACCTCCTCCTTCAGGTAGTCCGCGTAGTTCAGGATCACGGCGAGCAGGTTGTTGAAGTCGTGCGCAACGCCGCCGGCCAGCTTGCCCACGGTCTCCAGCCGCTGCGACTGGTGCAGCTGCATCTGCAGCTCCTCGCGCTCGTGCTCCGCGTGCACGTACTCGGTCACGTCGGTGACCATCGCCAGCGATCCGCCGTAGGAGCCGTCCTCCTCGAACAGCGCGCTGGCCGACATGAAGGCATAGACGTCGCGGCCGTCACGGTGGCGAAGCCGGTGCTGATAGGCCTCGCGGACGCCCTCGCGGCGGCGGTCGAGCGCGTCGCGCGCCACCTCCATGCTGTCCTCGTGCGTGAAGTCGAACGGGTGCTTGCCCAGCATGTCCTGCGGGCGGTGGCCCAAAATCTCGGCCATGCGCGGGTTCACGAAGCTCGTGCGGTGGTCGGCGTCGAGCATCCAGATGCCCTCCGACGTGGTCTCGACGATGCGCCGGTAGCGCTTCTCGCTCTCGGCGAGAGCGTGCTCCGCGTCGCGGCGGTCCGAGAGGTCCCGGATGAAGCCGGTGAAGAGCACGGGCTCCTCCTGCGTGCGGCTGATCGTCAGCTCCACAGGGAACTCGCTTCCGTCGGCGCGCATGGCGATCAGCTCAGTCCGCTGGCCGAGCAGGCGCGGTTCGGCGCCCCACACCGCGCGCTTGAAGCCATGCTGGTGTGCCTCGCGCAGCCGCGGCGGCACGATCAGCTCGGCGAGCGGCCTACCGAGCACGACCTGCTTCGAGTAGCCGAAGATCCGCTCGGCGGTGGGATTGAACTCGGTGACCAGGCCATCGCCGTCCATCCCGACGATGGCGTCGAGCGCACCGGCGATCATCGACGCCTGGGCTGAGAGCAGCTGCTTCAGCTCGGTCAGGTCGATCATGCGGCCGACGACGAAGGTCGGTTCGTCGTCGGCGTCGCGCATCAGCGACACGTAGAGCCGGACCCAGCGCGACTCTCCCGCAGCGGTGATCAGCCGCTTCTCCACGTCATAGAAGTCGATATCGCCGCCGAACAGCTGCGCGTGGTAGCCGGCGGTCAGCCCGTTGTCGTCGGGATGGGTGATCTCAAGCGGGGTGCGCCTGAGCAGCTCCTCCTCGGAGTAACCCACCAGATCGCAGAGCGCCTGGTTGACGACCTGGAACCGGCCCACGACGCCCTCGCTCGCCCGGGCCATGCCCAGCGCCACCGGAGAGTCGTAGACGACCTTGAAAAGATCGCCGTTTGAGGGGGAAGGCGAGGGGAACATCTCGCCCTCAGGTCATCGGTAACGCGTCAGAAGTTCTTGAGGAATGGGCCGTGAAGGACTCGAACCTTCAACCTTGAGATTAAGAGTCTCCTGCTCTGCCAGTTGAGCTAACGGCCCGGCGAAGAGGCGATCTTAGCTGTGCCGAATCGCCTAGTCGGCTGCTGCGGCGACCGCCGCGAGCGCGTCGTCGCGCGAGCTGTGGATCGGGAAGACACGGTCCAGGCCGGTGATCTCGAAGATCTTCGTGATGTTCTCGTCGGTGCAGACCAGCGCCAGCGAACCACCGGCGGGACGCAGCCGCTTCACGCCGCCGACGAGCACGCCGAGGGTCGTGGAGTCGATGAACGTGGCCTTCGAGAGGTCCACTACGATCTGCTTCTTCCCTGATTCGATCAGCTCCACCATGCGCTCCTTGAACTCCGGCGCGGTGTAGAGATCCACCTCGCCGCCGAGCTCGATGACGTGCGTGGTGTCGTCGACCGCCTCGTCTTGGATGTGGAAATTCAATGCTCTCCCTCGATGTTGACTATTGAAGAATCTACCCCTGCGGCTGTACGGCCTGAGGATTCTGGAACTGCTTCGCCTGCGCCTTCACTGCCTTGCGCTCCGCCTTCGGCGCGACATCGACGGCCTTCTGGGCCGCGAGGCTCGCCGTCCGCTTGTCTCCCGCAAGGGTCGAATACTGCACGAGTCGGAGGTATGACGACGCGTCGTTGTCGGCTCTGGCCACGATCTGCGCCGCCTGTTGGGCGTCCTTGGGCTTGTTGAGCGCGCTCACGTCGTACACCTGGAGGGCCACGCGGGCGAGGTCCGGGCTGACTTTGCCCTTGGTCGCCTTCAGGTAGCGCTGCCAGTACTGGCCCGAGCGGGCGAGCTCGTCGCGGGCGGCCTTCGGGTAGGAAGCGCCACCGGAGGGGATCTGGGCGGTGGCCTGCTGGAACTCGCCGCGGGTGAGCTCGGCCAGGATGGTGGGGTTGCTCGGGTCCTTCCGCAGCCGGGCGCGCTGCTTGTCGTTGCTTTTCTGCACCGCGCTGCCGGCGTCGCTGTTGTTGCCGTTGCCGCCCTTGAAGGCGTCGAGCAGCCCGCCCGACACGCTGCCGCCGATGCCGAAGAGCACGAGCCCGCCGCCCATCAGCACAGCGAGCGTGAGGTAGGTGGCCTGCACCGCGCGGCGGCGCCGTCCTCTCAGGTCGAAGAGCATTGAGCGAAAGGCTAGCTGGGGCCCTCGGCGGAGGCCATTCGCTCCGCCACCTCCGGCGACGGCCGGCCGAGCACCCGCGCCAGTACGATGCTCAACTCGTACAGCGCGACCATCGGAAGCATCTCGAGCAGGAGAGAGAGCGGGTCGATCGTCGGCAGCAGCGCGGCCACGACGGCGATCACGAGGAGGGCGTAGCGCCTGTTCTTCGCCAGCTTCTCCGGCGTGGTCACTCCGATCTTGCAGGCGGCCAGCAGCACGATCGGCACCTGGAAGGCCAGCCCCATGGCCACCATCAGCAGCGTCACGAACGAGTAGTAGTCGCGTGCGCGCACCTGCACGTTGAACTGATCCTGGTTGAAGTTGAGCAGGAAGTGAAGCGCCGGGGTGAGCACCACGAAGTAGCAGAACACCACGCCCGCGATGAACAGCACCGGCACGAGCATCAGGAGCGGCAGGGCCACGCGCCGCTCGGTGGGGCTGAAGGCCGGCAAGATGAAGGCGTAGATCTGGTAGAGGATCACCGGCAGCGCGATCAGTAGCGCCGCATAGGCCGAGTTCGTGATCGTGGCGTAGAACGACTCGGCCGGCCCTAGCGTGATCGGCTTCACGCCCTTCGGCAGCGGGGAGTTGATGATGTCGAGCACGAGCTGGTTCTGCCAGCCCGTGAGCGCGAAGGCGACCGCAAACGCGATGCCCCCGATGATCAGGCGGGTCCGCAGCTCGCCCAGGTGATCGACGACCGACAGGCGGTCGTCGTGTGAGATCGGCCTGACCCGACGCACTACCGGGGCCGGTTAGGAGTTCTGCTCGCGGGGCGCCGGCTCGGGACGGTCCGGCAACTCGTCACGGTCCTTGTCCTTCTTGTCTCCCGTGACGGAGTCCTTGAACTCGCGCATCCCGCTGCCCAGCGAGCGACCGAGATCCGGCAGCCGCTTCGGTCCGAAGACCAGCAGCACTACAACCAGCACGATGATGATCTCTAGCGGTCCCACGCCGAAGGGCATGGTTCGCATGGTAGCGGGAGGGCCGCGTCAGTCCCGGAAGTTCAGGTAGAAGCGGCTCGGGGTGGGCTCGTCCTGGCCCTGGTACTTGCTCCCGGTCTCGTCGCCGCCGTAGGGGTGCTCCACCGGCGAGTCCATCCGCATGAACGAGATCTGCCCGATCGGCATGCCGTGGTAGATCGTGATCGGCAGGTTCGCCACGTTCGACAGCTCGAGCGTGAGGTTGCCCGAGAAGCCGCTGTCCACGAAACCGGCGGTCGAATGGATCAGGAGGCCGAGGCGGCCAAGTGAGCTCTTGCCCTCGAGCCGTGCCACCAGGTCGTCGGGCAGCGTGACACGCTCCAGCGTCTGGCCCAGCACGAACTCGCCGGGGTGCAGGATGAACGGCTCGCCCTCGGGCGGCTCGACCAGCTCGGTGAGGTCCTCCATGGGCTCGCGCACGTCTATATGCGTGTAGCGGCCGTTGTGGAAGACGCGGAAGCGGCGGTCCACCCGCACGTCCACGCTCGACGGCTGCACGAGGCTCTCGTCGAACGGGTCGATGACGATCCGCCCGGCCTCGATTTCCCTGCGGATGCTGCGGTCGCTGAGTACCACGAGCGGCGGAAGTGTATTCCCAGGCTGCGACGTTCAAGTTCGCCGGGGGCGTGCCGATACGGGGACTGAGTGATGGAAATGGAAGGCCACGAAGATCAAACCCAGTTCGTGAAGCGCGTCGTCCTGCCGAGCGGAAAGACCATCGAGGTGGTCCTCTTCGGCGAGGCCGAGGTCGCCGAGGCGGCCAAGCGCCACGCTCCGGCCGAGCACGACCAGGAGCTGCACATCTGCCTGGACTGCGACTCCGAGCTGGTCTACCCGGTCCACTGGGAAGAGTCCGGCACCGAGAACTGGACCGTGATGCTGCACTGCCCCAACTGCGACGTCTTCCGCGAAGGCGTCTTCAACCAGGACACGGTCGAGGCCTTCGACGAGGAGCTCGACCGGGGCGCCGACCTGCTGGCCGGCGACTACCGCCGCCTCATGCGCGCCAACATGGCCGAGGAGATCGAGCGCTTCGCAGGAGCGCTCGCGGCCGGCGCCATCCTCCCCGAAGACTTTTAAATAAGGGCAGAGGGCAGAAACAGCGAGCCCTCGGCCGGTGGCGCAGGGGGCACGTGTGGCCGCGGGCAGCACGCCAGCCTGGCCGCGCGCTCTGGGACGCGGGTACGTTCTCCTCTAGGCGTAGCGCTCCACCACGCTGTCGGCCACTAGGTCGAGGGCCATGTGTCGCGGTTCGCCCAGCTCCAGCTCGTCCAGTAGCTCCTTCGCCTGCGCCACGTGCGTGAGCGCCTGCGCCCGCGCCTCGGGCAGCGCGCCGGTGGCGGCGATGCGGTCGCAGAGCGCCGCGGCCTCGGCCGGTCCCGTGACCGCCGCCCGCAGGTCGAGCTCGCGCAGCTCCGGGTCCTGCTCGCGCGCCAGGACCAGCGGCAGGGTGACCGTGCCGTCCAGCAGGTCGGCTCCGCGCGGCTTGCCCGTGCGCTCGGTGGGGCCGGACACGTCGAGCACGTCGTCCAGCAGCTGGAAGGCCAGCCCGATTCGCTCGCCGAAGCGCCCGAGCGGCTCGGCCAGCTCCGGCGATCCGCTTGCCAGCGCGCCAAGGTGGCAGGAGGCCTGGAACAGGCTGGCGGTCTTCAGGCGGCAGCGCTCGAGGTAGCGCTCGGGGGTCACGCCCGCGCCCCAGGCGTCGGCGCGCTGCATGAGCTCGCCGCGCGCGAGCGCCGACGAGGCCGTGGACAGCACGCGCACCCCGGCCGCGCTGCCGGTGGAGGCGAGCTCGGCGAAGGCCCGCGAGAACAGCAGGTCGCCGGTGGCAGTGGCCGCCTGCCTGCCTCCCTCCGCGAACACGGTGGGCCGGCCGCGCCTCAGCGTCGCGGCGTCGAGCACGTCGTCGTGCACCAGCGTGGCCATGTGCAGGAGCTCCACGGCCGTGCCCGCGGCCACCAGCTCTTCGCCGCCGCCGTCGGAGCAGAGGAACACCAGGGTCGGGCGCAGGCGCTTGCCCCCGGCCGAGAGCGTGCCCTCCGCGTGGGCCCCGAGCGCCTCGCCATGGCCGCGCGCGACCTCGCGAAGGCGCTCCTCGGTTCGCCCGAGCAGCTCGGCCAGCCGCGGCCCGCCCGCGTCGAGCACCGGCGCGAGCTGGGCGCGGGCCCCCTTCATGCTTTCGTGCCGGCGTGCACGGCGATGATCCCGCCGGCCGTCAGCAGCCAGCGCACGTCCCGCAGCCCCGCCGCGGCCAGCTCGCCCGCCAGCTCTGCCGGGCCTGGGAAGCGGCGCACCGAGCTCGGCAGGTAGGTGTAGGCGTCGGGGTCGCCCGCCAGCCGGCCGAGCGCCGGCACGGCCCTGTCGAACCAGAGCCGGAAGAACCACGACAGCGGCGGGCGCTCTGGCGTGGTGATCTCGAGCACCACCACCCGCCCGCCGGGCCGCGTCACCCGCGCCATCTCCCGCAGGCCGCGGGCGAGGTCGTCGAAGTTGCGCGCGCCGAAGCCCACCGTGACCGCGTCGAAGCTCGCGTCGGAATAGGGCAGCTCGAGCGCGTTGCCCGCCTCGAAGCGCACGTCGCCGGCCTTACCGCGGGCCAGCTCGAGCATGCGCTCGGAGAAGTCGAGCCCGGTGACCTCGCCGCTCGGCCCGACGCGCCGCTTCAGCTCGATGGCCAGGTCGCCGGTGCCAGTGGCCACGTCGAGGGCACGCGCGCCAGGCCCCACCCGCGCAAGGTCCGCCGCGCGCTCGCGCCAGCGGTGGTGCATGCCCGCGGTCATAACCGAGTTCATGCGGTCGTAGACGCGTGCGATGCGGTCGAACATCGCCTGCACCTGCGTCTCCGGCAGCGTGCCCGGCGGGGCCTCCCCGCTCATGCCCTCAGTTCTTCGACTTGAGCGACGCGACGTAGCGAACGAGCTCGTTGAACTCCTGCGGCTTCTGCGTCTTCAGCCTCGAGTACGACGGCATCGGCTTCGTGGGGTTCACCAGCGTGCGGGAGATCGCGTCCTTGCCCGCGCGGTCACCGATCTTCGTGAGGTTGGGGCCGATCGTGCCGCCGTTGTCGCCGATCTTGTGGCAACCCAGGCAGCCGGAAGAGGCCACGACGTCGCGCCCCTTCTGGAACTGGGGTTTCGTGGCCAGCTCGATCTCCGTCGGCGCGCCCGCAAGGGCGCCGAGGATCGTCAGGTAGGTCATCGCCCCGATGGTGGCGATGCCGAAGGTGGTGGCGATCGGGCGCCGCAGCGGGTGGCGCTCCGGGCCGCGGTCGAGGAACGGCAGCATCAGCAGCAGCGTCAGGCAGATCGTGGGGATGCCGATCGTCGCCAGGAACACGAGCGCGGGCGGCCTGACCACCCGCAGCAGCTCGAACAGGAAGAAGAAGTACCACTCCGGGCGCGGCGTGTAGGTGGTGGTCGTGGGGTCGGCCTTCGGGCCCAGCTCGGCTCCGAAGAGGATCGACATCGCGATGATCACGAGCAGCACGATCACCGCCATCGACCCGTCCTTGGCGATCGCGTAGGGGAAGAAGGGCTTCCCCTGGTTCTTCAGGATCGAGTACTCGCGCAGGTACTGCTCGCGCTGCTTTGCGTCCAAGGTGGCTCAGATCTCCTCTCGCAGGAGGTCCTTCTTCTCGGCCTTCAGCCACGGCGGGGCCGTGGTGCCGAGCTTTGCGACCAGGTACAGGTGCGCGCCGATCAGCGCGGCGATCAGGCCCGGGATGGCCAGCATATGCAGCGCGTAGAAGCGGGGGATCGTGGTGGGGCCGAACTCCGCTCCGGCCCGCAGGAAGTCGGCCAGGTAGGGCCCCATGATCGGCCCTGACGCGTTGATGTTCACCGCCACGACCGTGGCCCAGAAGGAGCGCTGGTCGAACGGCAGCAGGTAGCCGGTCAGGCCCATGGCCAGCGTGAGCACCAGCAGCACCACGCCGATGATCCAGTTCAGCTCGCGCGGGTACTTGTACGCGCCGAAGAAGAAGGTCCTGCCCATGTGCAGGAAGATCAGGATGATCATCACCGACGAGCCCCACTTGTGCATGCCGCGCACGAACTCGCCGAGGAAGACCTGGTTGGTGATGCGGGCGGCCGACTCGTAGGCGCGGCTCGAGTCGGGCTCGTAGTACATCGCCAGCATCACGCCGGTCACGGCCTGCGACAGGAAGGCGAACATCGTGGCCGAGCCGAGGGTGTAGTACCAGTTGGTGCCCTTCGGGACCTTGCGGTAGAGGAAGCCGCGCAGGAAGGGGCTGGCTCCGGTGCGCTCGTCGAGCCAGCCTACCGCCGTGGCGGCGCCCTCGATCGCGTGGTCCTTGATCGTGGGCTCGGTCGTGGTGGCGCCGTTGCCACCGTTCGCGCCCGGCGCGCCGTTGCTGCCGTTCTGGCCGGGGCGCTTCGGCGTGGGCTTCAGGAACTTGGGAACCGGCGGGGACGGAAGCTTCATGTGGTGGGCCTCGACGGGTAGAGGTATTGCCACAGCCCGTCGAGGTGGTTCGACGGGTCACGCGGCTTGAAGCGGCGCAGCTCGGAGTTCAGCGAGAAGCGGTCGCCCACCTGCACGCGGCCGTTGATCACGCGGGTGTAGAAGCGGTCGAGCGGGCGCACCGGCGGGCCACCCGCGACCTTGCCCTGCGCGTCGTAGATGCCGCCGTGGCACGGGCAGACGAACTTCTGCGAGGCCTGGATGTAGCGAACCGGGCAGCCGAGGTGGGCGCAGCGCGTGGAGATGGCGACGTACGGCAGCGGCTTGATGTGCTGGTCGCGGTCGCTCGGGCTGACGTCGCTGGACTTGGCCTTTCGCACGTACACCGTGGTCTTACCCGCCTCGCCGATGTTCGGCGTGATGTTCATCACGCGCGGCACGTAGCTCGTATCGTTGAAGTCGCCCTCCGGGCCCACGTCCTGCCACTTCTCGGGCACCGTGTCCTTGAACACCGGGCCCAGCGCGAAGCCGAGGGCGGGCAGGCCGAAAGCCATTGTGGCCACGCCACCGACGGCCAGCGCGCCGCCCTCCATCAGGCGGCGGCGGGTAACGGTCTCGCCCTCGAAGGCGCCCGCGATGCCACGGCCTTCGGTGTAGCGGGACTTGCGCTGGGGGTTCTGGGGGGGAGAGTCGGCCACGAGTCCGGAAGAATCTGTAGTGGTTTTTACCGCTCGGAGACGCCCGTTGCCAACATGGTTGCGGGCGTCACGAGGCGCCGGGCAGCCTATCGCGCGAAACCTGGCGCGCGCCCACCCCTCCGGCCGGGCCGAGGGCCCGGGCGCTGGCGTCCCAGAGCGCGTCCGCCAGTTCGGGGTCGCCCTCCGCCTGCGCCCTCGCCGAAAGCGAGATCAGGTCGGACAGCTCGGCCACGGCGGCCAGGTCGCCCCGGGCGGCCAGGTGCTCGAGGCCCAGGGCATAGAGGGCGTCGCCGGCGAGCAGCGCCAGGTCGGGCTCCATGCCCGTGAATACGCGCGGCGTCCCGTAGTGCATGAGGTAGCCCTCGTAGACCGCTTCGAGCACGAACAGCCGCTCGGGATCGTCCAGCTGGGCCTCGAAGCGACCCGGGCCCGGGTCGGCCACGGCGTGCGTCGCCAGCGCCGGTCCGCTGGCCTCCGCGACCTGGCGCAGCACGCTCAAAGCGCCGCGAGGGCCTCGCGCGCGGCTGCGACCGTGCGCTCGATCTGGGCCTCGGAGTGGGCCAGCGAGGGGAACCAGGCCTCGAACTGCGAGGGCGGCAGGTAGACGCCGGCTTCGAGCATCGCGCGGCAGAACGCGGCGTGGGCCTCGAGGTCGCAGGCGCGCGCGGAGTCGTAGTCCGTCGGCGGGGTGGCCGAGAAGAACAGCGTGACCAGGCCGGGTGCGCGGGCGACGCTCGCCTGGACGCCCGTGTCGGCGACCGCGCGCTCCAGGCCGTCGGCCAGCAGGGTCGTGAGCGACTCCAGGCGCTCGTACGCGGCGCCGTCGAGCAGCCGCAGCGTCGCCAGGCCGGCCGCAGTTGCGAGCGGGTTGCCCGAGAGCGTCCCCGCCTGGTACACGTCGCCGGCGGGCGCCACCCGCTCCATCAGCTCGCTCGGGCCCGCGTAGGCGGCCGCCGGCAGGCCCCCGCCGAGCACCTTGCCGAGGATCGTCAGGTCGGGGCGCACGCCCTCGCGCTCCTGGGCGCCCCCGCGCGCCACGCGAAAGCCGCTGATCACCTCGTCGAACACCAGCAGCGCGCCCGCGGCGTCGGCCTGGTCGCGCAGGAACTCGAGGAAGGCCGGCGCGGGCGCCACCAGGCCCATGTTCGCCGGGTAGGGCTCGCAGATGATCGCCGCCGGCTGCCGCTCGGCGAGCGCGCGCTCCACCGCCTCGCGGTCGTTCCAGGGCACCACAACGGTGTCGGCCGCCTGCGCCTCGGTCACGCCCGGGCTGGCGGGGATCCCCGCCGTCGCGAGGCCCGAGCCGGCGTCGGCCAGCAGGCCGTCCACGTGGCCGTGGTAGGCGCCGGCGAACTTGAACACGGTGTCGCGGCCCGTCGCGGCTCGTGCCAGGCGGATGGCGCTCATCGAAGCCTCGGTGCCCGACGAGGTCATCCGCGCCATCTCCGCCGACGGCACGCGCTCCACCACCTCGGCGGCCAGCTCGACCTCGGCCTCGGTGGGCGCGCCGAAGCTGGTGCCGGCCCCCGCCGCCGCCGTCACCGCGGCCACCACGTCCGGGTGGGCGTGCCCGGCGATCAGCGGTCCCCACGACATCACCCAGTCCACGTAGCGGTTGCCGTCCACGTCCACGAGCTCCGCGCCCTCGCCGCGCGCGACGAAGATGGGGTCCCGCCCGATCGAGCGCATCGCCCGCACCGGCGAGTTCACGCCGCCGGGCATCAGCTCGACGGCCCGGGCGTAGAGCTCAGCCGATCGGGACACGATCATCGGCGCGCAACCGGCCGAGCCGGCTGCTTGCCGCGGCGGTGCCTAGCTGTGCTCCGCTTCCCACTTCTGGTGCTCGCCCGTGAAGTAGAGGAGGCGGGTCTTCTTGAACTCGGTCGAGGAGTAGAGCGTGCGCCGGTCCTCGATGCCGGTGTCGGCGGCGATCGAGTCGAGGATCGCGTCGCACTCCTCCTTCGAGCGCCCGTGGGCCATCGTGAAGAGCGAGTAGGGCCAGTCCTCGTAGGTCGGGCGCTCGTAGCAGTGCGAGATGCCCCGGAACGAGGCCATGCGCGGGCCCAGCTCCATCATCCGCTCCTCCGGCACGCGCCAGACGCCCATGCCGTTGGCGGAGAAGCCCGCGCGGCGGTGGAAGAGGATCGCGGCCACGCGGCGCAGGATGCGGCGCTCGCTCATCGACTCCAGCTGCTCGAGCAGCTTGGCCTGCGAGATGCCCAGCTCGGCCGCCGCCGGCGCGTACGGCTCGGACACGATCGGCATGTCCCCCTGCAGCGTCTTGATCAGCTCGATGTCGAGCTCGGACAGCTCGGCGCGCACCGGGTCCTTCGGCTCCTCGGCCACGCCCGCCGCGGCGAGGTCGTCGGTGCCCTTCTCCATCTCGAGGTCCATGCGGATCTTGAACAGCTTCAGCGTGGGCAGCTGGCGCACGGACTCGGCGCCCGTGAGCTCCTGCAGCACCTGGAGCGTGCCCTGCAGGCCGAGCTTCGAGTCCGGCTCCGTGGCGATCGTGAACCAGATGTTGAAGTCGTGGTTGCGCAGGTAGTTGTGCGAGACCCCGGGGTGCGAGTTGATGATCTTGGCCGCGCGCCAGGGGTGCTCCGAGTCCACCTTCGCCGCCACGAGCATCGAGTCGTGCCCGAGCACGCGCGTGTCGAAGATCGGCGTGACCTGGCGGATGATGCGCTCGCGCACCAGGCGGTCGGTGCGCGTGAGGACCTCGTCCTCCGACGCGCCGGCCAGCTCGGCCACGTGGGCGAAGGGCCGCTCGGCCAGCGGAAAGCGGCCCTGGAGCAGGTTGAGGAGCTTCTTGTCGAGCTCGTCGAGCGGGATGGCCGCGCCGTCCTTGCGGCTGCGGACCTTGGCTATCGAAGCCATTCGGCCACGTCCTTCGCGTGGTAGGTGATCACGACGTCGGCCCCGGCGCGGCGGATGGCGGTGAGCGACTCGAGCACGGTCGCCCGCTCGTCCAGGTAGCCGGCCGCGGCGGCGGCCTTGATCATCGAGTACTCGCCGCTCACGTTGTAGGCCGCCACCGGCACGCGCACTGCCTCCTTCACGCGGCGAATCACGTCCAGGTAGGGCAGCGCCGGCTTGACCATGACCATGTCGGCGCCCTCCTCGACGTCGAGCAGCGCCTCGCGCACGGCCTCCTCGGCGTTGGCGGGATCCATCTGGTAGGTGCGGCGGTCGCCGAACGCGGGCGCCGAGTCGGCGGCCTCGCGGAAGGGCCCGTAGTAGGCCGAGGCGAACTTGGCGGAGTAGGCGACGATCGGGGTGTCCTTGTGGCCCTCGTTGTCGAGCTGCGTGCGCAGGGCGCCGACGCGGCCGTCCATCATGTCGCTGGGCGCCACGGCGTCGGCGCCCGCCGCGGCGTGGGAGATGGCCGTCTTGGCCAGCAGCTCCAGCGTGACGTCGTTGTCGACCGTGCCGTCGTCGCGGACCACGCCGCAGTGCCCGTGGGTCGTGTAGCCGCACAGGCACACGTCGGTGAGCACCACGAGGTCGGGGTGGGCCTCCTTCAGGGCGCGCACCGCCAGCTGCACCACGCCCTCGTCGTCATAGGCGCCGGTGGCCTGCAGGTCCTTCTCGGCCGGCAGCCCGAATAGCAGCACGGCCGGTATGCCCAGGTCGTGCACCACGCCGGCCTCCTCCACCGCGTGCGAGATCGACAGCCGCTCCACGCCCGGCATCGCCTCCACCGGGGTGCGGCTGTCGGTGCCGAGCTCGACGAACATCGGCATCACCAGATGCTGCGGGCTCAGCTCTGTCTCGCGGACCATGCCGCGCAGAAGCTCGCTCCCGCGCAGCCTGCGCATGCGCGTGGCTGGGAAGGCCATGGCCTCCAGTGTAGGGCGGCCCTGCCCTGGGGCGCCGCCCTGCTCGGTTGTCGTGCCGGCTAGGCGGCCGCGGGCTCCGGGTCGGGCCTCACGTGCACGGTGTCGACCACCCGGATCACCTCGTCGGCGGGCAGGCCGGCGCGCTGGGCGTGCTCGCGGACCTTCTCCGGGCTCGTCGCCTGGTAGATGCAGACCGTTCCGACGCTTCCGCCGCCCTCTTCGAGGACGTAGCTGCGTATCCAGCGGATGTCGTCGGACATCTCCTCATCGCCCACCTGCGCCGAGCGCTTGGCGGCTTCCTGAAGCTCCTCCGGCGAGCTCCATCCGCTCCTTCTCAAGATCACGTACGTGTCCATTTAGGTACCTCCTTGGGGTCGCGGCCGACCCTACGCCGCTAGGCGAAGCGCCGCAAGGCCAGACGGCTAAGTGTGGCGAATCCCACAAAGAGCGCCGCCAGGTGGAGCAGCGCAACGCCGAGGCCCCCGGAGTCGTTCAGCGCCGCGTCGAGGGCGTCGAGCGCCGGCTTGAAGGGGAAGATCGCCGAGATCACGCGGATCACGTTGTAGAGCGCGGGCGCCACCGCGCCCGAGGGCACCAGCGCCAGGAAGGCCAGCGGCAACGCCAGCATGAACGCCAGCAGCGAGGCCGCGCGCACCTCGCGGGTGATCGCGCCGATGGCCAGCCCGAGCGCGGCGAAGGAGAGCGTGCCGGCCGCCAGCGCGGCCAGCCAGAACGGGAAGCGGCTCCAGTCGAGCTGCACGAACAGGCCCAGGCCGCCCAGCATCAAGAGGCAGACGGCGAACGAGCAGATCGCCGCGAGGCCCGCCTTCTCGAGCAGCAGCCCGGTACGCGACACGAGCCCGCGCACGAGCCGCGCGAACGCGTTCTCCTCGCGCTCCAGCGCCAGCGAGCCAGCGGCCAAAAGCAGCGTCACGAACATCATCGAGACGGCCACGGCCAATGCCACCGCGAACGAGCTGAGCGAGGTGGTGCCGCCGTTGATCACCGTGGAGCGCACGCGGATCGGCTCGCCGACCACATTCAGCACGTCGTCGGAGAACGAGAGGTTGTCGCGCGCGAGCCGCGCGAAGCCGATCACGCCCTGCACCTGAGCCCCCACGCTCCCGCCGCGCGGCAGGTCGCGCGCCGCCTTGCGGAGGATCTGCTCGGAGCGCTTCAGCCCGAGCACCTGGAAGTCGCGCCCGAGGAAGCTGTAGCTGCCGCCGTCGCGAATCAGGCTGAGCAGCCGCAGGGACTCGTCCGCGATCCGCTTCGTGAGTGCGGCGTTCGCGATCTGCACCTGCGAGCGGATCGTGTTCTCCACGAACTGCTTCTTGGCCGGGTCCTCGGCGTTGTAGTAGACCTCGACGCTGCCGGGCTGGAGGCCTGTCTGCAGCTTGGTGGCGATGTTGGCCGGGATCACGAGCGCGCCCAGCACGTCGCCGTCGCGCACCTTCTGGATCGCCTCGCGGCGGCTCTTCACGCGCACGGGGTCGATCGCGTGGAACAGGCCCTGCGACTGCTTCGAGAGGTCGATCCGCTCGCCGCCCAGCTCGATCACGTTGGCCGATGCCGGCACGCCGTTGTAGAAGGCGACGCGCGGCTTGTCGGGTCCGCGCGAGATGGCGAAGCCGATCAGCGTGGCGATCACGATCGGGTACAGCACGAGCAGCGCCACCAGCAGCGGCGAGCGCCCCAGGATGCGGAGGTCCTTCAGCAGCAGCCAGCGCACGCTGTCAGTGGCCCTGCTGGTGGAGGAAGGCTACGAAGGCCGCCTCGAATTCGAGGCCGCTCGTGCCGACCACCTGCTCGAGCTCGCGCGGCGGGCCCGTGAACAGCAGCTCGCCGTCCGCCAGCACGGCCACGCGGCTGGCGTAGCGGTCGGCCTCCTGAATGTTGTGGGTGGCGAAGACCACGGTGGTGCCCTCGCCGGCCAGCCGCAGGATGAACTCCCAGAGGCGCTCGCGCTGGCGCGGGTCGAGCGCGGCGCTGGGCTCGTCGAGCAGCAGGACCTCGGGCTCCGCCAGCAGCCCGATCGCGATGTTCACGCGCTGGCGGTTGCCGCCGGACAGCACGCCCAGCTGGTCGCGCGAGCGCTCGCGGAGTCCCGTCAGGTCGAGCATGCGATCCACCGCGGCGGCGGGATCCGCGACCCGCTCGAGCCGCGCGAACAGCGCCAGGTTCTCCTGCACCGTGAGCTTCGAGTAGAGCGCCGGCTGCTGGGGCACCCAGCCGACCTCGCCGCGCGACTTCGACACGCTGCCGGCGTCCGCGCGCTGGATTCCGGCGAGGATCGATAGCAGCGTGGTCTTGCCCGCGCCGTTCGGCCCGATCACCGCCACCAGCTCGCCGCGGCCGGCGCTGAGCGACACATCCTTGAGCGCCTCGCGCTCCCCGAAACGCTTGACGAGGCCGCTCGCCTCGAGCACCGGCGCGGCCGTCGCAAGCTCCATGGCGAACACCTTGGCAGAATCGCGGACTGTGAAGCTCTTGTTCGTCGGCGACGTGGTGGGCGGCCTGGGCCGGCGGACGCTGGCGTCCGTGCTGCCCGGCCTGCGCGAGCGCCACCAGCCCGACTGGGTCGTGGTGAACGGCGAGAACTCGGCCGGCGGCGTGGGCATCACCGAGAAGACCGCGCGCGAGCTGCTCGAGACCGGCGCCGACGCCATCACCCTCGGCAACCATGCCTACCGCCACCGCGACGTCTACGGCTTCCTCGACCGCGAGGAACGGATAGTGCGGCCGGCCAACTACCCGAAGGGCAGCCCGGGCCGCGGCCACACCGTCGTCGAGCGCGACGGCAAGCGGCTCGGCGTGGTGAACCTCTCCGGCCAGCTCTTCGTGGAGGCGGTGCGCTCGCCCTTCAGCGAGGCCGACGCGATCCTCTCCGAGCTGCGCGGCAAGACCGACCACGTCCTGCTGGACATGCACGCGGAGGCGACCAGCGAGAAGGTCGCGCTGGGCTGGTACGTGGACGGGCGGGTGACGGCCTGCGTGGGCACCCACACGCACGTGCCCACAGCCGACGCGCGCGTGCTGCCGGGCGGGACCGCCTACATCACCGACGTGGGCATGACCGGCCCGCGCGGCGGCGTGATCGGCGTCAAGCGCGAGCTGGCGATCGAGCGCTTCCTCACGCTCACCCAGGTGAAGTTCGAGACCTCGGACGAGGATCCGTGGCTGATGGGCGTGTTGATCGAGGCCGGGGACGACGGCCGGGCCACGTCGATCGAGCAGCTGCTGGTTCCGGTCGCCTGAGCGCCCGAAAGGCGAGGCCGAGCACCGCCAGCAGCACCAGGTTGCGGACGCTCACGAGGGCGAGCGCCCACGGCTCGCGATCCACGACGTCGAAGTAGCGCGCCGGGAACTCGAGCTGGGTGAGCACGATCGCCGCCGCGCTGGCTGCGGCCAGCGCGTACTCGCGCCAGGCGAGCGCCAACGCTCCCAGCGGCACCACCCAGATCAGGTACTGCGGCGAGAGCACCTTGCCGAGAACGGCGTAGGCCACTGCCGTGGCGAGCCCGGCGAGCACGAGGGCGCGAGCGCCAGGGCGCCTGTAGACGGCGCGGGCGAGCAGCGCGAGGGCCACGACCAGGAGCGTGCCGAAGGCCGCCGCGACGAGGCCCGCCGCCGGGTGCTCCAGCCCGTTCGAGCGGTGGCTCGACACGCTGGTGGCGTGGCCCGCGCCGACGGCGTCGAGCGCGAACAGCACGCTCGCCGGCGAGCTCTCGATCTGCACCGGGCGGTCGAGCTGGTAGCGCAGGGAGTCGAGCGCGCCGCTCGGCGACGCGGCCAGCGCGAGGCCGCAGCCCACTGCCACGACGGCGGCGAGGACGGCCACCGACGGGAGGGCGGTACGCGCCGCCGCGCGGCCACGTGAGAGCAGCCAGGCGAGGGCCGGCGCGGCAGCCAGCAGCGGGAAGCCCTTGGTGAGCGCGCCCAGGCCGAGTAGGGCGAACCCCAGTCGCGGGCACTCCGCACACAGGGCCAGGAGCCCGGCGAGCAGGAGCGCCACCGGCGCCAGGTCGAAGTGCGTGCGGACCATCGCGCCGCTGAGCAGCGGCGCTGCGGCGGCGGCCAACAGCGCGGTGCGCCGCGAGCCGCCGGTGCGGGCGGCCAGGGCGCCGGTGAGCAGCACGCAGGCGGCGGCCAGCAGCAGCGTCCAGCCGGCAAAGGCCGCACGGAACGCCTCGGCGCCGGTGCCGAGCAGGGCGGGCAGCGCGATCGCCGGGGCGGCCAGCGGCGGGTACTCGAGGAACGCGTCCCGGTAGGGGAGCGCGCCGTGCACGACGGGCGCGGCGAACTGGCCGTACACGTACAGGTCGTTCACCCGCTCGTTGTCGAACGGCGACAGCCACAGCGTGGCCACCCAGGCGGCGGCCAGCACGGCGAGCGCCCAGAGCGCGTCGCGCCTCACGCGGTCACGAGCTCGCCCTCGAGCGCGTCCGGCTGGGGCTCCGGCGGCCCGGCGCCGGAAGCGCGAACCGCCCCCAGGACCGCCACGAACACGAAGGGCACGAACCAGACGATGTACAGGTAGAACCAGTGGCTCACGCCGAGCTGCAGCGCGATCAGCGCGGCGGCGCCCAGTGCGGCCACCTGGCGCGCGTCGCGCCGGCGCGGCACGAAGGCCACGAGCAGCGCGAGGCCGGCCGCCATCGCCTTGACGGCGGTCTGCAGCCAGTGCAGCGACGGCGCCTGGCCCCAGATGCTGAACGGCGACGGGCGGGCGGCCTGATAGCCGACCGTGCGGTCATAGAGCTCGCTCAGGCCCCCGTCGGGGATGAAGGGCAGCGTCGTGACAGCCAGCAGCACGGCGAGCCCCAGCGCGAACAGCAGCAGCTCGCGCGGCCGCGGCCGCCCCGTTCCGGCCGCGAACAGCGGCGCCAGCGCCAGCGGCGCGAACTTCGCGGCGGCGCCCGCACCGATCGCAGCGCCGCGCGCCAGCGCGGACCCGGCAGCTCGCACCGGCTGGTAGGTCAGGGCCAGGAGCGCCCCCACACAGAAGAGCGCGACCAGCGTGTCGTTGGAGTTCGACTCGAGCGCGAAGGCCGTGTACGGGTAGGCGGCCCAGGCGTAGGCAAGCGCCAGCCCGAGCAGCCGGCCCTCGGCGCCGGCGCGCAGCCGCCGTCCGAGCAGCAGCAGCCCGCCCAGCGTGAGCAGGTCGAAGGCGACGGACGCCGCATGCGACGCGGGCAGCCCGTCCCATGACCCGCCCCACGGCAGCAGCTGCTCGAACGGCACGTAGAGCAGGTAGGTGAGGGGGCCGTAGGTGTCGCCGTGCTCGACGTCGTGCGAGAAGCCCGCGCCGTAGAGCGCGTGGCCGTCGGCGATCCGGTCGGCGCCGATCACGCCCGCGTAGCCGACGTCGATCACGTTCGAGTCGATCAGGTTGAGGCCCACGCGGAAGGCCGTGAGGAACACGAGTCCCACCAGCAGCCAGCTGGCCGGCGCCCTCGGCACGAGCGGTCCCGCGCGCACACGCGGGCGAAAGCCGGCCAGCAGGCAGCGCACGAGCAGGTAGAGCAGCACCGGATAGACCAGCGGCACCGAGGTGGAGATGTCGGCGCTGTTGAAGAACACGTGCGAGACGCCGAAGGCGAGCAGGACGAGCAGGTCCAGATGCAGCAGGCGGAAGGGCCGGCGCGGGTCCAGGAACGGCGCCAGGAAGAACAGGCAGAGCGGGATCCACACGTAAGGCGCGTTCAGCTTGCGACCAAACGCCCCTGGGTAGCCGCGCGCCATCGTCCACGCCACCTGCGGCCCCGTCCACTGCTCGAGCACCGCGCCGCTGCGGTCATCCACCAGCACCTGCGCCCGCTCCTGCTTGTCGCGGAAGAAGCTGACCTGCCAGCGCCCGGCTCCCTTGGTGTAGGCGGCGGGCTTGAGCGGCCCACTCTCCCGCCGCTCGGCTCGCACCTTCTCCGCGCGCGAGGCGATCGCGATCACCTGGCGAGCGCTGCGGTCGAAGAACCGCGGCGGCTCGGTCTGCGAGCGCGGAGTCGTGAGGTCGGCCGCCTGCGCGGCGGCGGGAAGCGCGAGGGCCAGGAGGAGCCCCAGCGCCAGCGCTACTCGCGCCGCAGCTCGAGCGCGAAGCTCCACATCTTGTTCCCGACGAAGTTGAGGGGTGTGGCGGCGGCGATCGAGATCGCCTGGGCGGCCAGCTCCGGCAGGCCCGCCACCGACACGAGCAGCTCCAGCAGCGCCGCGGCGAACAGGAAGGCGGCCACGCTGACCGCGAAGAAGCGCGCCGCCTGGAAGGCGGCCGGGCCCGTGCGGGCCTGGAACGTCCAGTGCCGGTTCCACCAGAAGTTGTTCATCACCGCGACCACGAAGGCGATCGTCGCTGCGACGAGGCGATGCACGCCGAGCACCTCGAAGGCGAAGGCGAAGACGCACAGGTTGAGCACGTAGCCGGACGCGCCGACCGCACAGAACTTGCCGAGCTGCAGCCAGTTGTGTGGGCGGCGCAGGCCGGCGCGCAGGCGCAGGTGTACAGCGTCGGCCATGGGCTACGAAGGTAGCGAGAAGTGGTCGAGAACCAGTGGGGTCACGTCCGCGAGCGACCAGCTCTCGCGTTCCGGAACGTCGAGGCCGCTCATCAGGAGCACGCCCTCCGAATCGTCCTTGTGGAGCGAGCCGTGGCTCCCGCCGCCCACGTGGTCCGCCCCGCCCCAGTCCACGAACTCGTAACCGGGAAGCGCCGAGGCCAGCACGTCGCCGCCGTAGGGGCACTCGAGCGCCGACCACAGCCGCCCCAGCGCGTCGGGGTAGGTCTGCGCTCGGACGCGGCCGTCGCCCAGCTCGAGCTCGAGCGCCCCGGGGTCGCCCTCCATGCTCCAGCCCTGCCCGCGCTCGTCCTCCAGCTCGCCGCCAAGGGCGAAGCGCAGCTCGCCGCGGCCCGAGCGCACCACGGCCTCGCCGTTCGCCCGGTAGGCCACCAGATCCACGCCCTCGATCGCGAGCATGTCGCCGGCCGCGCGCGGCACCAAGCGGGCGCGCTCGTCCTCCCTCTCGTCCAGCACGTAGGCCATCGCCGAGCGGGCGGACGGGCAGACCGCGAGCTCGGCCTGGGTCGGCGCCGGGTCGCTGGGGGTGAGCACGCGCCAGGGCCCGAACGCGCCGCTCAGGTTCACGCGCTCGGTGACGTCGGTCTGGGAGTGGTCTGACATCACGATGACCGCGTGGTCTTCGAGGAAGGCCTCGGGGCCTCCTGCCACGTGCATCACGCGCTCGAGCGCCTTGTCCGCGGCGGCGATGGAGGTGAGCTGGCCGTCCGGCCCGTAGCGGTGCGAGTGGGTGTCGTTGTCGGGCAGCGAGAACAGCAGGAAGTCGAACAGGTCGTGCTCCACCAGGTACGCGCCCACGCAGCCGGTGTGCTGGTCGCGCTGGCCAGGCATGCCGAGCGTGGAGGTGCAGCCCGTCTGGCGCGAATCGAACAGGTCGGCGTAGAAGAGCTCCTGCGGGCCGTAGACCGGGTGGCGAAACTGCGCGGCCTCGGCGATGCGCCGGTAGACGCTGTCGCCCGAGGGCTCGTGGCGGTAGCGGCCGCGGTAGATCAGGTAGGTGGTGCAGGCGGTCCGCAGGCCGGCGTCGTCGAGGTGCTCGAAGACCGTCTTGCGGGCCCGGCTCAGGTGAGCCATGTTCATGTTGTAGACCGTGTCGTAGAGCGAGCGCACGATCCCGAAGGCGCGCGTGGCGGCCATCGACGAGCCGTACTCCACGTAGCGCTCCTCGCCGCGGTGGTACCAGTTCATCGAGGGAATGTGATGGTCGCCGGGCATCGCTCCCGTGGCGATCGTGGACGACGCCACCGGGGTGACCGACGGGAAGGTCGAGACGCAGTCGCGCACGTACACCCCGGTGTCGCGCAGGGCCTTCAGCGCCGGCGCGCGGCCCTCCTCGATCGCCTGGTCGAGCATGTCGGGCTTCAGCGAGTCGATGACCGCCAGGACGAGCTTGCGAGGCCGGCTCACCGCAGGATCCGCAGCCCGGCGTACTTGCGGTCGTCCTCGCCGCGCGATCGCACCAGCAACACGACGAAGGCGACGAGCGCGAGGAGGCCCACGGGCGGGAGCAGGATCGCGAGCCCGGCGAGTGCCAGCGCGATTGCCTCGGCGTAGAGGCCGAGCAGACCCCCGTCCCCCCCGCCGCTGCGAAGCCGCTCGGCGGCGCGCGACAGCAGGCCGCCCACGCTCAGCCACGCCAGCGCGGCGCAGGCCACTCCGGCGACGATCCCGGGCCAGCCCTGGTGGCCGCCGTCGGCCAGCGAACCGGCAAACAGCAGCGCCCCAAGCGTCAGGCCCAGCACTGCGGCCGCCCGCTCCGCGATTCGGTTCGGCCCCGAACGTTCCAGCCCGTACCAGAGCACCGCCAGGGCGAACACGGCCAGCAGGAAGGCCGGCGTCTCGAGGAAGTGCCACTCGGTGCCGTCGAAGTCGATCCCGATGTCGCCGCGCGCCAGCGCACCCGCCAGGAGTGGCGGGAGGAAGGGCCGGACCCCGGCTGCGCCGGCCAGGCCGGCACCCTGGCCTATGTCGAGGAAGAGACTCGTGGCGGCTGTCGCGGGTCGGTAGCCTGCGGGCGCATGACGATACCGGCAGGGCAGACGCCGCCGGAGGCGAAGCTTCTCTCGTGAGCATCTCGCGCGACCTGGAGCGCTACGCGGGCCTATTCGCCGCGCGTACCAAGGTCATGAAGTCGTCGGCCATGCGCGACCTGATGGCGGTGACCGCGCGGCCCGAGGTCATCTCGATGGCGGGCGGCCTGCCCGACACCAGCACCTTCCCGCCCGAGACGTTCGCCGCGATCACCCAGCGGATCGCCAGGGAGTCGTGCGCCCGGGCGCTCCAGTACGGGCCGACCGACGGGCTCGAGGGCACCAAGCAGTGCATCGCCGAGGTGATGGCCGCCGAGGACATGCGACTCGACCCGGAGGACCTCGTGGTCACGACCGGCGGCCAGCAGGTGATCGACCTCGTCACGAAGACGTTGGTGGATCCCGGCGACGTGATCGTCGCGGAGGGCCCCACCTACCCCGGCGCCGTGCCGACCTTCTCGTCCTACGAGGCCGACCTGGTCCAGATCGACATGGACGCGGACGGCATGCGAGTCGACGTGCTCGAGGAGACGCTCGACCGGCTGGAGCGCGAGGGCCGCAGGCCCAAGTTCATCTACACGGTGCCGAGCTTCCAGAACCCGGCGGGCGTGACGATGTCGGCGCCCCGGCGCAAGCGCCTGGTGGAGGTCGCACACGAGCGCGAGCTGCTGGTGCTCGAGGACAACCCGTACGGCCTCCTGCGCTACGAGGGCGAGCCGCTGCCCACGCTCTACTCGCTCGACGGCGGCGTCTACGTTATGTACCTCGGCACCTTCTCGAAGATCCTCTCCCCCGGGATCCGCCTCGGCTGGGTCGCGGCGCCGCCGCCGGTGCTCGAGAAGATCAACCTCGGCAAGCAGGGCACGGACCTCTGCACCTCCACGCTGTCGCAGCTGATGGTCGAGGCCTACTTCGAGGGCAGCCGCTGGCGCGACTACGTGCACGACCTGACCGAGCTCTACCGCTCGCGCCGCGACACGATGCTTGACGCGCTGGCCGACCACTTCCCGCCGCAGGCCGAGTGGACGCGCCCCGCCGGCGGCCTGTTCATCTGGGCCACGCTGCCCGACTTCATCGACACCACCGACCTGCTGGCCCGTGCGCTGCGCGAGAACGTGGCCTTCGTCCCGGGCGCCGCCGCCTTCCTCGACGGCCGCGGCCACAACTCGATGCGCCTGAACTTCTCGGCGTGCTCCGACGACGACATCCGCGAGGGGATTCGCCGGCTCGGCGAGGTGATCAAGGAGCAGGTGGCCCTCTACGGCACCCTCACCGGCGAGATGGAGACCGCCCCCGCGGAGCGGTCGGCGGCGGCGAACGAGACGCCGGACCCGGGCCACGCCCGTGTGCTGCCGATGCCGTCGCGCGAGGAACGCGCGCGGCGGTCCGGCCCTTGAGCCGAGTAGCCGTCCTGAAGGGCGGCCGGTCGTTCGAGCGCCAGGTGTCGCTGCGCTCCGGCGCGCGCGTGCAGGACTCGCTGGAGCGGCTCGGCCACGACGTGACCCCGATCGACGCCGGCGTCGACCTGGTCCAGCAGCTGCGAGCGGCCGACCCCGACGTGGCGTTCGTCGCGCTGCACGGCCGCGACGGCGAGGACGGCACCGTGCAGGAGCTGCTCGAGATCGCGGGCATTCCCTACACCGGCTCCGGCGTGCTGGCTTGCGCGCGCGCCTCCGACAAGGTGATGGCGAAGCACCTGATGGGAGAGGCCGGCATCCCGACGCCGGAGTTCTTCGCCTTCAGCGAGACGGCCTTCCGCGAGCTCGGCGCCGCGAAGGCGCTGCCGGCGATGGAGGAGCGGCTCGACTTCCCGATCGTCGTCAAGCCCGCCAGCGGCGGCTCGGCCCTCGGAATCCGCTTCGCTCGCGCGGGCAACGACGTACCCGGCGCCCTCGTGTCGGCCTTCTCCTACGACAGCAAGGTGCTGCTCGAGCGCCACGTCGAGGGGCGCGACCTGGCCGTGTCGATCCTGGCCGACGAGCCGCTGCCGGTGGTCGAGGCGATCCCGCGCGAGGAAGACTTCTACGACTTCGAGTCGCGCTACGAGATCGGCCGCACCGACTTCGCCTGCCCCGCCGACCTTCCCGGCGACGCCGCCGAGCGCGCCCAGGAGCTGGCCATGCGCACCTTCCGCCTGCTCGGCTGCTCGGGCTTCGGCCGGGTGGACCTGATGCTCGACGAGGCCGGCGAGCTCTGGGTGCTCGAGGCCAACGCGATCCCGGGCCTTACCGACACGAGCCTGCTGCCCCAGGCGGCCGAGGCTGCGGGGATCGGGTTCGACGAGCTGGTCGGGCGGGTGCTGGAGCTGGCGCTACAGGGCGCCGCGGCGCCCGGAGCCGGCTAGGACTCTTCCTCTTCTTCGCCTTCGCCCGCGGCGAAGTCCTCCGGCGACACGTTGTCGAGGAAGTCCTTGAACTTCTCGACGACCTCCTCCTGGTCCTCGACCTCGTGCTCGAACTCGATAGCGGACTCGGTGATCACGTCCTCGGCGGCGAAGATCGGCGCGCCGGTGCGGACGGCCAGCGCGAGCGCGTCGGAGGGCCGCGAGTCGATCTCGATCTCGCGCCCGTTGAGTTGCAGCGTGACCGCCGCGTAGAAGGTGTTCTCGCGCAGTTCGGTGACCGAGACCTTGGTGCAGTTCACCTCCAGCTCGGACAGCATCTCGCTGATCAGGTCGTGCGTCATCGGCCGCGGCGTGTTGGCTCCCTGGAGCTTCATGAGGATGGCCGCGGCCTCGGGATGGCCGATCCAGATCGGGAGGAACTTGTTGCCCTCTCGGGTCTTCAGGAGCACGATCGGCTGCTTCCCGACCATGTCGAAGCTGACCCCATAGATCACCATCTCCTGCACGCGCGACAGTTTAGTTGGGCGTCCTAGCGTGCTAGCCCAGCTCGATGGCCCGCAGCGGAAGGCCGAGCTCGCGGGAATCGGCTCGCGGCGCCCAGCGTCCGCTCAGGGGCGCACAGGTGAAGGTGAGGCGCTCGTCCCCGCGTGGCCGCACGCCGGCCGAGTCGAGGTCGATGGTGATCCCCTCGGGGCCGAGCTCGACCGCGCGCGAGGGCAGTCGCCGGTCGCCGAGGAACACCCACTGGCAGAGGTCGGCGGCCCCTGGGCGGGCCGGCACGGTGAGCAGCTGGATCCGCCGCGCGCCCGCCATCGGCAGCTCGACGGATGCGAGCCCGCGCGACCAGCGGAAGACGTCGCCGTTCAGCCTCTCGGCCTCGTGGAACCCGAGCAGGCGCTCCTCCGGGAGCTCCTCGATCGCGAAGCGCGCCGCGGCGTCCATGGGGCGCGGCTCTCCGACCTTCGCCGCCGCGTACTCGAGCCGCGTCAGGTAGCCCAGCCGGTTCCAGCCGTCGGCGAAGGCCGGGAATAGACGGTCCTCACGCGAACGCCAGAGCAGGCAACGGGCTCGCGCCGACGTGAACTCGGCCCGCGCTCTCCACAGGCGCGGCTTGGGCCCGAGCGCCGCGGTGGGCCCGTAGCGGGCGATGGTGGATGCCGCTCCGCGCAGCGCCGCCGGCTCGCGCCAGACGCTGCGGCGGCCGAGGTTCCGAAACGCCGCCGTGCTCGCCGCCCGCGCCGCGGGCGCGTCGAGCGCATGCCGCTCGCGGGCCTCGGGCGCCGGCCCGAAGTAGCGCTCGCAGAAGACCCGGTCGTGGTCGTGGCGGAAGGCCGCCTCGCCGAGCGCGAAGTCGACGATGGCGCGGCGGTTGTGGTCCAGGCTGGTGGCGTTGGCATGGCGCACCGCGGCGCCGGCCGCGTAGCCGATGCGCCTTCCATGCGAGTGCAGCCGGGCCCCGAGGACGAACTCCGAGAAGCGCCGGTACCGGTGGTCGAACCCGCCGGCGGCGTCGTATGCCTCGCGGCGCACCGCGAAGCCGCGCAGGATCACCTTGCACCAGTGGCCCTCCTTAGACCATTCCTCGAACCCCTCGTCGAAGAAGCGCTCCTCCATCCTCGCCATCGCGGTCGTGGACACGCTGACGCTGCGAAGGCATGCCCCGTCGTAGTCGCTGGTGGCGAGGAAGCGCGACAGCTCGTCGAGAGCGCGCGACTCGGCAGTGCAGTGCGGCTCGGTGAACAGGAGCAGGTCGGCGCGCGCGGCTTGCGCGCCCAGGTCGTAGAGGCGCGCCTCGTGGGCGCCCGGCTCGGTGATCATCCGGTCGGCCGGACGCAGCATCCCGCGCACCCGCTGCTCGAGCTCCGGCTCGGAGCCGTCGGCCATCACCAGCAGCTCGTAGCTCTCGGGCGCGACGGTCTGCCCCAGCCAGCTGCGAACACAGTCGAGCGCGTAGCCCCGATGTTCGGGCAGCGGCACGATCACCGAGATGGCCGGCCCGTTCGACCGCGGCTCCGCCGAGACCCGAGCTCTCCCTCCGTGCTGCTCGGGCCGCTCCGCGCCGCCGAGCTCCGCGACCGGGTCGCGGCCGCGGTCGAGCGGAGGCTGCGCGGCGTCGCCGTCGACGGCGCTCTGGGCGCACGCGATCACGGCCTCGAGGCTGCCTAGAGCGACGCGGGCGCCCGTCCGGTGCGAGGCGCCGTCCCGGAGCGCGTCCCGCAGCTCCGCGTGAAGCGCGCCGGTGGCCTCCATGTACGAATCGACGCCACCCTCGAGCACGCGCGAACCGGAGGCACTCACGATCCTGCCCCCGGCCGCCGACCGCGCTTCCCCGAAGCCCTCGGTGCCCACCACCGTGAGCCGCTTCTGCAGCCACTCGTCAGCGAAGCTGGTGCCCCGCTGGTAGAGCGCGCCGGTCTCGATGACCGCGCGGGCCCCACCCTCGAAGCTCAGGTGGTGCGTCATCCACGGCGGCGCCGGATGCGCAGCCCCCGCCGGCGGCCGCCGCTCGGCCGGCAGCCCGGCGACCGCCGCGTCGCCGCGCTGGGACATTACTGACAGCACCCGCCGGTCGCCCGCCATCCACCGCGCCGCGTCGATCAGGTGCGGCCCCTGGTCGAGCAGGTTCCCGAACCCCACAGCCTGGATCAGCCTCACCTCGCCGAGCTCACCCGACTCCACCGCCCGCCGCAGCTCGACGAACTCCGGGCAGAAACGAAGCTGATGGCAAACCGCGAGCACCACACCGCCGTCCTCACACACCCGCGTCATGCGCTCGGCCTCCGACAGCCGCAAAGCAAACGGCTTCTCTACCAAGATGCCCCGAACGCCCGACCCGACCGCCTCCTCCACGAGCGCAACCCGGCCGGCGGGAGGGACAGCGAGCACCAGCAGCTCGGGCGCCGCCCCCTCCAGCAGCTCCCCCAGAGCGGCGAAGCCGGGGACGCCGACCTGCGAAGACACGGCCTGGCGCCGCCCCTCATCGAGGTCGGCGACACCGACGAGCTCGACCCCGTCGAGCTCCAGCAGCGCCTGAGCATGCTCAACCCCCCGCGGCCCGCACCCCAAGACAGCCGCCGAAAGAAAAGAGCCAGGTCCCATAGCGAGCGCGATGCTAGAAGGCTCGTGTCGCGTGAGTCTGGCTGGCAAGGAAGAGGAAGCGAAGCGTGCGAACGCACGCGAGCGACCGATGACACCGCCAGGCGGGCTCACGCGGCGCGAGATGGGCGATCCAGGACTCGAACCTGGGACCTCGTCCTTATCAGAGACGCGCTCTAACCGACTGAGCTAATCGCCCTCGGCGGGCGATTGTAGCGGCGGTCAGGCCTGCGGCTGCGGGGCGCGCGGGAGGCGCGCGGCGAGCATTCGCTCGGCGAGCTCGATGACTTCGGCGGGGGTGTCGAAGCCGATCTCGACGGCGCAGCCGGATCCCTTGGAGCGCACCTTGACCTCGCGCCCCATGGCGGCGGAGAGGGCGTCCTCGGCGGCGCCGAGCGCCTCCTTCAGGTCGGGGTGCACGAAGCGTGGCCGGCGCGGGGAGTCGCCGTTGAGGCCGGGCCCGTCTTCGGCGACACGCGCGCGGCGCTCGGTCTCGCGCACCGACCAGTCGCCGTCGCGGGCGTCCCTGGCCAGCTGCTTGCGCTTGAGGTGGTCCTTGCAGAGCAGGATCGCGCGCCCGTGGCCTTCGCTGAGGTCGCCCCGCTCGATCAGCTCGAGCGCCTCTTCGGGGAGGTCGAGCAGCCGGATCAGGTTGGAGATGGCGGCGCGGCTTCGCCCGACGCGCTTGCCGACCTCCTCGCGGGTGATGCCGAGGTCGTCGACGAGCATGGCGCAGGCGCGCGCCTCCTCGACGGCGTTGAGGTCTTCGCGCGCCATGTTCTCGGCGAGCGCGAGGTCGAGGCGCTCCCAGTCGTCGGCGTCGCGCACCATGGCGGGGATGGAGTCGAGCCCGGCTATGCGGGTGGCGCGCAGGCGGCGCTCGCCGGCGACGAGCTCGTAGCGGCCGCCGGGCAGGCCGCGCACGACGATCGGCTGCAGCACGCCGCGCGCGCGGATCGACTCGGCCAGGTCGCCGAGGGCGGCGGAGTCGAAGGCCTGGCGCGGCTGGCGCGGGTTGGGGTCGATCAGCTCGACGGGTATCACGCGCAGTCCGTTCTCTCGCCCGCCTGGGGGCAGGATGGCGTCGAGCCCGCGGCCCATGCCGCGACGCGCTTCAGGCACGCGCGGCAACCTCGCGCGCGAGCTTCAGGTAGGCCGCCGAGCCGGTGCTGGCGGGTGCGTGCCGGGTGACAGGCAGCCCGAAGCTGGGCGCCTCCCCCACGCGCACGTTCCGCGGAATGGTGGTGTCGAAGACGAGCTCGGGGAAGTGCTCGCGCACCTCTCGTTCTACGTCGCGCGCGAGCCGAGTCCTGCCGTCGTGCATGGTGAGGATGAGGCCGGCGACGGTCAAGCGCGGGTTGAGCTCGCGCTGGATCAGGGCGAGGGTGTCGAGCAGCTGGGCGAGCCCTTCGAGCGCGAAGTACTCGGTCTGGACGGGCACGATGACCTTGTCGGCGGCCACGAGCGCGTTGACGGTGATCGGCCCGAGCGAGGGCGGGCAGTCGAGCAGCGTGAAGAGATAGCGGTCGCGCGCGCTGCCGATGCGCTCGCTGAGGCGCGTCTCCGAGCCGGGGATGCGCGGCAGCTCGACGGCGGCGCCGGCGAGGTCGGGCGTGGACGGCACGATGTCGAGCCGGTCGATCCCGCTGGGCAGGGCCGCCGCGGTGATCTTGAGGTCACCCGCGAGGCAGTCGTAGACGTTGGGGCTGCCGTCCTTCGGCAGGCCGAGCGCAACCGTGGCGTTGCACTGTGGGTCGAGGTCCACTAGGAGCGTCTTGAAGCCCGCGTCGGCCACGCTGGCCGCGAGGTTCACGGCGGTGGTGGTCTTGCCAACACCGCCCTTCTGGTTGGCAATCGCGTAGATGGCTCCCATTGGGCTGAACCTAACCCTGCTCTCGGTCGGATTCGTCTCTGGGAGGACCGCAGCCCGATCGGTGATCGGGCGAGGACCGCACCATTTAGTTGGACCGCAGCCCGATCGGTGATCGGGCGAGGACCGGACCACTTAGTTCGGGGCCGAACCTCCGTCTCCTCCCCCGAATGGCCGCTTGCGCGCCATGCCGGCGCGGCGCGGCAGCCCCTCCGGCGTGGGCCCGGCCTTGCGCCACAGGTGCAGGTGCCGGTTGCGCGCCGCTTCGAACGGCTGGACCCGCCGCACCTCCACGAGCTCCATGGCCAGGCGCTGCGCGGCCGCCGCGGCGGCGCGTTCCTCGTGTTCGTCGCGCGAACCTTTCCAGGCCACCAGGACGCCGCCCTCGGCGAGCAGCGGCGATGCGTACTCGGCCAGCACGGCGAGCGGGGCCAGCGCCCGCGCGGTGACCGCCACGTAGGCCTCGCGCCCGCCCAGCGGCGGCGGCACGCCCGCCCAGTCCTCGGCCCGCGCGGTGATCGAGCGCGCGTTGGCAAGCTTGCCGGCCTGCAGCAGGCGGTCGCTGACCGCGGTCTTGCGCGACTGCGAGTCGATCAGGTCCACGCGCGCGTCGGGCAGCGCGACCGCCAGCGCCAGCCCGGGGAAGCCCGCGCCGGAGCCGATGTCGGCGATGCGGCGCGCCCGCCCGAGCTCGTCGAGCTCCAGGCCGCTCAGCGAGTCGGCGAGGTGCGCATCGAGTGCCTCCGCGGGGCTGCGCGCCGTGGTCGGCGGGTCCGGCTCGCGCTCCAGGGCGACGAGCAACTCACGCAGCTGGTCGCCGGCGCCGCTCGGCAGGCCGAAGCGCACGACCAGCTTCGCCAGCGTTTCCCGTGAAACGCTCAGGCGTCGCGGCCGGGGCGCACCGGGGTGACCACCAGGCGGCGGTCGGGCTCGTCGCCCTCGCTGTGGGTGTCGACCTCGGTGCTCTCGCGCAGGTAGAGGTGGACGAGCTTGCGCTCCGGCGCGCGCATCGGCTCGAGCTCGACCGGACGCTCGAACTTCAGCGCGTCCGCCACGGCCCGGTCGGCCATCCTGTGCAGCGCGGACTCGCGCCGCTCGCGGTAGCCGGCCGCGTCGATCGTGACCTGCTTGCGCTCGGCCATGCCCCGAAAGGCGGCGCGGAAGGCCAGGTGCTGCAGGGCGTCGATCGTCAGGCCGTGCTTGCCGATCAGCAGGCCCAGGTCGTCGCCGTTCACGGTCGCGCGGATCTCCTCGTCGGTCTCCTCGATGTCCACGCTGCCGCGCAGACCGAGCGAGTGCACGACCCTCGCCACCAGCGCCCGCACGCGCTCAACGGGCTCCTCGGGGATCTCCTCCGCGGCCTTGCGCCAGGCGTCGGTATCCACCTCCGCGCGCACGCGCGCCTGCCCCTCGCCGTCGGCGGGCTCCTCGAGCACCTCGAAGCTCACGCACTCCGCGGTGAGGCCGGGGAAGCGCGGCTCGAGCTCCTTGACCGCCGCCCACTTGGCCTCGCCCAGGCTCTCGCCCTGGGCCTCCGCGACGCGCTCTTCCTGCTCGGCCCCCATCGCCTAGCGGCGCCGGCCGGTGCGCTTCTTCTTCTTGCGCGGGGCGGGTGGCGGCTTCGCGCCCCGGCCGTTGCCGTCGCCGGCGGTGACGGCGGCCGCCTTCGCCTTGTCCTTCGGCTTTTCCTTGCCGGCCTTGCCGTTCCCGCCGGTCAGCGCACGGGCCGTGGCCGGCTTGCCCCGCGAGGGCGTGGACTCGGCCACCGCGTCGCGCGGGTCGAGCGGCTCGGGCTTGGGGTAGAGCTTTCGCACCAGCAGCTGCTGGCCCAGCGTCCACACGTTGGTGGTGATCCAGTAGACGATCAGGCCCGCGGGGAAGTTCACGATGAAGATCGCGAACACGAGCGGCAGCGCGTACATGATCCGCTTCTGGTTCGGATCCGCGCTCACCGCCGTGACCGCGCTCGCCGCCAGCTGCGTGCCCACGTAGAGCACGATCAGGGTGCCGAGCAGCACCGGCGCGTGGACCTTCTGGGACATGTCGTGGATCGGGCCGAAGCCCGGGTTGCTGGCGATGTCGGCCTTGAAGCGAGCCGATCGCAGCAGCTGGAACAGCGCGATGAAGAAGGGGATCTGGAGGGCGAGCGGGAGGCACGAGCCCAGCGGGTTGACCTTCTCGCGCTGGTAGAAGGCCATGACCTCCTGGTTCATGCGCTGCTTGTC
>JBBQRG010000035.1:0-31853 GCA_038215095.1 Solirubrobacterales bacterium | reverse complement strand
CAGCAGGTCCGAGCTTGGACCTAGGGTGAGGGTTCATCCGGGTCTCCTTCCGAGGAGTGAGTTCGCAGACCCACAGCCTCGGAAGAGGCCCGGATGGCTCCTCAGCCGTTCACAACCTGTGTAGGCAGCTCAACTAGCTAGTTGCCCTGCTGAATTGCGGCCTGCTGCGTCGCGTCCGCGGCGGCGGTCGAGCCGTCCGAAAGGACGTTGGCCGCCACGGCCGCGTTGATCGGAATCGCGACGTTCGCGTTCACCAGCGACATCGCCTCCCGGTCGGTCAGCTCGCGACCCATCTCGGCCTCGAGCTCCTGCTTGCTCAGCTGCCCCGACGTACGGTCGTCATCAGCCATTCGTGTCTCCTTCCGGCGCCTCTTCGGCGTCCTTGTTGGCCTCTTCTCGAAGCTCGTCGTAGGTGCCCTCGCGGTCCGGCAGCTCGCGCCCGGTCTCGTCCTTGACGTCGTCGCGGTCGCCAGCGCGCTGCGTGCTGGAGGCGGCGGTGACCGAGCCGGGCTCGTTCACGTTCACCGCCACGGCCGCGTTGACGCTGTCCTTGTCGATCACCTTCCGGATTCGCATTTCGGCGAAATTCCCTCGGGGTGGGATGACCAAACGAAATACCAACGAATGTTGACGGATCGTCATTGATGTTTGACAGACCCCGCTCCTGGCCAGAAGAGGGGCAATGGATGGGGACCCAGCCGAGCGCATGCGGGCGGCCGCCGAGGCACGCGAGCCGCTGGACGGCCTACGAGCAGTGGTGGAGCTGCGGCGGGAGCTCGACGAGGCCGAGGCCCGCCACGTGCAGGTGGCGCTGCACGAGGGCCGCTCCTGGACGCAGATCGCCGAGGCGCTGGGCATCTCGAAGCAGGCCGCGCACAAGCGGCACGCGCAGCGCATCCGCGAGGGCCGCGTGCCGCCGCAGGAGCGCCCACAGCGGCGCCTGCTCGTGACCGGTCAGGCGCGCAAGGTGGTGGAGCTGGCGCGGGACGAGGCACGCCAGCTCGGCAATCCCGAGGTCGGACCCGAGCACCTGCTGCTCGGCCTGCTGCGCGACGACCACGGCACGGCGCTGCGCGCGCTGCGCTCGCAAGGCGTCCAGCTCGGCGAGGCGCGCCGCGCCGTGGCGGGCGCCACCGACGAACGGCCGCGGAAGGTCGAGGGCCGAGTTCGCGTGTCCCCGGCCGCCCGCGGCGCTCTGGAGGACTCGCTGCGCGAGGCCGTGCAGCTGCACGACAGCCACCTGGGGGTCGAGCACCTGCTGCTTGCGCTGGTGAGGGAGGAGCACGGCCCCGCGGGGCGCGCCCTCACGCAGCTCGGCGTGCCGCCCCGCGAGCTGGCGGAGCGGGTGCTCGAGCTGATCGGGTCGCCCTCCTAGGGCTCCTCGGTGTCGGGCGGGTCCTCGCCCGACAGGACGTCTGCTGCGATCGACGGATCGGCCGGGATCGGGATGTTCGCGTCGAGCACCGACAGCGCCTCGCGGTCCGGAAGCTTGCCGCCGCGCTCGGCCTCGAGCTCCTCGTCGGTCAGCTTCTTCTTAAATCGTTTCGGCTTCTTCTTCGCCACGTCCCCTTCACCCTACCTGGGGACAGACGCGTCACTGCAGGGATTTCAGGTGGCGCGGGCGGCCCCGGCCGCGCGGGCAGCGCCGCGGCGGCCCTCGCTCTGAAGGCGGGCGTGCATCTCCTTGACGCGCTCGAACACCGCCTCGGATGCCTCCTGGGCCTGCTCCTTGCTCGGCTCCTGGACCTGCTCGAAGCGCACCGGCTCGCCGAACTGCACGGTGACCTTCGGGAACTGGAGCTTGCGCCAGTTGCGCGCCTTCTCGCTCCCGGCGATCGCGGTGGGCACGACCGGCGCGCCCGACTCGAGCGCCAGCCGGCCGATGCCGTGGCGCGGCTTTCCGAGCTCGCCGCTGCGCGAGCGGCCGGCCTCGGCGTACATCACCACGATGTCGCCGCGGTCGAGGATCGCGTGGGCGGTCTTGAAGGCCTCCTCGTCGCGGTGGCCGCGGCGCACCGGGAACACGCCGCCGTGCGTGTAGATGAACTGCATCGGGCGCGTGAACAGCTGCGACTTCGCCATGAAGTGCACCTTGCGGCGCAGGTAGACGGCCACGAAGAAGTGGTCGAGGAAGGAGAAGTGGTTCGGCGCCACGATGACCGGGCCGTCCGCCGGGAGGTTGATCGAGCCGATGCAGCGGGCGCGGTAGAAGAGCGCCAGGTAGGGCGTGAGCACGAAGCGAACGAACTCGTAGACCCAGTCCGGTCGCTGGCTGCGGGTGCGCTCGTGGAATCGGGTGAAGAACTCCGCGGGACGCTCGTCCTTGTAGACCTGCGCCTTCAGTGCTTCGGCCATCGGTTTTCCCTTACCCGCCGCCCAGTCGATCGTTACTCGGGGGCCGGAATGTATCTTCCGCCCGCACAGCGAGGAGAGGGAGTGGCGGTGCCGAACGTCGAGGCCCACATCACGGGCACGGTCTGGAAGGTCGAGTGCGAGGTCGGTCAGGAGGTCGCCGAGGGCGACACGCTCGTGATCCTCGAGTCGATGAAGATGGAGATGCCGGTCGAGGCCGAGGACCCCGGCAAGGTCGCGAGCATCGAGTGCAAGGAGGGCCAGTCGGTCTCGGAGGGCGAGACGCTGGTCGTCCTCGAGTGACCGAGCTCGCCTCGGGAAAGCTCCTGCTGGACGAGCCCGCCGACGGCGTCGCCCGGCTCACGATCGCGAACCCCGAACGCCGCGGCGCCCTGGACCACGAGCTGCTCGACGCGCTGGCCGACTCCGCCCGCACACTCGACGCGCGCTGCCTCGTGATCACGGGCAGCGGCTCGATGTTCTCCGCGGGCTACGACCTCGGCAACCTCGAGGGGCAGCAGTTCGAGGAGGCCGCCGAGCGGCTGGTGGCACACCCCTTCCACGACGCGATCGAGGCGCTCGAGGCCTACGAGTATCCCGTCGTGGCCCAGCTCAACGGCCACGCGATCGGCGGCGGCCTGGAGCTGGCGCTGACCTGCGACATCCGGCTGGCGGCGCGCGGCATCAAGCTCGGCATGCCGCCGGCCAAGCTCGGCCTGATCTACTCGCACACGGGCCTGCAGAAGTTCCTGGAGCTGTGCGGGCCCGCCAACACTGCGGAGCTGTTCCACGTGGGGCGCAACGTGGACGCCGACCGCGGCGAGCGGATGGGCCTCGTGAACCAGGTCGTCGAGGCCGAGGACCTGGAGTCGCGCACGCTCGAGCTGGCCGGCGAGATCGCGGCGAACGCGCCGCTGTCGCTGGCCGGCAACAAGAAGGCCATGAGGGCGCTGCGCGCGCTGCGCCTGGGCGACGAGCTCGAGCGGGAGCTGGTGGAGCTGCGCGAGTCCTGCTTCCGCAGCGAGGACTTCCGCGAGGGCGTGCGGGCCTTCGCCGAGAAGCGCAAGCCTGCGTGGAGGGGTCGCTAGGGCGCTACGTCCGAGCGCGTGCCTAGCGTGCCCGGCGCGTGCCACCCCTGATCACACGGGAGGAGGCGCTAGAGCTCGGCCGCACGGAGGATCGGGGCGAGATCGAGGCGCTGGTCGAGCGGGCCTGGAGGGCGAGGCTCGACAACTTCGGCGACTCCACGGACATGTGCTCCCTGGTGAACGCGAAGTCGGGCGGTTGCGCCGAGGACTGCGGCTTCTGCGCCCAGTCGCGCTTCGCCGAGGCCGCCACGCCGATGCACGCGATGATGAGCCCCGAGCAGATCCTCGAGCACGCGAAGGCGGCCGAGGCCGCGGGCGCGCACCGCTTCTGCATGGTCACGCAGGGCCAGGGCCTGTCCAAGCGCGACTTCGCCAACGTGCTCGAGGGCGCCAAGCTCGTGGCCGAGCAGACCAACCTGAAGCGCTGCGCCTCCATCGGCCACATGTCGGTGCAGAAGGCGAAGGCGCTCAAGGAGGCCGGCATCCAGCGTGTTCACCACAACGTGGAGACCGCGGAGTCGTACTACCCCGAGGTCTCCTCGACGGTGCGCTACGAGGGCCGCATCCGCACGATCGACGCGGTGAAGGAGGCGGGCCTCGAGACCTGCGTCGGCGGCATCCTCAACCTGGGCGAGTCGCCCGAGCAGCGCGTGGAGATGGCCTTCCAGCTGGCCGAGATCGACCCCACCAGCGTGCCGATCAACCTGCTCAACCCCCGCGGCGGCACCAAGTTCGGCGACCGCGAGCTGATGGAGCCCTGGGAGGCGGTCAAGTGGATCGCGATCTTCCGGCTGATCATGCCCGAGGCGCTGTTCCGGCTGTGCGGCGGGCGCAACGAGAACCTGGGCGTCGGCGAGCTGCAGAAGATGGCCGTCAAGGCCGGTCTCAACGGCGTGATGATGGGCAACTTCCTCACCACGCTCGGCTCCGAGCCCGAGCAGGACCGGGCGATGTTCGAGGAGCTCGGCCTGAACGTGGGGCGCCAGGAGGACAACGGCGCGAACCCGCGGCCCGACAACCGCAGCGGCTGGCTCAAGGGCGACACGCCGCGCACCCCGGTGGACGAGCTGATCGACAAGCAGAGCGAGGCCAACTTCTGGGACCCCGCCACCCAGCTTCGCTTCAAGAAGAAGCCGAAGCACAAGGCGGCGTGATGACCGAGATCGAGGAGCGCCTCGAGGAGATCAAGGAGCGCGGGCTGTACCGCAAGATGCGCCTGATCTCCGGGCCGCAGGGGCCGCGCGTGCTGCTCGACGGGCGCCCGGTGCTGCTGCTGTGCTCGAACAACTACCTCGGCCTGGCCGACCACCCGCGCGTGCGCGAGGCGGCCGCCGGGGCGGCCATGCGCTACGGAGCAGGCTCGGGCGCGTCGCGGCTGGTCTCGGGCAACATGACGATCCATCGCCGGCTCGAGGAGCAGCTCTGCGAGTTCGAGCGCGCGGACGCCTGCGTGCTGATGGGCTCGGGCTACCTCGCCAACGTGGGCGTGATCTCCACGCTGGCTCGAGAGGGCGACGTCGTGTTCTCGGACGCCCTGAACCACGCCAGCATCGTGGACGGCTGCCGGCTCGCCAGGGCCGAGACCTTCGTCTACGACCACTGCGATCCCGACCACCTCGAGTGGGGCCTGCGCCAGGCCGAGGGCCGCGGCAGCCTGATCGTGACCGACGGCGTGTTCTCGATGGACGGCGACGTGGCCCCGCTGCCGGAGATCGTGGAGTTGGCCCAGCGCTTCGACGCGCGGGTGATGGTGGACGAGGCCCATGGCACGGGCTGCGTCGGGCCCGAGGGCCGCGGCGCAGTGGCCGACGCCGGCCTTCAGGGAGAGGTCGACGTGATCGTGGGCACGCTGGGCAAGGCGCTCGGCTCCTACGGCGCGTACGTGGCCTGCGACAAGCCGATCGCCGACTACCTGGTGAACAGCGCCCGCACGCTGATCTTCTCCACAGCACTGCCGCCCCCCGCGGTGGCCGCGGCCCTGGCCTCGCTCGAGTTGCTGCGCGCCCAGCCGCGCCGCGTGGACAAGCTGCAGCGCAACGCCGCCGTGCTGCGCGAGGCGCTGGCGGAGCGCGGCATCGACTGCGGCGGCTCCGAGACACAGATCGTCCCGCTCGTGGTGGGCGACGCCGCCGCCGCGGTCCAGGCCAGCGAGCGCGCGCTCGAGCGCGGCGTGTTCGCCCAGGCCATCCGCCCGCCGACGGTGCCGGAGGGCAGCTCGCGGCTGCGCCTGGCGGTGATGGCCTCGCACACGAAGACCGAGCTGCGCGACGCCGCGGAGACCCTGTCGAAGGTGCTGCCGCCGCTTCGCAGCCGGACCGCCGCAGGCCAGCCAGAGGCGGTCCGCGTGTTCGACGCCTACCGCGACGCTGCGTAGCGGAGCCCCGTGCGGGGCCTGTTCGTAACGGGCACGGACACCGAGGCCGGCAAGTCGGTGCTGGCGGCCTCGATCTGCGCGGCGCTGGCGGCGCGTGGCGAGCGCGTGGCCGCCTTCAAGCCGGCGCTGACCGGACTGGACGACCCGCCCGGTGACTGGCCGCGCGACCACGAGCTGCTGGCCGCCGCCGCCGGCGCCGGGCAGTCGGCCGACGACGTCGCGCCCTATCGCTTCGGACCGCCGCTCTCCCCACACCTCGCCGCGGAGCTGGCCGGCGAGCCGATCGAGCCGCGCCACTTGGTGGAGGCCGCCGAGGCGGCCGCGCAGAAAGCCGACTGGCTGGTCTGCGAGGGCGTCGGCGGGTTGATGGTCCCGCTCACACCCGGCTACCTCGTGCGCGACCTGGCCATCGACCTCGCCATGCCGCTCGTGGTGGCGGCCCGCACCGGGCTCGGCACGATCAACCACACGCTGCTCACGATCGGATCGGCGCGCGCGGCCGGGCTGACCGTGGCCGGCGTGGCGATGACCCCGTGGCCCGAGGAGCCCGAGCGCATCGAGCTCTCCAACCGCGAGACGGTCGAGCGGCTGGGCGGCGTGGCGGTGGCCGGGCTGGGGCACACCGACCCGGGCTCGCTCGCCCAGGCCGGCGAGCTGCTCCCGCTCGATCACTGGCTACGCCACAATCAGCCGCATGCCTGAAGAGCGTCATCCGACGATCCAGAAGCTGCAGGAGCGCAAGCGGCGCCACCGGCAGCGCCCAGCGGTGGTGCGCTGGGGAGTCGTCGTACTGGGCGTGCTGATCACGCTCGCCGGCATCGTCATGACCGGACCCGTGCCGGGTCCCGGCGTCCTGGTCATCCCGGTTGGCCTGGCGCTCCTGGCGCTCGAGTTCGCCTGGGCCGAGAACCTGCTGGAGCAGGCCGTGGTCTGGGCCGAGAACGCGAAGGCGAAGGCGGCGGACCGCAGTCAGGGTGAGAAGGTCGCCTCGGGCATCGCGATCGCCGCCGGCATCGCGGCCTTCGTGACGGCCGCGATCCTCTGGGACATCCCGCTGCTGCCGGTCTAGGCAGCGATAGCCGCGATCACCTCGTCGGCGTGCTCGTGAAGCTGGCGCCAGGTGATGCGAATCGTGGTCCATCCGGCGACCCGGAGCTGCTGGTCGCGGCGTCGGTCGCGCTCGAAGGCGGCGCGGGTGCCGTGAAACTCGAAGCTGTCGGCCTCGACGATCAGCCGCTGGTCGGGCCAGCAGAAGTCGACCTCGAGCGTCCCGACGAGCGTGTTGACCGCCGGCCTCGGCAATCCAGCTTGGGCAAACAGGGTGAGCGCGCGGCGCTCGAATTCCCTACGGGTCGGCGGCGGCTCTCCGGCGTAGCCCCGTAGCGCGGCTCCGAGCCGTCCGCCGACGCGCCGCAGCTCCATCTCGTCGAACAAGCGCAGCCGCTCAGCGTTCTCGATCGCGCGGGCCAGCCTCGGCGGGTCCACGCGGCCTGCCAGGTCAGCCAGGGTGCGCGCGGGGCCTGTGCACGGGATTCCATCCACAGTCGTGCAATCCCTGGGCTCCAGCGTCGTTGATCGGTGGATCGTGAGCCCGGGCCGGCCCCTACCCGACCTGCCCCGGATCGTTACCTCGATCACCGCGCTCGCACGCGGCAAGATCCCCAGCGCATCTCCCGCCGTGCCGTGTGAAATGACCGCGCCCTTGCCGCACGCCAGGACAGCCGCCATCCGCCGCGCCCGAGCGTCGAGCCGCGACCCCCACAGCCCGTAGACACCGCGGTGCACGCGATGCGCACGGCCGCGGGCCACGCGCTTGCGCAGCGCCTCGGGCGAGAGCCCGAGCGCCCGCAGCTGCGCGACCGATACGACCCCGTGCTGCTCGTCCGCCAGCGCCGCGATCCGCCGTTCAAGCCCGCCCCCTCGAACGGCGTGGCCGAATTCCGTGACATATAGGCCGGTTTCTCGGCCACCACCTTCCACGCCGTCCACGATGGCGCGGCGAGCGCCACGGCGGGGTTGCGTGCGTAACGGCTGTGTGACGCCAGGCGCTAGGCCGAGGCGCCGGCCCGCTTCTTCTCGCGCTCGGCCTCGCGCAGCTCGATGCGGCGGATCTTGCCGGTCAGCGTCTTCGGCAGGTCGTCCACGAACTCGATCTCGCGCGGGTAGGCGTAGGCGGAGTGGCGCTCGCGCACGTGCTTCTTGATCTCGTCCGCGAGCTCGTCGCTTGGCTCGTGGCCGCCGGCCAGCACGATGAACGCCTTCACCAGGTCGCCGCGCTTTGGGTCGGGTGAGGCGACCGCCGCCGCCTCCTTCACGGCGGGGTGCTCCACGCAGGCCGACTCCACCTCGAACGGCCCGATCCGGTAGCCCGCCGAGATGATCACGTCGTCGGCGCGGCCGGCATACCAGTAGTAGCCGTCCTCGTCGGTCTGGGCAGCGTCCTTCGTATGGAACCAGTCGCCGCCGAACACCTCCTCGGTGTCCTCGTCGCGGCGCCAGTAGCCGATCGGGTAGTGCGGGTTGGAGCGCGCCTTCAGGCAGATCTCGCCGCGCTCGCCCTGCTCGACCGGCCGCTCGTCCTCGTCGAGGATTGCCACCTCCCAGCCGGGCATCGGCCGCCCCATCGAGCCCTCGCGGACTTCGACGCCCGGCATGTTGCCGCACAGCGGATAGCTCTCGGTGAGCCCGTAGTAGTCGAGCACCGTGATGCCGTACTGGTCGCGGAACCAGCGGATCACCTCGGGGTTGAGCGGCTCGCCGGCCGAGCAGACGATGCGCAGCTCGGGCATCGGGTGGCTCTTCCCCGCGTCCTCCACGCCGGTCATCGCGCGCAGCGCGGTGGGCGTGGTGAACATGTTCTGCACGCCGTGCTTTGACAGGAAGCGCAGGTGCTCCTCCGGGTCGTAGCCGCCCTTGCGCGCCTGCACGAGCGCCACGGCGCCGTAGCGCCAGGGGCCGAGCAGCGGGCAGATGCCGGCGGCCCAGGCCCACTCGCCGGAGCCGTGGAACAGCTCGCCGTCGCGCACGTCGTGGCAGAACTCGAACTCCTCGTGGGCGAGCAGGTAGCGGTGCGCGTGCAGGATGCCCTTGGCCTTGCCGGTGGTGCCCGACGAGTAGTAGAGCTGGGCAGGGTCGTCGGCGGCGGTGTCGGCGATCTCGTAGTCCGCGGAGGCCTGCTCGAGCTCGTCGAGCAGGCCGCCGTCGAGCACGAGCACCTCGTCCACGATTCCCTCGGGGATGCGGTCGCGGTTGTTCTGGTCCGTCACCACCACCTTTGCCTGCGAGTCGCGCAGCCTGTGCTCGATGCCGTCGTCGCCGTAGAGCACGGACATCGAGAGCAGGATCGCGCCGCGTTTGTAGGTGCCGATGAACACCGCCGCAGTCTCGGGCAGCGAGGGCAGCAGCGTGGCCACGCGGTCCTCGCGCTCGACCCCGTGCACCTCGAGCACGTTGGCGAACTTCGCCGACAGGTCCTGCAGCTCGCCGAAGTCGACCCGCCGCTCGTTGCCCTGCCAATCCTCCCAGACCATCGCCGGCCGGTCGCGGTCGTGCTTGTCGCACACGTCCGTGGCGATGTTGTAGCGCTCGGGCACGTCCCAGCGATGCGCCTCGCACATCTCCTCGTAGCTGCCGAGCTCGTACTTTCGAAAGCCCATCAGGCACCTCCCCTCAGTGGTCGCCGCCGGCTGCGTAATCGACGATCGACTTGTCTATCAGCCACTCTACGGGGGCCTTGTCGTCGGTGTACACGGCCCCGCCGCGAAGCGGCGCCGCGATGCGCCCCAGCGCCGCCTCGGCGGTGGGCCGCAGGCCCTTCGGCAGGCGCGGGACGGCCGCCGCCAGGCGGGTCGCCGACAGCGGGCTGCGGCCGGCCACCAGCAGTGAGTTCGTGGGCTCGATCGGGTCGCGCAGCTCGTGCGGGAGCGCGTGACGCGCCGAGGCCGTGAGCACCTTCTCGAGCCGGTCGGAGCTCTCAGGGTGGCCGATGTTCACGATCATCACGCCGCCCGGCGCAAGCCGGTCGCGGCACAGCTCGAAGAACTCGCGGGTCGTCAGGTAGAAGGGGATGTACGGCTGGCGATAGGCGTCCACCACGATCACGTCGTAGCGCGCCTTCGTGCGGCGCAGGAACGGGCGCGCGTCCTCGTTGTGCACCGTCAGGCGCGGGTTGTCCATGCCGAACCAGCGGCGGCCGATGCGCGTGAGCTCCGGGTCGATCTCCACGCCGTCGATGCGCGTGCGCGGGAAGAAGTGGCCGTAGGCCCGCGAGGTGGTGCCGGCGGCGTTGCCGAGGATGGCCATGCGCTTGGGCGGCCGGCTCGACCCGGTGAAGGGCAGCACGAGCATGCCGTCCCAGTAGTCGTCGGTCAGCACGGTGCCCGGGCGGTAGACCGAGTGCTCGGCCTTGCCCTCGTTGAGCTCGAGGTAGCGGGTGCCGTCGGCGGCCTGCACCACGCGCGCGTACTGGTACTGGGTCTCCGCCTCGTGGATCACGCGCCCCGTCTGGCTCTCCGCCTTCAGCGTGCCCACCGGCAGCGCGATCAGCGCGGCGATCGCCGCCGGCGCCAGCGCGAAGCGCCGCGCCGGGCGCAGGCCCGCCACCGCACACACCGAGATCGCCAGCGCGAAAACCAGGAAGGTGCGCCGCGTGCCGACGAGCGGGATCAGCACGAGCGCCGACAACAGGGTGCCCACGAGCGAGCCGGCGGTGGAGAGCGCGTAGAGCCGCCCGGCCACGGTGCCCGCCTCCTCCACCGTCGACACCGCCAGCCGCAGCGCGTACGGCGAGACCGCGCCCAGCAGCAGCACCGGGACCGCGACCAGAACGAGCACGGCGAGCAGCGAGCCCAGGAAGGCGCCGGCGGAGATGTCGTCCAGGGCGTTCACGCCCAGGCGCAGCAGCGGGCCGGCGGCGAACGGCACCAGCGCAAGCAGCACGGCGGCGGTCAGCGCGAGCAGGCAGAGGCCGCGCATGTGCGGGTGGCGGTCGGCCAGGCGGCCGCCCACCCAGTAGCCCACAGACAGCGCCACGAGCACCACGCCGATCGTGTTCGCCCACACGATCGTGGACGCGCCGAAGTACGGCGCGAGCAATCGGACGGCGGCGATCTCGGCCCCGAGCGAGCCGGTACCGACCACGAACACGAGTACCGGAAGCCGCGGCATTCCGACCTGCACGCTAGCTACTGTCGCGCGCCGTGGACCTCGTCTCCGCGGACCGCGATCACCTCTGGCACCCGTTCACCCAGCAGCGCGGCTGGGAGCGGGAAGAGCCGCTGATCGTGGAGCGCGCGGAGGGCACCGACGTGATCGACATCGAGGGCCGCCGCTACATCGACGGCGTCTCGTCGCTGTGGTGCAACGTGCACGGCCACCGCCATCCGATGATCGACTCCGCGGTGCGCGCCCAGCTCGACAAGGTCGCGCACTCAACGATGCTCGGGCTCACCCACCCGGCGGCCGCCGAGCTGGCCGCGCGCCTGGTGGAAATCGCCCCGCCCGGCCTCAGCCGGGTCTTCTACTCGGACTCTGGCTCGACCGCCGCCGAGATCGCGCTGAAGATGGCCTTCCAGTACTGGCAGCAGCAAGGCGGCGAGCACACGCGCAAGACGAAGTTCGTGGCGCTGCGCGACGCCTACCACGGCGACACCGTCGGCTCCGTGTCGGTGGGCGGCATCGAGCTTTTCCACTCCCTCTACCGCCCGCTGCTGTTCGACACGCTGAAGGCCGAGCCGGGCGACGTCGCCGGGATGGAACGGCTGCTGGTGGAGAACGAGGGCGAGGTCGCCGCGGTGGTCATGGAGCCGCTCGTGCAGGGCGCCGCCGGCATCCTCGTGCACCCCGAGGGCTACCTGCACGCGGTCCGCGAGCTGTGCGACCGGCGCGGCGTGCTGCTGATCCTCGATGAGGTGGCCACCGGCTTCGGGCGCACCGGCCGCATGTTCGCCTGCGAGCACGAGGACGTCGCGCCCGACCTCCTCTGCCTGGCGAAGGGCATCACCGGCGGCTACCTGCCGCTGGCCGCCACCCTGGCCACCGAGCGAGTCTACGAGGGCTTCCTCGGCGAGTTCGAGGAGTTCCGCACCTTCTTCCACGGCCACACCTACACGGGCAACCCACTCGCTTGCGCGGCCGCACTGGCCACGCTCGACGTGTTCGAGCAGGAGCGCACGCTGGAGCGGCTGCAGCCGAAGCTCGCGCTGCTCGCCGCCCTGCTCGAGCCGCTGGAGGCGCATCCGGCAGTGTCCGAGGTGCGCCGCCGCGGCACGATGACCGGCATCGAGCTGGCCGGCTTCCCGCTCGAGGCGCGCATGGGCCACCAGGTCACGCTCGAGGCGCGCCGGCGCGGCGCCATCGTTCGCCCGCTGGGCGACGTGGTCGTCCTGATGCCGCCGCTCTCCATCTCCGAGGCCGACCTGACGCGCCTCGTGGCCATCACCGCCGAGGCGATCGACGCGGCCACCTCGCAGGCGTCGCTCGCCGAAGCTGCTTAGCATCCAGGCATGACCCAGAACGTGTTCCCCACCTTTCGCTATAGCGACGCCCCGGCGGCGATCCGCTGGCTGAAGGAGACGCTCGGCTTCGAGGAGCTGCACGTGTACGAGAACGACGACGGGACGATCGCCCACGCCGAGCTCGTGATCGCCGGCGACGTGATCATGCTCGGCTCGGCCCGCGCCGACGCGCCTCCGACGCCGAGCACGACCTACGTAGCTCTCGACGACGTCGACTCACTGCACGAGCGCGCCGCGGCGGCCGGTGGCAACCCGTCGGAGCTCAGCGAGCAGGACTACGGCTCCCGCGACTTCTCGATCGAGGACCCCGGCGGCAACCGCTGGAGCTTCGGCACCTACCGCCCGCAGCTCGACTAGCCCTCGTGGGGCTCGAAGTCCTTCTTACGGGCGCCGCACACCGGGCAGAACCAGTCGTTCGGGATGTCCTCGAACGCGGTGCCGGGCGGAATGCCGCCGTCGGGGTCGCCCTCGTCCGGGTCGTAGATGAACCCGCACGAGGTGCAGATGTAGAGCTGCTTCGTGGCGGCGTCCGTCATGGGCGGCGTAGGGTACCCATCCGATGCAAGTGAATCGGCCGGCCGGCGGGGAGGAGCTCAACGAGGGCGAGGTCACCGAGGCGCGGCAGGCGGCCTCGCTGATCCTGCTGCGTGACTCCGGCGACGGGCCCGAGGTGCTGCTGGTGCAGCGCAATCCCGAGCAGCGCTTCATGGGCGGCGCCTGGGTGTTCCCCGGCGGCGCCGTCAGCAGGGGCGAGGACGACCCGGCGCGCACCGCGCTGCGCGAGCTCGAGGAGGAGGCCGCCGTGCGCCTCGAGGACGCGGGCGCGCTGGTGCCCTTCTCGCGCTGGATCACTCCCGAGGAGGTGAAGGTGCGCTTCGACACCTGGTTCTTCGCGGCTGAGGCCCCGGCCGGCGCCGAGGCGAGGCCCGACGGCGGCGAGTGCGTGGACGCCCGCTGGTTGCGCCCGCAGGACGCGCTCGGCGAGTATGAGCGCGGCAACCTGATGCTCGTGTTCCCCACAATCAAGCACCTGGAGCAGCTCGCCGGCGCGGGCTCCGTCGCGGACCTGCTCGACTCCGCCCGCGGGCGCACCGTCGAGCCGGTCATGCCGCGCATCGTGCCGAGGGGCGACGAGGCCGAGGTCCTGCTGCCGGGGGAGCCGGGCTATGGCGACTGACGGCCTAAAGGTCGCGGTGACCGGCCCCACGGGCGACCTGGGGGTCGCGGTGGTGAACGCGCTGGAGCGCTCGCAGCGCGTGAAGAAGGTCACGGGCATGGCCCGGCGCCCCTTCGACCCGGACGAGCTCGGCTGGAAGAAGACCGAGTACCGCCAGGGCGACGTGACCGACGACAAGAGCGTCAGCGAGCTGGTGAAGGGCGCCGACGTGGTGGTGCACCTGGCCTTCGCGATCCTCGACGCCGGCGACGCCACGCGCGACCTCAACGTGGAGGGCTCGCGGCGCGTCTTCGACCAGGCGGCCAAGGCCGGCGCCGAGCGCATCTGTTACGCCTCGAGCGTGGCGGCCTACGGCTTCCACTCCGACAACCCCGACTGGCTGACCGAGGACATCCCCGCACGCGGCTCGCGCGACCATCACTACTCGCACCAGAAGGCCGAGGTGGAGCGCGTGCTGGGTGAGGTGCTGCTGCGCCACCGCGACGTCGCGGCGTATGCCTTCAGGCCCTGCATCGTGGCCGGGCCGAACGCCCGCACCTTCCTCGACGAGATCCCCTACTACCGCCTCAGCGAAGCGATGCCCGACGCCGTGATGGGCCTGCTGTCGTCGATGCCGGCGCTGAAGCCGGTGATCCCCGACCCCGGCATGCGCTTCCAGCTCGTGCACGAGGACGACGTGGCCACCGCCTTCATGGCCGGCGTGGTCGGCCGCGGCGAGCCCGGGCCCTACAACCTGGCGGCCACCGGCACCCTCACGCTGAGCGACGTGGCCGGCGCGCTCGGCTGGTACTCGTTCCCGGTGCCGTCGCTGGGCGTCAAGGCCACCGCCGAGGTGGTCACGCGGCTGCCACTCGTGCCCGACTCGGTCTCCTGGCTGCACACGGCACGCAAGCCGGTGCTGATGAAGACCGACCGCGCCAAGAAGGAGCTGAGCTGGAAGCCCAAGTACACGGCGAAGGCCACCCTGCAAGAGATGGTGCAGGCTCAGCGCACCGACCCCGACGAGCGTTGACATCCGTCCAAGTCATGTGACCCGATCCACCTTGGTGGGTACTAGTCATGTACAAGGATGGATCGAGTTACCTGCTCACAATGTGGCTACACGGTGGGCCTGGGGATGGCAGCGGACCCGGGGCAGTGCCCCACCTGCGAACTCCCCCTGATGCACACCTGCGAGTTCCGCGCCCTCTCTGACGCGGACCTCGAGGCCGAGATGCGCCGGCAGCTTCTCTTGGAAGAGGAGCGCCGGGAGTTGCCCCTCACGTAGCCGTCGAAACCCTGGCTATAAGGCCCGCTCGTAGAGCAGGGCGTAGTTCTCCGCGCTCACTTCCCGTGGGTTGAGCAGCGACGTGCCGTCGCCCATCGCCCCCTCCACGAGCGCGGCCAGCCCCTGCTCGGGCACGCCCACCTGCGACAGGCGGGTCGGGAGCCCCAGGCCGGAGGTGAGCTCCTCCACGTAGGAGGCCAGGTCCTCGACCCCGAGCAGGTCCGCAAGGTCGGCGTAGCGGGCCGCGGTGGCGGGGTCCTCGGCGTTGAAGCGGATCACGTGCGGCAGGTGGATGGCGTTCGCCACCCCGTGCGGCACGCCGAACTGCGCACCGGCGGGGTGTGACATGGCGTGCACCGAGCCCAGGTTCAGGTTGATGGCCAGCGAGGCCGCCACGAGCATGTTGCCGCGCGCCTCGTCGTCGGCCGCGCCGTGCTCGACGGCCCTCTCGAGGTTGGAGCGCATCAGCCTCAGGGCGTGCAGCGAGCGGGCGTCCTGCAGCGGCTCGGTCTGGGAGCAGGTGTAGCCCTCGATGGCGTGGGTCATCGCGTCCATCCCCGTGGCTGCGGCCACCTGCGGCGGCAGCGTGCGGGTGCTCTCCGGATCGAGGATCGCCAGCCGCGGGAAGAGCGGGTAGTCGGCCACCTCCATCTTCAGCTCCTCCTCGGGCACCTTGATCACGGCGGCCATCGACACCTCGGAGCCTGTCCCGGCGGTGGTGGGGATGCATGCAAGCGGAGCCAGCGGCAGCGGCCGGCCCATGCCGTCGTCCTCGCGCGGCAGCAGGAAGAAGCCCTCCAGGTCGCGCGCCGCGCCACCGTGGGTGAACAGCGCGCACGCGGCCTTCGCGGTGTCCATCACCGAGCCGCCGCCCACGGCCAGGATCGAGTCGGCCCCCGCCTTCTTGGCCGCGGCGGCGCAGCGCTCCACCACATGGGTCGAGGAGTCCTGGGGTACGTCGTCGAACACGCCCGCCACCTCGAGGCCGCCGTCGGCCACGCCCGCCTCTACGCGCCCCACCAGCCCGGTGCCGCGCACCACGGCGTCGGTCACCACGAACACGCGGTGTGCGCCCTCCTTCTGGAACTCGAAGCCGGTCGAGCCCAGCAGGTCGCGCCCGGCCACGACGCGGGTCGGCGCGCAGAATTGGGAGAAGTCGTTGAAGCTCAGGCTTCGAGGAGGTCTTCGCGCCCGGAGTCCTCGAGCATCTTGCGATAGCGCGGGAACACGGGCTTGGTGAGCGGCACCAGCTTGAGGATCTTCGCCACGGGGCCCTTGGCCTTCATCTGCCCGCGCGCGAGGGCCACGGTCACGTTCACCTCGCCGAGCCAGAAGTGGTGCGCGGTGTCGGCCTCCATGCTCATCACGACCTCGGGCTCGAGCGTGGTCTCGCCGAGGTCCACCTGGCCGTCCTCCCCCTCGATCAGCTTCACGGTGATCGTGGACTCGGGGTCGCGGTACTGGTACTGGACCACGGTGTTGGCCTTGCGGAACTTCGGGGCGAGCTCGTCATCCGTGGTGAGGTCCTCGAACAGCTTGCCGATGTAGGCGTAGACCTCGTCGGCATCCTTGAATACGGCCAAGTGCCCTCCTCTAGCTGTACTGGGTTGGCGGCATCATGTCAGTCGCCCGGCCGTGGAAACGAGCTGCTCACGATCCGGTCCCAGACGACGTCCGGCACGAGCTTGCGCTGGGTGAGCAGGAGCCGGGCCGACGCGGTCACGCGGTAGCGCGTACGCGGGTGCTTCGACGTGATGGCGCGCTCGATCGCGCGGGCCACCGCGCCGGGACCGCCGCCGGCCAGGCGGCCGAAGCCGCCCTCGTAGGCGCCGGCCGTAGCGGAGCCGACCGCCGTGTTGAACTGCCCATACGCGCCTGTCGAGTCCGTTCCGCTGGCGAGCGAGGCCACCGACGTCTGGGCGAAGTCGGTGCGGATCAGGCCCGGCTCGATGATCGACACGACGACGCCGAAGTTGCCGACCTCGAAGCGCAGCGCGTCGGACAGCGCCTCCACGGCGTACTTGGTGGCGTGGTAGGCGCCGCCGCCCGGGAAGACCAGCTTGCCGCCCATGGAGCTGAGGTTGGCGATGCGCCCGTAGCCCTGGCGCCGCATGCCGGGGAGCACCAGCTGGCACATACGCGTCAGGCCGAAGACGTTGGTCTCGAACTGGCGCCTGAGCTCGTCGAGGTCGAGGCTCTCCACCGCCCCGTTCTGGCTGTAGCCCGCGTTGTTCACGAGCGCGCCCACCGCGCCCTCGGCCTCCTCCACGGCGGCCACCGCGGCGCGCCTCGACTCCTCGTCGGTCACGTCCAGCGCCAGCGTGCGGCAGCCTGCCTGCTCCAGGTCGGCGATCGACTCGAGGCGGCGCGCTGTGGCATAGACCGTCATGCCCTTCTTGGCCAGGCGCTCCGCGGTCGCGCGGCCGATGCCCGTCGAGCAGCCGGTGACCAGCACGGCCTTCGAGACCTGGGATCCCTCCGCCATCGCCCCGACCCTAACGCGCGCGCACGAGCAGCGTCTGCGCTGCGCGGCCGATCCGGCCGCGCTCGTCGTAGAGCGCCGTGTCGGCCAGGCCGACGCCGTTTCGCTCCGGGAACGTGCGCGCCTCCAGGCAGATCCACTCCCCCTCGGGCATGCGGTGCAGGTGCACGCTCAGGTCGGTGTTGATGAACAGGAAGCGCCGGTAGTCGAGCGCTCCGCTGACGCCGTTGCCCGAGTCGGCCACCGTGAGCACGCGCTGCAGCGGGGAGGGCTCCTCGCCCTCCACGAGCGGCTGGCGCATCCGCATCCACACCAGCGCCGGGCCAGGCTCCACGAAGCTTCCCTCCACGAAGCTGTAGTCCACCGCCGTGTGGTAGCCCACGTCGACCCCTATGTCGAAGAAGCCGCCCGGCTCGCCGTCGGCGGGCCCGTGCAACGGCGGCTCCGCGACGGGAGGCGGGTCGAGCTCCACGGGGCGCGTGCGCAGCCGCCATGCCCGCGCCCGCATGACCTCGCCCTCCGGACCCGACAGAGACGCCTCGATCAGCTCCACGCTGCGCCCCGGGCGCACCACCTCGGCCTCCACCGTGAGCGGCTCCAGCGGCACCGGGCGCAGGATCTCGAACGTCACGCGCCCGATCTGGCCGCCGTCCGGATCGCCGCAGCGCTCGATGGCGCGGCCGACCAGCGCGGAGGGCGGTCCGGCGTGCTGGGCCTCGGGGTCCCAGGGGCCGCGTGTCAGCTCGCTGGGCACGAAGCGGTCGCCGTCGGGCTGGAAGAAAGCGGCGGTCACGGCGGGCCATCCTACGGGCGCGATCACGTAGGGTCCGAGCGATGCAAGCCGTGACCTTCCAGGCGCCCGGCGAGGTGCGCCTCGACGACAAGCCGGAGCCGGAGCTGATCGAGCGCGACGACGCGATCGTGAAGGTCGAGGCGACCGGCATCTGCGGCTCGGACCTGCACATCTACCACGGCAGGGTCCAGATCGAGCCCGGCTTCACGATCGGCCACGAGTTCGTGGGAACGGTCGTTGCGGCCGGCGACGCCGTGACCGAGGTCTCGGAGGGCGACCGGGTTCTGGGCTGTTACTGCAGCGCCTGCGGCAAGTGCTTCTTCTGCCGGCGCGGCGACTTCCACAAGTGCGACGACGGGCGCGTGTTCGGCCACGGCAAGACACTCGGCTCGCTGCAGGGCGCGCAGGCCGACCAGGTGCTGGTGCCCCACGCCAACCTGACCCTGCGACGGGTGCCCGAGGGCATGTCCGACGACGCGGCGCTGTTCGCCGGCGACGTGATGGGTACCGGGTATCACGCGGTCGCCGAGTCGGGCGTCGAGCCCGGTGACGTGGTGGCCGTGCTGGGCCTCGGGCCCGTGGGGCTGTGCGCGGTGCAGGCGGCGAAGGCCTCGGGCGCGGCGAAGGTGATCGCCATCGACACCGTCGAGGATCGGCTGAAGGTGGCCCAGGGCTTCGGCGCCGAGCCGGCGCACCTGACCGAGGACGACCCGCGCGCGGTGGTCAAGGCGGCCACCGAGGGGCGCGGCGTCGACGTGGCGGTGGACGCCGTGGGCCACCCGGACGCGCTCGAGCTCGCCTGCCGGCTCGCGCGCAAGGCGGGCACGGTCTCGGCGACGGGCGTGTACGCCGAGCGCATCCAGGTGCACATGGGCATCGTCTGGATCAAGGCGCTCACGCTCAAGAGCGGACACGCCAACGTGATCGGCCACGTGGACCGCGTGCTTTCGATGATGGCCTCGGGGGTGATCGACCCCACGCCGCTCGTCACTCACCACATGTCGCTGGCAGAGGCCGAGGAGGCCTACGCGATCTACGATCGCAAGGAGGCCCTGAAGATCGTGATGACCCCCTGATGGCCGCGCGCGAGATCGACCCGCGCGTCAGCGCCGGCCTCGACCGGCAGCTCACGGCCTGGCGCGAGACGATCGCCCGGGGCGCGGACCGCGTGGGCTGGAAGATCGGGCTGAACACCGCGGAGATGCAGCAGAAGCTCGGCCTCCCCGACCCCGTGATCGGCTTCCTCACGAGCGCGACCCGCGTCGAGTCCGGCGCCACCTACCCGGTCGGCGACATGCAGCAGGCGCTGATCGAGCCCGAAGTGGCCGTGCGCCTGCGCCGGCCGGTCGAGGCCGGCGCCCAGCCCGACGAGGCCCTCGCCGCGATCCAGTCGCTCGGCCCCGCGATCGAGCTGGTGGACATCCCGGCTCCGCCGGAGGACGTCGAGGCCACGATGGCGGGCAACGTCTTCCACCGCGCCGTGGTGCTGGGCGACCACCGCGAGGACGCGGCCGTGGACGGCATCGAGGCCGTGGTGCGCGTGAACGGAGAGGAGCGCCAGACCGCCAAGGCAAACGTGGACCTTGCCGAGACCATCAGCCTGGTGGCGGACCTGCTCGGCGGCTCGCTGGAGCTGCTCGAGGCGGGCGACACGATCATCTGCGGCTCGCTCACGCCGCCGGTGCCCGTGGCCCCCGGCGACGAGGTCGAGGTGGACCTCGGGCCGCTCGGCACCGTCGAGCTGAAGCTGTCGCAATGATTTCCGCCGCGCTGCCCGACGCCCTGTCCGAGCCCGCGCGCGCCTTTGCCGCCGCCGGGCCCCACCGGCTGCTGATCGGCGGCGAGCGCCTGGATGCCGCCTCCGGCCAGACCTTCGAGACGCTCGATCCCGCCACCGGCCGCGCGATCGCCGAGGTCGCGCAGGCGGGCGCCGAGGACGTGGACCTCGCGGTGCGAGCTGCCCGCGAGGCGTTCGAGGACGGGCGCTGGAGCGGGATCGCCCCCGCTAAGCGCACCAGCCTGATGCTGGCCCTGGCCGACCTGATCGAGGCGCATGCCGACGAGCTGGCCGAGCTGGAGGCGCTCGACAACGGCAAGCCGGTCAAGCTCGCCAAGCGCGTGGACGTGGGCGGCACGACCGCGTACCTGCGCTACTTCGCGGGCTGGCCCACCAAGATCGTGGGCGAGACGCTGCCGGTGTCGGCCCCTGACATGCACACCTACACGCTCAAGGAGCCGGTGGGCGTGTGCGGGCAGATCGTGCCCTGGAACTTCCCGCTGCTCATGGCTTCGTGGAAGGTCTCGCCCGCGCTGGCCGCCGGCTGCACGATCGTGCTGAAGCCGGCCGAGCAGACGCCGCTGACGGCGCTGCGCCTGGGCGAGCTGGCGCTGGAGGCCGGGATCCCCGAGGGCGTGCTGAACGTGATCACCGGCGACGGCGCCACCGGCGCCGCGCTCGTGGACCACCCGGACGTGAACAAGATCGCCTTCACGGGCTCCACCGAGGTCGGCCGCGAGATCGGCTCGAAGGCGGGCCGCGCGCTCAAGCGGGTGACGCTGGAGCTGGGCGGCAAGTCGCCGAACATCATCCTTCCCGACGCCGACCTGGACGCGGCCGTCAAGGGCTCCTACCAGGCGCTCTACTTCAACTCGGGCCAGGCCTGCAACGCCGGCTCGCGCCTGTTCGTGCAGAGCGACCAGTTCGACGACGTGGTGGCCAGGCTGGCCGAGGCGGCCGGCAAGGCGCGCGTCGGCCCCGGCCTCGAGCCCGACACCCAGCTCGGCCCGCTGGTGTCGGCCGAGCAGCACGAGCGCGTGCTGGGCTACATCGACAAGGGTCGCTCCGAGGGCGCCGAGCTGGTCACGGGCGGACGCGCGGGCGACGGCGAGGGCTACTTCGTGGAGCCCACGCTGTTCACGGCCACCGACGACGACATCGCGATCGCGCGCGAGGAGATCTTCGGCCCCGTGCTGGTGGCAAGCCCCTACGAGGACCTGGAGGAGGTCGCGCGCCGCGCCAACGACACCGAGTACGGCCTGGCCGCCGGGGTCTGGACTCGCGACGTGGGCAAGGCCCACAAGCTCGCGTCGATGCTCCGCGCCGGCAGCGTCTACGTGAACACCTGGGGAGCGGGCGACCCGTCGGCGCCGTTTGGTGGCTTCAAGTCCTCCGGCGTGGGCCGCGAGCACGGCCGCGCCGGTCTCGAGGCCTACCTGGAGAACAAGACCGTCGCCGTCAGCCTGGCCTAGCCGCAAGCACTCGGCTCGGCCGAGTGCGCGCGGATGAGGCTTACCTTGGCGCCAGCCGGTAGACCGGCCCGCTCAGCGAGATCGCATAGACGTGCCCAAAGGCGTCCTGGCCGAACGAGTCGAGCCGGGACACCTTCGGCCCCAGCGTGCGATCGGCGCGGGCGCGGCCGGGGCTGAGCGCGGCGATGCGCAGCTTGGGGTCGCATAGGTCGCCGTACACGTACTTCCCGTAGAAGCGCTTGCCCAGTGAGCGGTCGCGGATCACGTAGCCGCCGATGACCGAGCAGAAGCCCTGGTCGTGGGTGCGCTGCGTGACGGGCCCGATGGCGCCGGGCACGCTGCCGCCGCGGAAGCGCGAGCGGCCCTCGAAGACGCTCCAGCCGAAGTTGTACCCGCCGCGCGGGGCCTTGCCCTTCCCGCGGCGGTTCTTGACGAAGTCGACCTCCTCCACCGCGTCCTGGCCCACGTCGCCGATGGTGAGGCTTCCCTTCGTGCGGTCGAACGAGAAGCGGAAGGGGTTGCGCAGGCCATAGGCGTAGATCTCCCCGCGGATGCCGGGCTGGCCCGCGAACGGGTTGTCCGTCGGGATCGCATACGGCTTGCCGCCCGAGCGGCGGCGCGGGTCGATGCGCAGCAGCTTGCCGGGCAGCACGCCGCGGTTCTGCGCGGCGCGATCGGGGTCGCCGCCCCCGCCGCCGTCCCCGAGGCCCGTGTAGAGCATCCCGTCGGGGCCGAACTGCAGCTGGCCGCCCTTGTGGTTGAAGCGGTGGTGCGGCTGGACCAGCACCACGCGGCGCGAGCTCTTCACGGCCCGGTCGGCGCTCTTGGCGGAGCGCCTGAACTCCTCGATGTGCAGGAAGCCGTTCCTCGCCACGTAGTAGACGTAGAAGAGCTGCGAACTCGCGTAGTCGGGGGCGAACGCCATCGACAGCAGGCCCGCCTCGCCGTCGGTTCGCACGTCGGACCTGATGTTGAGGAACGGCGTCTTCAGCCTGTGCCCGTCGCGGACCACGCGGATGGTGCCGGCGCGCTCAACGACGAAGCGGCGGTGGCGATCGCCCGGCGGAGAAGTGAGGTAGGTGGGCGCGGAGAAGCGACCGAGCAGCTTCAGTTTCACGCCCCGCACGGCTCCCTGGGAATCGCCGCCCGAGCAGCCGAAGCCCGCGAGGAGCCCGGCCAGGGCGGCAGCGGCGTAGGCGGGAGCCCGCAAGCGCAATCGGCCGAGTATGACGATCCCCATTGCTCCCGTACGCGTACAACAGGGGATGAGGGCGCTAGTCACGGGAGCGACGGGATTCGTGGGCGGCCGGCTGGCTGCCGAGCTGCTCGGACGCGGGGACGACGTCGCCTGCCTCGTGCGCGACGCGCGCCGCGCCTCGCCGCTTCGGGATCGCGGCGCGGAGCTGCACGAGGGCGACCTGCTCGAGGCGGAGACGCTCGCCGGCGCGTTCGACGGCGCCGAGGCGGCCTATTACCTCGTGCACGGCATGGGCCGCGGCGCGGGCGGCGATTTCGCCGAGCGCGAGCGCCGCGCGGCGCGCAACTTCGCCCGCGCCGCGCGCGAGGGCGGGGTCCGGCGAGTCGTGTACCTGGGCGGGCTCGGCGAGCAGCCGAAGTCGCAGCACCTGCGCAGCCGCCAGGAGACGGGCCGCATCCTCGGCGCCGAGGGCCCGCCGCTTACCTACTTCCGCGCCGCGATGGTCGTCGGCGCGGGCAGCGAGTCCTACGAGACGCTCCGCCACCTGGTGCAGCGGCTGCCGCTGATGATCGCGCCCGCCTGGCTCTCCACCTCCACGCAGCCCATCGACGTCGACGACGTGGTGGCCTACCTGGCGCAGGCGCCGGAGCTCGAGGCCGCCGCCGCACGCGAGGTCGAGATCGGCGGGCCTGACGTGCTCTCGTACGGCGACATGCTCGACCGCATGGCGGTGGCGCTTGGCAAGCGCCCGCGCCGCAAGCTGCCGGTGCCCGTGCTCTCCCCGGGGCTGTCGGCGCGCTGGATCGGCCTCGTGACGCCTGTCGACACCGGCGTGGCGCGCCCCCTCGTGGAGGGCCTCTCCACCGAGACCGTGGTCAAGGACCCGAGCGGAGCGAGCCTCTTCGACGTCGTGCCGATCGGCGTCGAGGCCGCCCTGCGCAAGGCGATCGCGGAGGAGGACGGAGCGCTCGCGGCTGTACCCTAGGGCGCTCGGGCTGTGGCGCAGCTTGGTAGCGCGCTCCGTTCGGGTCGGAGAGGTCGCCAGTTCAAATCTGGCCAGCCCGACTCACTGACATCGCGGGACCGGCGCGGCAGAAGCGGTGCCGGGCACCCGTTTAGTGGGCATACGCATGGCCGATCTCGTGGTGCAACGAACTGGCGGCGGGCTGTCTCCACGCCGGTTGAGTGGGTCGGCCCTCCTCGACAGCCTGCTGGGCAAGGCGGGCGAGCTGACGACGCAGGCGCTGCTCATCCTGCTGCTCCCGCGCGTGCTCGGCCCGATCGACTACGGCACCTTCGCCCTGGCGCTGTCGATCGTGACCCTGGGCTCCTCCTCGCTTGCCATCGGGGGCGCCACGCTCATGTCCCGCTTCGTGCCGGCGGCCGCCCCCGCTGAGCGCGACGCACTGGCCCGCGCCCTGCTGTTGCGGGTGGGCCGCTGGCGCCTTTTCGGCATGGCCGGCGCCGGCGTCGTGGCCGCGCTCCTCATCGCGCTATTCCCGGATCGCTTCCCGGCGGTCGTGACCGGCCTGATCGCACTGGCGCTGGCCCTGGACATCACGGCGACACTTGCCTTCCAGATCGCTCTGGGCATGGGCCGCACGGCGATGTGGAGCCACCGCTTCGGCGTCCAGAACGCGCTCGTGGTGGCCGCGGCCCTGGCGGGCCACGGGCTGGGCGGGTCGAAGGGCGCCGTGGCCGGAATCGCCGTGGCCTCCGGCCTGGTGCTGGTATGGGGCTGGACATCGGTCGGCCCGCGGCTCAGGGCCGCGCCGGCCGGCGCGGAGCTACCCGCGGGAGCGCTGCGCTTCGGCACGCGCTACGCCGCCAGCAACGTCCTGACGATGCTGGTCCACCGCAGCGCGATCGTGGCCGTCTCGCTGCTTGCAGCATCGAGCGTTCAAACGGGCTTCGCCGGCCTTGCCGTGGGCGTGGCGCTCGCGGGGACCTACGTCGTCCTGCAGGTCTTCGCGGTGCACCTCCCCTCGCTCGTGGAGGGCACCGGCGAGAGCGCGATCGGGCCGAGGGCCGAGCAGTCGGTCCGCACGCTGGCCGCGCGGTCGCTGATGGTGGTGGTGCCGCTGACGATCCTCGCTGTCGTCGCCATCGAGGAGCTCGTCCCGCTGGCCGTCGGCGATCGCTACAAGGGAGCCGAGGCGGCCATCGCGGTGGCGCTGGCGGCCCTGCCGTTCGCGCCGCTCAACGCCGTCGCGAGCCAGGTCGCGGCGCTCCGGCTCCACGCCGGGGCCCGGGTCATCACCGCGGCCAGCGGCGCCGGCGCTTTTCTCCTGACCGCGGCCCTGGCCATCCCCCCGTTCCAGGCCGCGGGCGGGGCCGCTGCGCTACTGGCCGGAACGGGGACGGCCGCGCTGACGTCCCTCGTCGCCATCCCTGGCGCACTGAACGGCCGCCTTGCGACCGCCGGCGTGGCGGGCTCCGGCGCCGTGCTGGCCGCCGGCCTTCTGACGGGGGCTTTCTGAGATGGCGGCCGTGACTCAGGACGGGCCGGAGCTGTCGGTGGTGATGGTCACGCCCGGCAGCTTCGAGATGCTCCGGCAGTCGATCGGCCACCTGCGGGAGCAGACGGCTCGCGAGCGGCTGGAGCTCGTGCTCGTCGGGCCTGGCCGCGACGGCTTCGAGGCCATCGAGCCGGAGCTCGGCGTCTTCTGGGGGCACCAGCGGGTCGAGTCCGACTTCCAGACCACGGGCGCTGCGCTGGCAAGCGGCTTCCGCGCCAGCACAGGGCCGGTGATCGGCTATGTCGAGGAGCACTCCTTCCCCCAGCCCGGCTGGGCGGAGGCCCTGATCGAGGCGCACCGCGGCCCGTGGGCAGCGGTCGGCGTGGGGCTGATGAACGCCAACCCCGAGAGAGCCGTGAGCTGGGCGAGCCTCCTCATCGCGTTCGAGGGGTCGGTCGAGCCGGAGGTCTCGCAGGAGGTCGAGAAACTCCCCTCCCACCACATCCACTACAAGCGAGCGGCCCTGGCGCCCTACGAGAACGGGGGACTCGAGGAGATGTTCGAGATGGAGGCCGTCCTCTGCGCCGACCTGCGGAGGCGGGGAGAGCGGCTCTACATCGCGGCGGCCGCGCGCGAGCGGCACATCAACGTCTCGGCGCTCCGCTCGTTCCTCGCCATGATGTACTTCGGCGGGCGCACCTTCGGCGCGGCGCGCGTGCGCGACGACGGCTTCTCGCCGCTTCAGCGGCTGCTGTACTCGGCCGCCGGTCCGCTGATCGTGGCCGTCAAGCTTCGCCGCCTGCTCGACGAGGTCCGCCGGATCAAGCGCGGCCGCGAGCTGATCCCTCGGGTGCTGCCGTCAGCGTTGCTCGGCCTGGCCGTGTTCCAGCTGGGTGAGTTGTATGGCTACGTCACTGGCAGCGCCGGCGCAGCCCCTGAGGAGCGGATGATGCTGGAGCTGGATCGCTCCAGCCACGTCGCCACGGCGAACGAGGGCCGCTGACGGACCGGCTCCCCGCAATCTCGATCGTGATCGCGACCTACGGCCGGCCGCGCCAGCTGGCGGCGTGCCTCGAGGCGGTGTCCGGCCTCGACTACCCGCGCGACCGGTTCGAGGTGATCGTGGTGGACGACGGCGGCCCCGAGCCCGTGGCCCCGGCGGCGGAGCCCCACCAGGACCGCCTGCGGATTCGAGTGGAGCGGACCGCCCGCGGCGGGCCCGGCGCGGCGAGGAACGCGGGAGCCCGGCTGGCCGACGGCGAGCTGCTGGCCTTCATCGACGACGACTGCCTGCCAGAGCCTGGCTGGCTGCTCGGGCTCGCCGAGGTCCACAGGGTCTCGCCGACCCACGCCCTCGGGGGCCTGACGCTGAACGCGCTGGACGGCAACCCGTTCTCCGAGACCACCCAGCTCCTGAACGACGTGCTCTACGACCACTACAACACGGACGGCCACAACGAATTCTACTTCGCCGCGAACAACATGGCCGTCCCTGCGGAGGGCTTCCGGGCGATGGAGGGCTTCAAGGTCGACCTCCCGAACCTGGAGGACCGCGACCTGTGCGAGCGATGGGCGGCACGCGGCTACGGGATGTCCTTCGCCCCCGGCGCGGTGGTCCAACACGCGCACGAGTTCACGCTGCGCGGCTTCGCGGTCCAGCACTTCAGCTACGGGCGCGGCGCCCACGCCCTGAGCCGCGATCGCGCGCTGCGCACCGGGAAGGCCGAGCGGCCGGAGGTCGGGCTGCACGTCGAGTTCGTCCGCCGGGCGCTGCGTAGGGGCGCGAGAGGACCGCTGCTGGCGGCGCTCGTGCTGATCTCCCAGGCGGCCTACGTCGTGGGCTTCCTGGGCCAGCGCTGGCGCGGGTGGCCCACCCCCTGGCAGGCCCAGCGCTAGTCCCTCGTCCGCCCCCGCCTGACGGCCAGCATCTCTTCGAGGAAGCCGACCCCGGTGGCCACCTGGCTCAGGATCACCAGCAGCCCGGTGACCGCCCCGAGCGCGAACCCCTTTCGGACCAGGGCGAGGTAGAAGCCCGGCGGTGCGGGCGGCGGCGCCGGGGAGCCCGAGCGCACGAGGTAGGCGCCGCGCCCATAGCCGCGATGCTTGAGCCAGAAGCTCCGCAGGTCGAGGCCCTGGCGGTGGCGAACCCGGGCGGCGGGAGCGGCCGCGAGCAGATGGCCCCGCTCGACCAGGCGAGCGCACCAGTCGCGGTCCTCGCCGGGGCGGCGGAAGTAGCGCTCCTCGTTGAAAGGCATCTCGATCATCAGCTCGCGCCGGCAGGCGAGATTGCTGCCCGGCGAGAAGGTGCGCGGCGCCCCTCCGTTGCCGGCCCGCGCAACCAACTCGTTCACCACCGCCTGCGTGGCGCAGTCGAAGCGGTTGCGGCAGCCGTCGAGCGTGGGCCCCGCCACCGCCACGTTCCCGCCGTCGTCGTCGAACGCACGCAGCAGCTCCTGCGCCCAGGTCGCCTCCGGTACGCAGTCGTCGTCGGTGAAGGCAACGATCGGTGCCCGCGCGGCGCGCGCGCCGGCGTTGCGCGCTCCCGCCACGCCCAGGTGTGTGGTCCGCAACAGCCGGGCGTGCGGGTGAGCCTCGACCACATCCGCGATCTCGTGCGTCGCGCTCGAGCCGTCGTCCACCACGACGGCCTCGAGGGAGCACGACCCAGCCTGCGCTTCGAGCGCACCCAGGCAGTCCGCGACCGCCCGCACCCGGTCGCGGGTCGTGATGACCACGGAAAGCTCGGGCTCGTGGGTCACCTGACGAACCGTGCCCGGTGAAGCTCGATCTCGTGGCAGCGCGGGCCCGCCTGGCCCGCGCCGAACGCGTAGCCGCAGAGCTCGCCCAGGGCGCTCACCGCCAGCGAGGCCACCAGCGCCGGAAGAATCCTCGGCAAGAGCCCCCGCGTGCGCGGCGAGCCCCGCACCAGGCTCAGGATGCGGCGAAAACGCAGCATGGGAATCAGCGGCGCCGCGGCGGCGTAGGCAAGCCGGCGCCGCCCGGCCCACGGCCGGGCGCGGGCGGCGGCGAAGCCGCGACCGGCGTAGAAGCGCTCGCTCAGCCAGGTGACCGGCTTCGACACGTTGAGGTGGGCGGTCCTCGCTGCCGGTTCCATGTAGAGCCGGTGCCCCTTGGCCTGAAGGTCCTGTACGAGGAAGTGCTCCGTCGACAGCACCTCGTCCAAGCCGCGCCCGTAGTCGAGCAGCACCCGCCGCTTGAAGCAGCTGTTGTGAACCGGCACGTCGTCCGCCGGGCCGCCGTCCGCGAGCTCGACCCAGGGGCCGTAGTCGAGCAACAGGTTCGCCCAGCTGATCAGGCTGTCCGGGTTCGCGTTCGCCATCGCCGGGCCCACTGCTGCCCAGGGTCCGCGATGCGCCGCGATCAGGGCGTCGGCGCAGCCGGGCTCGGGAAAGGAGTGCGTCTCCGCGATCGCCACCAGCGGGGCCGCCGCGGCACGGATGCCGGCGGCACGTGCCACCGGCAGTGGATAGGGCGGCGACGCAACCAGCTTGACGCCGTTGAAGCTGTCCAGTTCGGGATGCTCGGAGCGATCGGGCCCGGCGCCCGGAATCACGATTACGAGCTCGATCGACCGGCTCGCCGTCTGGGCGCTCCAGCCGCGCACCACCTCGGCGATCGTCTCGTAGGAATCCGTGGGGAGCACCACGGAAAGCTCGGGAGCTTCGCTCACGGCCGCCCGCCACCCAGCTCCACCGGTCGCCGCTCGTCGGCCGCCTTTGCCGCCGCCAGCGCGATCTCCAGCGCGCGGCGCCCGTCCTCGAGCGTGCAGTCAGGCGTGGCGCCGGTCTCGATCGCGTGCAGGAAGCTGCGCCACTCCGTGACGTACGAGGTCATGAAGTCGCCGCCCTTGCGGCTCGGGGTGGCTCCGGCCGCGAGCTCGAAGAGGCCGCGGGCACCCGCCGCGAGGCGCCGTCGCGGGGCGCCGGGAATCTCGTCGCGGCCGACGCTCACGAAGCCGTCAGAGCGGTACAGGCTCAACGTGATCGAGCCGGCCTCGCCATAGATCGTCACCTCGTTGTCGGTCGCGCTCCTCTCGAGGCCCAGCGCCGTGGCCACCGCGCCGCCGCGCATCGTGCCCGTCACCGCGACCAGGCTGTCGTCGGAGCCGTCGGAGCAGCTCACGGCGCTGACCTCGCTCACCTCGTCGTCCAGCAGGTGGCGCCAGAGGTCGACCTGATGGCTCAGCTTTTCCAGGAGCGCGCCGCCTCCGCTGTCGCGCTGCCTCCTCCAGGCCGGCAGGCCGGGGCGCTCGAGCGCGCTGTCGCTGACAATCGCGCGCATGCCCTGGATCGTGCCCAGCCGCTGCGCCTGGAGCTGCGCGCGGGCACGGCGCACCAGCCGGTGCGAGCGCAGGTTGAAGCCCACCGTGGACTTGCCGGGCGACCGCCGCGACAGCTCGACCAGCCAGTCGGCGTCTTCCATCGACAGCGCCAGCGGCTTTTCCACCAGCACGTGCTTGCCGGCCTTGAGAGCGCACGCCGCGATCTCCACGTGGGCCGCCGTCGGCAGGCACACGGCCACCACGTCCAGCGCGGGATCCTCGGCCAGCTCTCGTGCGTCGCCGTAGCGCCGCGCGACACCCCAATCGTCGGCCACCTCCGTCAGCGCGCGCTCGTCCAGATCGGCGAGCGCCGCGACCTCCGCGCCCTCGATCCGCCGCAGTGCGGGCAGGTGGAAGCTGCGCGATGCAAAGCCGCAGCCGGCCAGGCCGATCTTCATGCGGGACAAACGGCCGGCGGCGGGGCGGCCTTGCGGCGGCTAGCCGGCCACGGCGTTGTAGTAGCGCACGGCCAGGCCGGTCAGAAGCGTCTCGAAGCAGGCCTCGACGGCGAGCTCGTGGCGGTCCGCGTAGCGCTGGAGGCCGGCTTCCTCGATCGCCTCGCTCTGGGCGATCACCTCGTCCACCAGGTCGGGGTGCTCGTCCGAGAAATAGGCGCCCATCGAGTAGAGGCTCGTGTCCATGAGCGACTCGAGGAAGTCGCCCTCAACCGCCTCCTGCTCGCCGCCGGCCATGCGGCCGCAGGTTACCCGGGTCGTGCACCGGGAGGTAACCGGCCCGATCACAGCGCAATTTGCGGCAATTCGCTTGCGTCGTCGGGGAGGCGATGTAATCTCAACTCCACCGCATTCGACGAGGAGGAACAGGTATATGGCGATCCACTTGACGCCCACGGAGCTCGGACGCGAAGCGGGGATGCATCGGCGTGAGGTGATCACCAGGTGCATGGAGCTCGGGGTGCCGATCTTCCAGGGCCGGATCGACAAGACGCTGTTCATCCAGACCTTGAAGGACGCCAAGCAGAAGCGCGAGCTCGCCAAGGCGTAACGCCGCCCCCCGGCAGGCCCTAGACTGCCGGCGCATGGAAGCCGGAACCGTCGGTGCGCAGGGCACCGGCTCGAAGACGATCGCCGACCTGCTGCCGAAGGCGGCAGAGCGCTACGCCGAGAAGCCGGCCCAGCGCTACAAGTCGGGCGACGAGTGGATCGACCTCTCCTATGAGCAGCTCGGCGAGGCCGTGCGGGAGGTCGCGCTCGGGCTCGTCGACCTCGGCGTGCAGCACGGCGAGAAGGTCTCGATCCTCGCCCACACCCGCCCCGAGTGGACCGACGCCTGCTTCGGGATCCTCACCACGGGCGCCGTCCTCGTCACCGTCTACCAGACCAACTCGCCGGCCGAGTGCCAGTACGTGCTCGAGCACTCGGACTCGCGGGCGATCTTCGTGGAGGACGCCGAGCAGCTGGCGAAGGTGCGGGAGATCCGCGACCGCTGCCCGGAGCTGAAGCACGTGATCGTGATGGACACCGCCGGTGCGGACCTCGGCGACGACGCGATCAGCCTGGACGACCTGCGCGAGCGGGGTCGCGGCCGCGACCAGTCCGAGTGGGAGCAGCGCTACGGCGCCGTCACACCGGACGACATGTGCCTCTACATCTACACGTCGGGCACCACCGGCCCGCCGAAGGGCTGCCTGCTGACCCACCGCAATTACCGCGCGATCACGGACGCCGCGGTCTCCCAGACCCCGCTCGAGGAGGGCGACAGCACCTACCTCTTCCTGCCGCTGGCGCACGCGTTCGCGGTGCTGATCCAGTTCGCCACCTTCGACCTGGGCGTGACGCTGGCCTACTGGTCGCGCGACCCGGCGCAGATCATCCCCGACCTGACCGTGGTCAACCCGAGCTACTTCCCCTCCGTGCCGCGGATGTTCGAGAAGATCTACACGCTCGCCACCACCAACGCGCCCGACAGGGAGCAGCTGCAGAAGGCGATCGACGTGGGCGTGAAGGTGCGCGAGCTGCGGCGGGCCGGCGAGCAGGTGCCCGAGGAGCTGCAGCAGGGCTTCGACCAGGCCGAGGAGGCGCTCTACAAGAACGTCCGCGCCCTGTTCGGCAAGAACATCCGCGAGTGCGTTACCGGCGCGGCGCCGATCGCCCAGGAGATCCTCGAGTTCTTCTACGCCTGCGGCGTGCCGGTGATGGAGGGCTACGGCATGACCGAGACCGCCACCAGCGCCACGGTCAACCGCTCGGACGACTTCCGCTTCGGCTCGGTGGGCAAGCCGCTCCCCGGCGTCGAGGTGAAGATCGCCGAGGACGGCGAGGTGCTCGTGAAGGGCCCGAACATCTTCCAGGGCTACTACAAGAACGACGAGGCCACGCACGAGGCGCTCGAGGGCGGCTGGCTGCACACCGGCGACCTCGGCCGCCTCGACGAGGACGGCTTCCTCTTCATCACGGGCCGCAAGAAGGACATCATCATCACCGCGGGCGGCAAGAACATCACGCCGGCCAACCTCGAGAACGGGCTGAAGCAGAGCCGCTGGATCTCACAGGCGGTGGTTGTGGGCGACCGCCGCCCCTACCTGGTCGCGCTGATC
>JBBQRG010000034.1:0-31896 GCA_038215095.1 Solirubrobacterales bacterium | reverse complement strand
GGGCTGACCTCGATCCGCCTGCTCACCAACAACCCGAAGAAGATCGTGGGCCTGGAGGGCTACGGCCTGCGCGTGACCGACCAGATCCCGATCGAGCACATCGCCAACGAGCACAACCGCGACTACCTGCGCGCGAAGAAGGACAAGCTCGGGCACCTGCTGCACCACCAGGGTCTGGCGCTCGACGAGGAGATGCTGCACGAGGAGCGCATTCACGACCGGGAGAAGGCCGAGGCCGACCCGTACGGGCAGGGCCCGGCGCCCCGGAAGCCCGGTGTCTAGAGCGGTCCCGGCTGACCGCTACGCGCTGGCCGTTGGCCGCTTCTACGAGGAGCTGGCCGAGCGCCTCGTGGCGGGGGCGAGGCAGGTCTTCGAGGCGGCCGGCGCCGAGCTGGACGTGCACGACGTGCCGGGCGCCTTCGAGCTGCCGCTGGCCGCGAAGTACTGCGCCGAGTCCGGCCGCTACGCCGGTGTGGCCTGCCTGGGCGCGGTGGTCCGCGGGGAGACCGACCACTACGCCTACGTCTGCGCCGAGGCCGCCCGCGGCATCTCCGAGGTGCAGCTCTCCACCGGCGTTCCGTGCGCCTTCGGCGTGCTCACCGTGGACACGATGGAGCAGGCGCTGGCCCGCGCCGGCGGCGGCAAGCGCCACCAGGGCGAGGACGCCGCGCGCGCAGTGCTCCGCATGGCGGAGCTGCGACGCGAGCTAGGCGGCGGCGACTGAGCGGGCCTCCTCGACGCGATTGGGGAAGGTCTCGAAGCGCGTGCAGAGAGCTTCCTCGAAGTCGAAGATCCACCCGCAGGGCATGTCCACGGCCGCGCCGCTTTCGCGACCGCGCATGTGCACCGACCCCACGGCCAGGACGCGTCCGGGCGTGCGCTCCTCGACCTCGTCCAGCTCGAGTGTCCACTCGTCGAAGGACTCGAAGGTCTCCTCGATCCAGCGCGAGATGCCGTCGTAGCCGCGGTAGGGCACGCCGGCGAGCCGGCTGGTCTGACTCACGATCTCGACTTCGGGATGGGCGAACTCCTTGAGCCACTCGAAGTCGCGGGCGTTGAAGCGCTCGAACACCTCCCGCACGACCTGTTCACGGCTAGGCGCCATCGTCCGCCCGCGCCGCCTGGCGAGCCTCGTCGACGCGCTGGGAGAACGTCTTGAGGCGCCGGCAGAGGCCGTCCTCGAAGTCGAAGATCCAAGCGGCGGGCATGTCCATCGCGGCCCCGCTTCCTCGCCCCCGGTAGCGCACGCTGCCGACCACCAGCAGGCGGCTCGGCGTGACGTCCTCGAACTCGTCCGCGTGGAGTGTCCACTCGTCGAAGGAGTCGAGCATGTCGCGGATCCAGTGCTCGGCCTCCTCCTTGCCCCGGTAGGGGCGCCCACGCAGCACGCTCGTCCGGCTCACGATCTCGATCTCCGGGTGGGTCTCGTCGGCCGGCAGCTCCACGACGCCCTGGTTCCAGCGCTCGAAGAGGTCCCGGATCATGTCCGTGTGGGTGCGAGCCATCGCAGTGCCGGCTATCCCTTCTCCGCAGGGGTCCAGCTGAGGGTCCAGTGGTGGACCGCGTAGGCCTCGGGGAAGGGACCACCCGCCAGATGGAGCTCGGTCCAGTGGTAGGGGTAGAAGATTTCGCGGGGGAAGACCATCACCTCGGGATGATCACGCAGCACCCGGGTGATCAGCGGCGGCCCGGTCGCGTCCGGCTGGATCCCGCGCCCGGCGCTCCTGGCGACCTCGTCGGCGAGCCGCCGGAAGGCGGGATGCCCCGGAGCCGAGCCGACGATGCCGCTGGCCACCCGTCCGCGTTCCTCGTACCCGGCGAATGCCGAGATGTTCGTGATCAGCGGGTCGAGCGGCCGCAGGCACTCGAAGTCCGTGTCCACGTAGACGCCGCCGTAGCGGCTCATGACGTGGTAGCGGATCACGTCGGAGCGCTCGGCCGCGTTTCCGCAGCGCGCGAGCGCAGCGCGGTCCACCCCGCGCGGCAGGCGCCGGTCGGTCCACAGCCGCTGCTTCCAGCCGGGGTGGTGCTCGCGCCAGCTCTCGCCACAGCGAACCATCTTCTCCGGCATCGGCGCGTCCCCCAGCCAGACCCTGTGAATCAGCTTCGGTATCGGCTGATCGAAGACAGCGGCCCCCGGGTGGGAGCGGCGGCGGGCGGCGAGGTCGTCGTCAGGCTCCACCCGCACGTGAACGTGGGCCGAGCAGTTGAACCAGCGCACATGCTCGTGAACGAGGTCGACTTCGAGGACGTAATCGCCGGGGGCGTCGGGAGCCGTGACGGCCAGCGGAACGATCAGGGACTTCCCCGGGGGCACGTTCTCCGGAAAGGGCGTGCGTTGCCCGTCGTGAGTGACGCGGGCTCCGGTCGGGCTCAGCCAGCGGTAGGAAGGGGCGATCGGCGGCCCGGAGTCGGAGTTCCAGCACCACGTCTCGGTGCCAAGGTTCTCGACCTCGACGTGCACGGCCCGCGACTCGCCCGTGCGCATCAGATGGTCTCGCTCGAGCGCCTCGATCGCCGCCGCGTACGCGCCGGGGGCGACCGTCCTCCCCGCCCAGTGGGCGTCGCCGGCGGCGCGCGGGGTCACCTCGATCTTGGGAGCTCTTCCAACGGGCGCGGGCCCCTGTCCGCCCAGGGCCCGCCGGATCGCCTCGCCGTCCTCCTCCGGGACCGCGGCGGGCTGGCGCGTGTTGTAGAGCTCGGGCAGATAGAAGGCCGTGTAGCCCTTGAGGCCGGCGGCCTCGTAGCGAAAGGCCTTGGCGCGCCTCGTCTCGGGGTCGGTGACAAGGGCGTCGAGGTGGTAGATGGGAGCCCTCGCGTAGCGCGCCGGGAGCACCCGCTCCGCGGACGTGTGCATTGTGCCCGTGAAGCGCAGCTGCGGACCGTTGCGGACCAGGCGGTTCTGGTAGTCGGGCCACCACGGGTGGCCGTCGAGCCAGCTGTGCTCGTCGGGAAACAGCCAGCGGCGGGGTAGCCAGTACTGCTCCAGGTCACGGGCCTCGACCATCCGCGGGAGCTCCCGGATCAGCGCCGCGCTGGGCACCTCGTCGCCGTCGATCCTGAGGATCCAGTCCCCCGAGCACTCGCTGTGGAGCCAGGCCAGCGAGCGTTCCGCGTACGCCACCTCCACCCGCAGCAGCCGGTCGGCGACGGCGGCGTAGTGGCGCAGTGCGTCCGGCCCGGCGGAGGCGTCGGCCGCGATCACGATCTCGTCAGCCAGCGGGCGCAGCTGCTCCATGGCCGCGGCGACCTGTGGGCCGGGGTCGTTCGTCAGGCAGCAGACGGACAGGGACACGGCGAAATCATGCCAGCATGGGATCTGCCACCCTGGCGCCCGCATGGCGTCGCGGATCCTCATCGTCGGGTGGTTCTCGCTCGCCGAGGGAGGCGCCACGGCCGGCGATCTGGCCGCCTGTGACACCGTCTGCCGTTGGCTCGAGGACGCCGGTTGGGCCTACGACGTCGCCCTCGGCGTGCCCTTCAAGGGCGGCGTGGATTGGCGAGCTGTCCGGCCGCACGACTACTCGCACGTGGTCCACGTGTGCGGGCCGGTCGGCCGGCAACTCGCCGTTGCCGACCTCCTGCCGCGCTTCGCGAGCAGCCGCGTGATCGCGGTCGACGTCTCGGTGATCGACGACCCAGAGGCCTGGAACCCGTTCGACTCCCTGATAGCGCGCGACGGCGCGGGAGCCCCACGTCCCGACCTGGCGTTCGCGGCGGACCGCCGGGAGTTGCGCATGGTCGGGGTGATCCGCGCCCATGCGCAGGCCCCCGTGTACCCCGACGGGCGCGCCGACACCGTCGACGCCGCCATCGACGCGCTGATGTCGCGGCACGACGCGGCCTTCGTCGCGATCGACGCGCGCCTCGACATCAATGCCGGCGGCCTGCGCACGCCCGACGAGGTCCAGGAGGTGATCGCCCGCACGGACGCTGTGGTCACGAGCAGCCTCCACGGGCTGGTCTTTGCGCTGCGAAACGGCGTGCCGGCCCTGGCGATAGACCCCGCGCCCGGCGGCGCGCAGCTCACCGCCCAGGCCCGGGCGGTGGGCTGGGAGCACGTGCTCGGGTGGGCCGAGCTGGCCCCCGAGCGGCTCGACGCGATGCTCGCTGCCTGCCTGTCCGGGCCGGCGCGCGAGGCCGCCGCCGCTTGTGCGGCCCGCGCGGCGCCCGCGATCGAAGAGGTTCGCGTGGAGCTTCTCGAAGCGCTGGGTCCCCGGAGCGTGCTGCCCAGCAGGCAGCAGGCGGGGCGCCGATTCGCGAGGCTCGTGAACCGCGGCGCGTCATGACCACGGTCAACCTCCACAGCGACACGCAGACGCGGCCCACGCCCGCGATGCGCAAGGCGATCGCCGAGGCCGAGGTGGGCGACGAGCAGCGCTTCCTCGACCCGACGGTCAACGAGCTCCAGCGGCGCGTGGCCGAGCTGCTCGGCCAGGAGGCGGGGCTGTTCCTGCCGAGCGGGACGATGTGCAACCAGATCGCGCTGCGGTTGCACGTGCGGCCGAACGGCGACGAGGTGATCCTCGACCGCACCGCCCACCCGATCATCGCCGAGGCGGGCGGTCCGGCCGTTCACGCCGGCGCCATGACGCGCCAGCTCGACGGCGACGGCGGCATCTTCACGCCCGAGCAGCTCGAGGCCGCCGTGCGCCCGGTCGACCGCTACATGCCCTGCTCGCGGCTCGTGTCGGTGGAGCAGACCACGAACATGGGCGGCGGCCGCGTCTGGCCGATCCAGACCGTGCGCGACGTGCTGGCCGCCGCACGTCGGAACGGCCTGCGCGCCCACCTCGACGGGGCCCGGTTGATGAACGCCGTGGTGGCCTCCGGCGTGCCGGCCGCGGACTACGCGTCGGGCTTCGACACAGCCTGGCTCGACTTCAGCAAGGGCCTCGGCGCGCCCGTGGGCGCGGTGCTGTGCGCGTCGAGCGAGCTGATCGCCCAGGCCTGGCGCTACAAGCAGATGATGGGCGGCGCGCTGCGCCAGGCGGGCATCGTGGCGGCGGGCTGCCTGTACGCGCTCGACCACCACGTCGAGCGCCTGGCGGAGGACCACGAGAACGCGCGGGTGCTGGCGGAGGGCCTGCGCGACTGCGGGCTGAAGGTGCTGCCGCAGGAGACCAACATCGTGATCGCCGAAGTGGAGGACCCCGGCGCGCTGATCGGGGCGATGCGCGAGCGCGGCGTGGAGATCAGCCCGGCCGGCCCGGGGCGGGTGCGCGGCGTGACCCACCTCGACGTGGACCGGGACGGGGTTGAGACGGCTCTGAAGGCCTTCAGAGAGCAACTCGGCTGCTAGCCTGCTGCGCCGTGTCGAAGGTGTGTTACGTGTGCAAGAAGGGCCCTGCGTTCGGGAACAACCGCAGCCACTCGATGGTGGCTACCAGGCGGCGCTTCAACCCGAACCTGCAGAAGGTCCGAATCGACGTGGGCGGCAGCCCGCGCCGCGAGTACGTGTGCACGCGCTGCCTGAAGGCTTCGAAGGTCACCAAGTCCGCCTGAAGGTGTAGAAAGCTCTCGTGCCTGACGAGAGCCTGGTTCGCTTCCGCAGGGTCGTAGCCGCTTCGCTCTCCGAGCTGGAGAGCCGCCGCGGCGAGGTGAACGACCTCAACGTCTTCCCGGTCGCCGACGGCGACACGGGCGACAACATGGCGATGACCATGCGCGCGGTGCTCGACGAGCTCGACCGCATGAACGGCCAGCTGATCGACGAGATCGGCCGCGACAAGATCGTGACCGGCGTGGCCCGCGCGGCGCTGCTCGGGGCGCGCGGCAACAGCGGCGTGATCCTGTCCCAGATCGTTCGCGGCGCGGCCGAGGAGCTCGCCTCGCGCCAGGGCGAGCTCGTGGACCCGGTGCTCGTGTCCGCCGCCCTCGCGCGGGCCGCCGACGCGGCATACGACTCTGTGCGCGACCCGGCGGAGGGGACGATGCTCTCGGCGGTGCGGGCGATGGCTCGCCGCGTGGCGCACGACCTCGCCCACATGGACAGGCGCCGGCTCGGCCCCGACGCCACCCCGCAAGAGCAGGACGAGCTGCTGGCCGAGGTGCTGGAGAACGCGCTGGAGGCGGCCAAGGAGGCCGTCGAGCGCGGCCCGGAGCAGCTGGCGGTGCTGCGCGAGGCCGGCGTGGTCGACGCCGGCGCCTACGGCCTGACGGTGATCGTGGCCGGCTGCCTCGCCGCGCTGCGCGGTGACCGGGAGCCCGCGCTCGAGCACCAGCAGGTGCCCGAGCGCTCGCTGCACCTGCCCCAGCACGAGTCCTCGAGCTACCGCTACTGCACGAACTTCGCGGTGACCGGCGAGGGCCTTAACGGCGGTGCGTTCGTGCCGCTGCTGGAGGAGCTGGGCGACTCGGTGCTCGTGGTCGGCGACGAGGGCACCCTGCGCGTGCACGTGCACACCGACGAGCCCGAGGCCGCGGTCGAGCTGTTCGAGGCGGTGGGCCAGGTGTCGCGCTTCGACGTGGCCGACATGAGGGAGCAGATCGCCGAGCGTGCCGCGCGCCTGGACGGGGATGAGGCTTCGCAGGCGACCTGCGCGGTCGTGGCCGTGGCGAGCGGCGCCGGGCTGCGGCGGCTCTACGAGGAGCTCGGCGTGTACGTGATCGACGGAGGCGCCACGATGAATCCCTCGACCTACGAGCTGCTGGCGGGCATCCACGCCGCCAGCGGCGCCGAGGTGCTGGTGCTGCCGAACAGCGCGAACGTGATCATGGCCGCGGAGCGCGCCGCCGAGCTGTCGGAGAAGCCCGCCAGCGTGGTGCCCACCACCGCGCCCCAGGAGGGCCTGGCTGCGCTGCTCGCCTTCGACCCGACCCACGACGTGGAGGAGAACTCGCGCGCCGTTGCCGACGCCGCTTCCGTGCTGCGCCTCGGCGGCGTGGCCCCGGCCGCCCGCGACGACGCACAGGGCCGCTTCAAGGAGGGCGACGCGGTGGGCTACGTGGAGGGCGAGCTGTGCGCGTGGGGCGATCCCGGCGACACACTCGCAAAGGCCCTCGCCGCGCTGGCCGAGGACGCGGAGCTGGTGACCTGCGTGGCGGGTGACTCGCCGCCGCTCTCGCGCGAGTCCGTGGAGGCGCTGCGGCCGGAACACGTGGAGTTCGAGTACCACGACGGCGGGCAACCCGCCTGGTGGTGGCTCTTCTGCGCGGAGTAGATCTGCGCGCCTTTGCGAGCACCGACGAGCTGACGGCCGAGCAGGCGCGCGAGGCGCCGGTGCGCTACCCGCGCCCCAGCGTGCTGGCCGAGCCGCTGACCCCGAAGGGCAAGGCGGGGCAGGCGCTCGAGGCGCTCGGCATCGCCACCCACGCCGACCTCCTCGAGCACTTCCCCCGCGAGCACCGCGAGCGCGACGCGCGCTCGGTGGCGGACCTTGGCGTGGGGGAGGTGGGCACGGTCGCTGTGGAGCTGCGCAGCATCTCCGTGCGGCCCACACGCAACAGGCGCCGCACGCGCGTGGAGGCCAAGGTGGCCGACTCCACCGGCCCGATGGTGGCGATCTGGTGGAACCAGCCCTGGCTGGCCGACCGTCTGAAGCCCGGCTCCCAGCTCCTGCTCCACGGCCAGCGCAAGGAGCGCAACCAGTTCGCGGTCAAGGAGTTCGAGCAGCTCGGCGGCGAGGCGGCCTCGGCACCCGGCGTGGGCCAGGTGCCGCTCTACCCGGCCAGCGAGGGCATCAGCCCGCAGCGGCTGCGCCAGCTCGTCTGGGACGACTACGGCCTCATGCGCCACGCCATCGAGCCGCTGCCCTCGGCGCTGCGCGTGGACGAGGCGCTGCCCGACCGGCCGGCGGCACTGGCCGCCGTGCACTTCCCGGACGACGAGGAGAGCGAGGCGGGGGCGCGCCGGCGGCTCGCGTTCGAGGAGCTGTTCCTGTTGCAGCTGGCCGTGTCGGGCCGGCGCCGCGCGCGGCGCGAGGGCCACCGCGCAACGCCACTCGAGTCGCGCGGCGACCTGGTCGGGCCCTGGACGAAGTCGCTCCCCTTCGAGCTGACCGGCGACCAGCGCTCGGCCGTGTCGCAGGTGGACTTCGACCTGGCGTCGGAGCGGCCGATGCAGCGGCTGCTGATGGGGGAGGTGGGCTCCGGCAAGACCGTGGTCGCGCTGCACGCGATGCTGCGCGCGCTCGAGAGCGGCCAGCAGGCCGCCTTCATGGCGCCCACCGAGACGCTGGCCGAGCAGCACCTGCTCACGCTCGACCGGCTGCTCGACGGCATCGCGCCCGTCGAGCTGCTCACGGGCTCCACCAGCGCCGCCCGCCGGCGCGAGCTGCTGGGGAGGCTCGCCTCGGGCGAGCTGAACCTGGTGGTGGGCACGCACGCGCTGATCGAGGACGCCGTGGAGTTCCGCTCGCTGGCCGTGACCGTGGTGGACGAGCAGCACCGCTTCGGCGTGCGCCAGCGCGCGGCGCTCGACCGCAAGGCGCCGGATGGGCTCACCCCGCACGCCCTGCACATGACCGCCACGCCGATCCCGCGCACGCTCTCGCTGACCGCCTACGGCGACCTGGACGCCACGGTGCTGCGCGAGCTGCCGCGCGGGCGCAAGCCGGTGGAGACGCACGTGGTGGACGGCGAGCGCGCCCGACGCCGCGCCTACGAGCGCATCCGCGAGGAGATCGCCGCGGGGCGCCAGTGCTTCGTGGTGTGCCCGCTCGTGGAGGAGTCGGAGGCGCTGCAGGCGCGCGCCGCGACCGCCGAGTACGAGCGCCTGCGCACCACGGAATTCGCCGCCCAGCGCGTGGAGCTGATCCACGGCCAGCTCCCGACCGCCGAGAAGCAGCGGGCGATGAAGGCGTTCGCGGCCGGCGAGGCCGACGTGCTGGTGGCCACCAGCGTGATCGAGGTGGGCATCGACGTGGGCAACGCAACCGTGATGCTGATCGAGGCCGCCGAGCGCTACGGGCTCTCGCAGCTTCACCAGCTGCGCGGCAGGGTGGGCCGCGGGGAGCACGCCTCGCTCTGCATCCTCTTCGGCGATCCCAAGCTGCCGCGGCTGGAGGCGATCGCCTCGGAGTCGGACGGCTTCCGGCTGGCCGAGGTCGACCTTGAGCTGCGCGGCGCGGGGGAGATCCTCGGCACCCGCCAGCACGGCATCCCGGAGTTCAAGGTGGCGCGGCTGCCCGATGACCAGGAGCTGCTGGAGCGCGCCAAGTCGCGCGCCGACGAGCTGCTGGCCGCGGATCCTGTGCTCGAGCAGCCCGAGAGCGCGCTCATGCGCGACGCCGTGGTGGCCCGCTTCGGGCCCGAGCTGGACCCGATCCCGGCGTGAGGGTCGTGGCCGGGGAGTACGGCGGCCGGCGACTGGCCGCGCCGCCCGCAGGCGGTACCCGGCCTACCGCCGACCGCGTGCGCGAGGCGCTGTTCTCGATGCTCGGCGACGTGTCGGGCCTGCGCGTGCTCGACCTCTTCGCCGGCTCCGGGGCGCTCGGGATCGAGGCGCTCTCGCGTGGGGCGGCGTCCGCCACGTTCGTCGAGAGCGACCCGCACGCGGTCGCCGTGATCCGCGAGAACCTGGCCGCACTCGGCGTCGAGGCGGAGGTCAAGCGCCAGGACGCCGTGGTTTTCCTGGGCGCTCAACGGGGCACCTTCGACCTCGTGCTGGCCGACCCCCCATATGATTCCGCCCCCCTCCTTGCCGCGCCGCTCGCCGAGCGGCTGCCGGGAGTCCTCTCAGAGAACGCACGGATCGTGACCGAATCAGACAAGCGCAAGCCGCTCGAGTTGCCGTTCCCGCTGTTGCGGGAGCGCACCTATCGCGACATCCGAATCGCCATCCATGAACGGTGAGCGCAACGGTGGCACGGCGGTGTGTCCCGGCTCCTACGACCCGGTCACCTTCGGCCACCTCGACATCATCGGGCGGGCCGCCAACGTGTTCGACAACGTGATCGTCGGGGTCGTGAACCTGCCCGTGAGAAAGCAGGCGACGGTGTTCAGCGCCGAGGAGCGAGTCGGCTTCCTGGAGGCCGAGGTGGCGGAACACGGCAATGTGCAGGTAAAAACCTTTGATACTCTGCTCGTCGATTTCGCCCGCGAGCATGGCGCCAGCACTATCGTGAAGGGGCTTCGGGCGATCTCGGACTTCGAGTACGAGTTCGAGATGAACCAGCTAAATCGCAAGATGGCCCCTGACATCGAGAGTGTCTACCTAATGGCCGCACCCCAATTCAGCTTTCTAAGCTCAAGCGGAGTCAAGGAACTGGCGACGTTCGGGGGAGACGTGGGAGGCCTGGTGCCCGACAGAGTGGCCGCCAGATTGCAGGAAGAGTTGAAGAGGGAGAGAAACTGAGAGCGCCATGGATGTCCTGGTCCTGATCGACAAGCTCGACGACACGATCCACAACGCGAAGCCCGTTCCGTTGACGGATCAGGTGCGCGTCGACAAGGAAGAGATCTACGACATCCTCGACCAGATGCGCGCCACGATCCCCGAGGAGATCAAGCAGGCGCGCTGGATCGTCAAGGAGCGCCAGGAGATGCTGGCCGAGGCCAAGCGCGAGGCGGAGCGCGTGGTCAAGGAGGCGCGTGACGAGCAGACGCGCCTGATCTCCGAGGAGGAGGTCGTCAAGCAGGCCGAGCGCCAGGCGGACGAGATCGTCGAGGACGCCCGAGCCCGCGAGCGCGAGATCCGGCTGGGCGCCGAGGACTACGCCGACGACATCCTTAACACGCTCGAGGTGAACCTCACGAAGTTCATCGCCGCGGTGCAGCGGGGGCGCGACCGCCTCCAGGGCCGCGAAGAAGTCGGCGTCGACTAGCCGCTCCTCGCCTTTCCATCTGAATTGCGCCGGTTTGGGCGCGCCCCGCGTGAGTCGCGCCCGGTCTGGCGCGTTGTCCTGGGGAATTGTCGGTGCGCCCTACGTCTGCGCTGTTCCGTTCGAGGCTCCTCCTCGTCGCGGTCACCATGCTGGTCGGCCTGTTCGCTTCGGCGCCCGCAGCGGAAGCGATCACGCCGAGCGGAGGTCCGCAGCTGGTCGCCGGCTCGTTCACGCAGGGCCTGACGATTCTCAGCGTGGGCCCGGCGGTCACGCTGGCGACACCGGCGGACGGCAGCACCACCAATGACACGACGCCCACCTACAGCGGCGACGCCGGCGACGCTGTAGGGGACTCGGACACGGTGACGGTGAAGGTCTACAGCGGTTCGAGCGCATCGGGCACCCCTGTGCAGGAGCTGACGACGACCCGCTCGGGGGGGACCACCTGGAGCGTGGACGGTTCGCCTGCACTGCCGCCAGGGGAGTACACGGCCCAGGCCGAGCAGTCCGACGCCACCGACACTGGCCAGAGCACGGCGAACACATTCACGATCGACCCGACGCCGCCGGCGGTGACGCTGACGGCGCCGGCGGACGGGAGCTCGACGAACGACACAACGCCGACCTACAGCGGCGACGCCGGCGACGCTCTGGGGGACTCGACCACCGTCACCGTGAACGTTTACAGCGGCTCGAGCGCGTCGGGCACCCCGGAGCAGACGCTCACGACGTCTAGGACGGGAGGGACGTACACCGTTGATGGCTCGCCTGCGCTGGCGCCGGGCACCTACACCGCTCAGGCCGAGCAGTCCGACGCCGCCGGCAACACGGGCCAGAGCAGCGCGAACACGTTCACGGTGGACACGACGGCTCCGGTGGTGACGCTGACCGCGCCGTCCGACGGGAGCTCGACGAACGACACGACGCCGACCTACAGCGGGGCCGCCGGCAACGGATCGGATGACGCGAGCTCGGTGACGGTGAAGGTCTACAGCGGCAGCGACACCTCGGGGACGCTTGTTCAGACCCGCACGGCGACCCGGAGCGGCACGAGCTGGAGCGTGGCGGGCTTCCCGGACCTGGCGCCGGGTGAGTACACGGCCCAGGCCGAGCAGTCCGACAGCGCGGGCAACTCGGGCCAGAGCACCGCCCACACGTTCACGGTCGACACGACGGCGCCGACGGTGAGCCTGACGGGGCCGGCCAACGGCAGCGTTACCAACGACGCGACGCCTGCCTACAGCGGGGCCGCTGGCAACGGGTCCGGTGACTCGACCTCGGTGACGGTGAAGGTCTACAGCGGCAGCGACACCTCGGGGACGCTTGTTCAGACCCGCATCGCGACCCGCAGCGGCACGAGTTGGAGCGTGGCAGGCTCGCCGGCGCTGGCGGACGGGACCTATACGGCGCAGGCGGAGCAGTCGGACAGCGCGGGCAACTCGGGCCAGAGCACCGCCCACATGTTCACGGTCGACACGACGGCGCCGACGGTGAGCCTGACGGGCCCGGTCAACGGCAGCGTCACCAACGACGCGACGCCTGCCTACAGCGGGGCCGCTGGCAACGGGTCCGGTGACTCGACCTCGGTGACCGTGAAGGTCTACAGCGGCAGCGACACCTCGGGGACGCTCGTGCAGACCCGCACGGCCACGCGGATAGGGGGGACTTGGTTGGTGGACGGCTCGCCGGCGCTGGCTGACGGGCCCTATACGGCCCAGGCCGAGCAGACTGACAGCGCGGGCAACACGGGCCAGAGCACCGCCCACATGTTCACGGTCGACACGACGGCGCCGACGGTGAGCCTGACGGGCCCGGTCAACGGCAGCGTCACCAACAGCACGACCCCGATCTACGGCGGGGCGGCTGGCAACGGGTCCGGGGACGCGAACTCGGTGACCGTGAAGGTCTATAGCGGTAACAGCACCTCGGGGACGCTAGTGCAGACCCGCACAGCGAGCCGCGCCGGCGCAAGCTGGAACGTGGCAGGCTCGCCGGCACTGGCGGACGGGATCTATACGGCGCAAGCGGAGCAGTTGGACACCGCCGGCAATACCGGCCACAGCGCGGCGAACACGTTCACGGTGGACACGACAGCCCCGGTAGTGAGCCTGACGGGCCCCGCCAACGGCAGCGTCACCAGCGACACGACGCCGACCTACAGCGGGAGCGCTGGCAACGGGCCGGATGACGCGAGCTCGGTGACGGTGAAGATCTATAGCGGCAACAGCACCTCGGGGACGCTCGTGCAGACCCGCACGGCCACGCGCATAGGCGGGATCTGGTCGGTGGACGGCTCGCCAGCGCTGGCAGACGGGACATACACGGCACAGGCCGAGCAGGCCGACGGCGTCGGAAATACGGGCCAGAGCACCTCGAACACGTTCACTGTCGACACGACAGCTCCGACGCCGTCGCTGACCACGCCGCCGGACGGGGGCCGGACTAACGATCAGACGCCTACGTTCAGCGGCTCCGCGGGCAACGGGGTGGGCGACTCGGGCACGGTGACAGTAAAGGTCTACAGCGGGCCGAGCACGTCGGGTAGTCCGGTGCAGACACTTAATACCACGCGCACGGGCGGCACCTGGACGGTCGCCTCGTCGAGCCTGGACGCGGGTACCTACACGGCCCGGGCCGAGCAGTCGGACAGCGCAGGCAACACGGGCCAGAGCGCGCCGAACACCTTCACCGTGGACACAACGGCTCCAGTGGTGAGCCTGACAGGCCCGGCCAACGGGAGCGTCACCAACGACACAACCCCGACCTACGGTGGCGCTGCGGGCGTCGCCTTGGGCGACTCGAGCTCGGTGACAGTGAAGGTCTACAGCGGCAACAGCACCTCGGGGACGCCCGTGCAGACCCGCACGGCCACACGGATAGGCGGGATCTGGTCGGTGGATGGCTCGCTTCCGCTGGCGGACGGGACCTATACGGCCCAGGCGGAGCAGGCTGACACCGCGGGCAATACCGGCCAGAGCCCGGCGAGCACGTTCACGATCGACACAACAGCGCCGGTAGTCAGTCTCACGTCGCCCGCAAACGAAGGCTCGACGAACAACACCATGCCGATCTTCAGCGGTGCCGCGGGGACCGCGGTCGGTGACTCGAGCACCGTGACGGTGAAGGTGTACAGCGGCACGGCTGCGAGCGGCAGTCCGGTGCAGACGCTGGCGGCGGATCGGGGGGGCACGGGGAGCTGGAGCGTGTCAGGCACGCCGGCGCTCGCCGCGGGCACCTACACCGCCCGGGCCGAGCAGGAAGACAGCGCCGGCAACAAGGGCCAGGGCGCGGCGAACACGTTCACGGTCGACACGACGCCGCCGGCGGTGACGCTGACCGCGCCCGCGGGGGGGAGCTCGACGAGCAACCAGACGCCGACGCTCAGCGGTGCTGCGGGTAACGCCCTGGGCGACTCGAGCACGGTCACGGTGAAGGTCTACAGCGGCTCGGCCGCGTCGGGCAGTCCGGTGCAGACGCTGAACGCCCCGCGCTCGGGCGGCAGCTGGACGGTCGACGCGTCGGGCCTACCCGGCGGTACCTACACAGCCCAGGCCGAGCAGACAGACAGCGCGTCGAACAAGGGGACGAGTGGGGCGAACACGTTCACGGTGGTCGACGACACGGCTCCCACAGTGACGCTGACGGCGCCGACGCGCCTGAGCTCGACGAGCGACCAGACCCCCACGTTCGGCGGTGTGGCGAGCAGCGGGCCCGGCGACTCCGGCACGGTCACGGTAAAGATCTACAGCGGCGCGAGCGCGTCCGGCAGCCCGATCCAGACCCGCAACGCTACGCGGAGCGGCACGAGTTGGAGCGTGTCAGGCTCGCCCGCGCTCAGCGGCGGCACCTATACGGCCCAGGCGGAGCAGTCGGACAGCGCCTTCAACACGGGCCACAGCTCTGCGAACACGTTCACCATCACCGTGGCGCCACCGCCACCTCCACCTCCGCCACCGCCGCCGCCACCTCCGGTGACGTGCGACGGAAAGCTGGCGACGATCGTCGGCACCGCCGGGTCCGACGTGATCGAGGGCACGTCCAAGGCGGACGTGATCGTCACGGGCGGCGGCAACGACCGAATCCATGGCAACGCGGGCAATGACGTCGTGTGCGCAGGGGCAGGAGACGACCACGTAGCCGGCGGTTCCGGCAACGACAAGCTGCTCGGCCAGGACGGCAACGACAAGCTCAGCGGCGGCTCTGGTAAGGACAACCTCATCGGCGACGTCGGCAACGATTCGCTGAGCGGTGACGACGGTGACGACAAGCTGTCCGGCGGCCTTGGCAAGGACCATCTCAACGGAGGCGCGGGGCGCGATCGTCTCTTTGGTGACGCAGGAAACGACAAGCTGTTCGGCGACACCGGGAGAGACAGCCTGTTCGGCGGCGCGGGCAAGGACCTGCTCACCGGAGGCTCAGGAAAGGACTCCTGCTCGGGCGGGCCCGGGGTCGACGGGCTGCACAGCTGCTAGAGCTGACGAGCCCTTGGGCGCTTCGCCCGTCCCCGGGTAGTCTCGATGCGGTGGCGGCTCATACAGACACGCTCGACCTCGGCACGCTCTCGCTCTCCTCGGGGGAGGGGCGGCGGCTCGAGCTGTCCGTGGGCGTGGACGGCTTCGACTTCGGCGGCCAGCTACGAGGTGGGGGTTGACGTCGACGCGCGGGAGGTCGACCAGCCGGGCGGGATCGAGGAGCTGAGCTCGGAGTAGGTAAACGAGTCGGAGCTCGACCTGCACTCCTGGGCACGCGACGCGCTGGCCTTGACGCTGCCCACCCAGATCGTCTGCCGCGAGGACTGCGCCGGTCTCTGTGCGGTCTGCGGCGAGAACCTCAACGAGGCGGGCCCCGAGCACCAGCACGAGCCCGAGCCCGACCGCGCCGGGCCGCCCTGCGCGGGCTCAAGCTCGACTGACCGCGCCGTGCGGAAGCGAGGCGGAGCGGGTGGTCAAGGAGGCGCGTGACGAGCAGACGCGCCTGATCTCCGAGGAGGAGGTCGTCAAGCAGGCCGAGCGCCAGGCGGACGAGATCGTCGAGGAGGCCCGCGCCCGCGAGCGAGAGATCCGGCTGGGCGCCGAGGACTACGCCGACGACATCCTGAACACGCTCGAGGTGAACCTGACGAAGTTCATCGCCGCGGTGCAGCGGGGGCGCGACCGCCTCCAGGGCCGCGAAGAAGTCGGCGTCGACTAGGCCACTAGGTCGTCAACTTTTCGGGAACTTTTCCGCGAGTTTCTTGCGAAATCTTTAAACCGCGCTTATGTTGGGCCGAGTCCGGAGGGAATCACCTCAACGGCAGGGAGGACTCGGTCGATGCGCCCCACGTCGTTTGCTCGCTTTGGTTTGCGGCTCAGCCTTGCCGTAGCCACCACGCTGGTCAGCCTTGTCATGGCGGCTCCCGCGCTCGGCGCCATCACGCCGAGCCGCGACCCGGGTACCGTGGCGGGCGCGCTCACCGACTCGCTGCCGGGAGGAGCGTTTACCACGGCGGAGTTCACGGTCATCCCCCCCGCGCCGGGCGCCACGCCGTCTGAGTGCAACGACGGAGTGGACAACGACGGAGACGGGCTCACCGACTACTCGCCGACCCCGGGCGCCGGCGACCCCGGCTGTCAGAGCGCCACGGACAACCTCGAGGAGGATGACCCGGCGCCCCAGTGCTCCAACGGCCAAGACGATGACGGCGACGGCTTCACGGACTACTCGCCGACCGCGGGAGCCGGCGACCCCGGCTGCAGCAGCCCGCAGGACAACGAGGAGACCGACGGCGTGGCGGACCCGACTCCCGCCTGCGGCAACGGGGTTGACGACGACGGCGACGGCAAGATCGACTACTCGGCGACCCCGGGCGTAGGGGACCCCGGCTGCACGTCCTCAACCGATCTCAGCGAGGGCTCGGAGGGGGTCCCGCCGGACCAGGACACGAATCCCGTGGCCACCTCGGACTCCTTACTGACGGGCTTCCCCACCAGCGGCTCGACCTTCGCCATCATCACCTCCGGAAACAGCACGTTCGCCGACAATCCCAACGACAGCGGCTCAACCGGACAGAGCGACGGCGACGGGGCCGGAACGGCGGCGCACGGCTCCAGCGTTCACGACCTCACGACCCTGAAGGTGAACCTGAACGTCCCGATCGGAATGAACTGCCTCCGCCTCGACTTCCGCTTCCTCTCCGACGAGTTCCCCGAGTACGTGGGCTCCTCGTTCAACGACGCCTTCGTCGCGGAACTGGACACGTCCGACTTCACGATCAGCACCGACCCGTCGGTGCCGAACCCAGTGAGCGCGCCCCACAACTTCGCGTTCGACTCGAGCCACAACCTGATCAGCATCAACACCGCTGGCTTCTCGGAGGCGGCGGCCGCGGGCACGACCTACGACGGTGCCACCGCCAAGCTGCGCGCCTCAACTCCGATCACCGCCGGCGCCCATTCGATCTACCTGTCGGTCTTCGACCAGGGCGACTCCGCCCTCGACTCGGCGGCGTTCATCGATGCGATGCGGCTGGAGAACGCCCCCTCTGGCGCCTGCTCAGCCGGCGCCACCGACGACCTTACTCCGCCGGCCGTGACGCTGACGACGCCCGCTGACGGCAGCAGCTCCGGCGACACGACCCCCACCTACAGCGGTGCGGCTGGCACCGCTCCCGGCGATTCGAACACGGTCAACGTCAACGTCTACCACGGCTCGACCGCGACCGGCACGCCGTTCCAAACGCTCCCAGCGACGCAAAGCGGCGGCAACTACACCGTCGATGGCTCCCCCGAGCTCTCCCCCGGCACCTACACCGCGCAGGCGACCCAGGTCGACGGGGCCGGCAACGTGGGCCTCAGCGCCGCCCACACGTTCACGGTCACGGGCACTCCCGACACGACGGCCCCCACGGTCACCCTCACGAACCCGCCCGACGGGAGCTTGACCAAGGACGCCACCCCCACCTTCAGCGGCACCGGCGGCACCGCCCCCGGTGACCAGGACCCGGTCAGGGTGAAGATCTACAGCGGCTCCGACACCACCGGCACCCTCGTCCAGACGCTAACGACGAACCGCGGCGGCGGCGGTGCTTACTCCGTCGATTCGGCCAACCTGCCGGACGGCACCTACACGGCGCAGGCCGAGCAGTCGGACAGCGTGCCCAACACCGGGACGAGCGCCGCGCACACGTTCAGGGTGGACGCCACGGCCCCGACCGTCACGCTGACCACGCCTCCGGCAGGGGACACGGCCGACGCGACGCCGACCTTCAGCGGCACGGGCGGCACGGCGACGGGGGACCAGGACCCGGTCACGGTGAAGATCTACAGCGGCGGCTCCGCCACCGGCACGCCGGTCCAGACCCTCACGGCGAACCGCGGCGGCGGCGGTGCTTACTCCGTCGATTCGGCCAGCCTGCCCGACGGCACCTACACCGCCCAGGCCGAGCAGTCCGACGACGCAACCAATACCGGCCAGAGCAGTGCGAGGACGTTCGGGGTGGACACGACCGCGCCGACGGTCAGCCTGACCTCGCCCGCGAACGGCGGCTCCACGACCGACTCGACCCCCACCTACAGCGGCGCCGCCGGCAATGCTCCGGGCGACTCGAGCACGGTCACCGTGAAGATCTACGCCGGCTCGACGGCCACGGGAGCCCCGCTGCAGACCCGCAACGCCACACGCTCCGGCGCGAGCTGGAGCATCGACGGCTCGCCGGCGCTCGGCGCGGGCACCTACACGGCCCGGGCGGAGCAGTCGGATAGCGCGAGCAACACCGGGCAGAGCGCAGCGCACACGTTCACCGTCACGGTGGCGCCGCCTCCGCCTCCGCCACCTCCGCCGCCCCCGCCGCCACCGCCGAGTGTGAAGTGCAACGGGAAGACGGCGACCATCGTCGGCACGGCCGGAGCCAACGTGATCAACGGCACCTCCCACGCGGATGTGATCGTCGCCGGCGCGGGCAACGACAAGATCAACGGCAAGGGCGGCAACGACGTGATCTGCGGCGGCAACGGCAACGACTCGATCGCCGGCGGCGCAGGCAAGGACAAGCTGTTCGGCCAGGCCGGCAAGGACACGATCCATGGCGGCTCGGGCGACGACTCGCTGTCGGGCGGCGCCGGCAAGGACGGCCTCGCCGGCGAGTCGGGCGATGACCACGTCGCTGGCGGGTCTGCAGACGACGTCGCCAGCGGTGGCTCGGGCGACGACAAGGTCGGCGGCGGCTCGGGCGACGACGACCTGAGCGGCGGCGGCGGCAAGGACGGCCTCTCGGGCGGCTCCGGCAAGGACAAGATCAGCGGCGGAAACGGCGCCGACAAGCTCCTGGGCGAGGCCGGCAACGACAAGCTGCTGGGTAACGGTGGCCCCGACAAGCTGTTCGGCGGTCCCGGCAACGACCACCTCGACGGCGGCGCCGGACAGGACTCCTGCTCGGGCGGCTCCGGGAGCAATTCCAAGGCGAGCTGCGAGAGCTGACGGACGCGGTGGAGTCGCTGCCCGCCCCGGGTAATCTCGGTGTGGTGGCGGCTCACACGGACACGCTCGACCTCGGCACGCTCTCGCTCTCATCGGGCGAGGGACGGCGGCTCGAGCTGGTCGTGGGCGTCGACGGGTTCGACTTCGGCGGCCAGCGCTACGAAGTGCCGGGAGGGGAGGTCGACGCCGTGCTCGACGTGGCCCACACCACCAAGGGCTACGCGCTGCGGCTCCGCTTCGACACCGAGCTCGACGGGCCGTGCATGCGCTGCCTGGAGCCCGCGGGTCACGGGATCGACATCGACGCGCGGGAGGTCGACCAGCCCGGCGGCGTCGAGGAGCTGAACTCGGAGTACGTGGACGAGTCGGAGCTCGACCTGCACTCCTGGGCGCGGGACACGCTGGCGCTGGCGCTGCCCACCCAGATCGTCTGCCGTGCGGACTGCGCGGGGCTCTGTGCGGTGTGCGGCGAGAATCTCAACGAGGCTGGCCCCGAGCACCAGCACGAGCCCGAGCCAGACCCGCGCTGGGGCCCCCTGCGGGAGCTGAAGCTCGATTAGCCGCCGCTCGCCCAGCCACGCCGCACGCGCGACAGAGCCGCTGGCCTTTGCCGACGACTGGGTGAACGCGGCGTCGGACTGGGGGCTTGAACACGCTCCTTGGGCGTGGTGGCCCGCGAAGCCCCCGCACCCACGTCGCCCGGTGGGACTCGACGTGCACGCCGCCTATCTGCTTCAGCTGGGCGGTCTCGTCGCTGCCATTGAAGCCGCTTGGCGCCGCTTCGGTGACCCGAGCGCCGCGAAGCTGTGGCGAGAGCGCTGCCTGCTGCTGGCGCTGACCGTGATCGGGGCAGCCATCACGAACGGTGCGTGGGACCGGCGCGCGGCCCGCCGCCGACGTCTGCGGCGCTAGGCGCTCTACACTTCCCGCCGATGGCAGTCCCCAAGCAGAGACAGTCGCACTCGCGCACGAACAAGCGGCGTTCGCAGCACAAGATCACCCTGACTGGGCTGGTCACGTGCCCGCGCTGCCACTCGCCGCGCCTACCGCACCGGGTCTGCTCGGTCTGCGGAACCTACGCGGGCCGCGAGGTCGTCGTGCAGGACGCGACGGCCGACGACGACTCCTAACTCCTTCCGGCCGTGATCGCGCTCGACGCGAACGGCGCGGACCGGGGGCAGGCCGCTGTCGCCGAGGGTGCCCGCCGCTCCGGCCTGCCGGTGATGCTGTTCGGGCCCGCCGCCCAGATCGGCCCGGCCGGCGACCAGGTCGAGGTGGTCGATGCCCCGGAGGGGATCGCGCCGGGACAGGAGCCGGTCCGCGCCGTGCGCTCCACGCCGCAGGCCTCGATCGTGCAGGCGGCGGCGGCCGTGGCCGACGGCCGCACCGACGCGCTCGTGTCGGCGGGCTCGACGGGCCCGACGCTGGCCGCGGCCACGCTCCAAATCAAGCGCCTGCGCGGGGTGCACCGCCCGGCGCTGGCGGTGCTGGTGCCGGTGCCCGGGCGGGCCCTGTTGCTGCTCGACTGCGGCGCGAATGTGGAGGTGCGCCCCGAGCACCTCGTGCAGTTCGCCCACATGGGCGCGTGCTTCATGGAGGTCGTGCTGGGGGCGGCGCGGCCGAGAGTCGGCCTGCTGTCGGTGGGCGAGGAGTCCGGCAAGGGCACGCCCGACGTGCTCGAAGCGGGCGAGCGGCTGGCCGGCTCGCAGGCGCTGAACTACGCCGGGAACGTGGAGGGCTTCGACCTGACCGGCGGCGCCGTGGACGTGGTGGTCACCGACGGCTTCACCGGCAACATCGCGCTGAAGGCGATGGAGGCCACGGCCAAGACCGTGACGGGCGCGATCCGCGACGCCGTGAGGTCCGGGCCGGTGTCGAGCCTGGGCGGCCTGCTGATCAGGCGCAAGGTCGGCAGGCTGCGCGAGGAGCTCGACCCCGAGCGCGTGGGTGGCGCGATCCTGCTTGGGCTGCGAAAGCCCGTGGTGGTGGCGCACGGCAGCTTCGGCCCGGACGGCATCGCCGGGGCGGTGCGGCTGGCGCGCCGGGCGGTCGACGAGCGGATGGTCGAGCGCACGGCCGAGGCCCTCGAAACAGCCGGGGCCTTGAGGTCCGCGCCCGCTGCTAGCTTCGCCCCCGAATGAACCGCGAAGCGGTCCTCGGACGCATCCGCGAGCACCTCGCCACGGAGCTGGAGATCGATCCCGCGCGGATCGAGGACGGCACGCGCTTCAAGGAGGACCTGGAGGCAGACTCGCTCGATCTCGTCGAGCTCGTGGTGGAGCTCGAGGACACCTACGGAATCCGCATCCCCGACGAGGAGGCGGCGAAGATCGTCACGGTCGGGCAGGCCGCGGACTTCGTGGCTGCCCATGCAGCGGAGATCGAGGCCTGAAGGGGAGGAGTCACTCGGCGAGCTCCTCGACCAGCTGCCCGAGGAGCTCCACACGCAGGCGTTCACGCACGCCTCGTGGGTCGAGCACCGAGCCGAGTCATACGAGCGGCTCGCCTTCCTCGGTGACGTCGTGCTGAGCCTGGCCGTATCCACCGACCTGTTCCCGCGCTTCGAGAGCTACGGGGCGGGGCGCCTGACCAAGGTGCGCGCACAGGCCGTCAGCGGCGCCTCGTGCGCGCGTGTGGCCGTGGGAATCGGCGTGCCGGAGCTCTTACGCGAGGCGGCGCCTGAGGGCGAGGGCCGAAGCGCCGAGATGCTGCTCGCCTCCGAGCGCGTGCTCGCGTCGATCTGCGAGGCGATCATCGGCGCCGCCTACCTGGCCTTCGGCTTCGAGCGCACCGCCGCCGCCGTGGTCCGCTCGTTCGAGGGCGAGGTGGAGGAGGCCCTCGAGCACCCCGTCGACTACAAGTCGGTGCTCCAGGAGCGCCTGGCCCGCCAGGCCGAGGTCGTCATCTACCGGATCGACTCCGAGGACGGCCCCGCGCACGACCGCAGTTTCGTGGCGGTGGCCGAGGTGGCCGGGCAGGAGCTCGGCCGCGGCGAGGGAAAGACCAAGAAGGGCGCCGAGCAGGAAGCCGCCCTGCAGGCACTCGACAAGCTCGGAGACGGCTGATGCACCTGCGGTCGCTCACCATCAAGGGCTTCAAGTCCTTCCCCCAGCGCACCAGGTTGGAGTTCGCGCCCGGCGTCGCGGTGGTCGTGGGGCCCAACGGCTCGGGCAAGTCGAACATCACCGACGCGGTGCTCTGGGCGCTCGGCGAGCAGAGCCCGCTCGCGGTGCGCGGCCAGACGATGAAGGACGTGATCTTCGCCGGCGGCCACGGCATCAAGGGCTCGAGCTCGGCCGAGGTGGAGGTGGTGATCGACAACGGCGAGGGCGGTCTCGAGACCGACTTCTCGGAGATCTCGATCGTCCGCAAGCTGGGCCGCGACGGCGAGGGCGAGTACCGCCTGAACGGGGCGCGCTGCCGCCTCGTGGACGTGCTCGAGGTGCTGTCGGACTCCGGGCTCGGCAAGGAGATGCACTCGGTCGTGTCGCAGGGCAAGGTCGAGCAGATCGTGATGTCGAGGCCCAAGGAGCGCCGCCTGCTGATCGAGGAGGCGGCCGGGCTCGGCAAGCACCGCAAGCGCCGCCGTCGTGCTCAGCTGAAGCTCGAGCGCACGGGCGAGAACCTGTCGCGCGCGCTCGACGTGGAGCGCGAGGCGCGCTCGCGCCTGAAGCCGCTGAAGCGCCAGGCCGAGGCGGCCGAGCTGCACGAGCGGCTCGAGCGCCAGTCGCTCGAGGCCCGGATGGAGCTGGCCGCCGAGGGCGCGCGGGCAATCCGGCTGGAGCTGGGCGAGGCCGAGTCCCGCGCCACCGCGGCCAGGGCCGATAGCGACGGGGCCGAGCAGCTGCTGGCGGCCGTAGCGCGGCGTCGCGAGGCGGCCGAAGAGTCCTTCGCCGCGCACACCAAGGGCCGCGAGCGCCTGCAGGCGCGGCTCTACGCCGCGCGCTCGGCCGCCGAGCGAATCGGCATGCGCCTGGAGCGCACGCGCGACGCGGGCGTGGCGGCCGCAGAGCGGGCCGAGCGTCGCAGGCGCCAGCTCGAGCTGTTCGAGGCCGAGGCCGCCGCCCCGGCGCCCGAGGAGGGCGGCCGGCTGGCCGCGCTGGAGCGCGAGCTGGCGTTGCTCGACGAGGGCCGCGAGCAGCGGCTGGTGGGCGAGCTGGCCGGGCTCGAGGGCGAGCTGGCTAAGGCGCGCGAGCGCCACGAGGAGCTTCAGCGGGTGGCGGCCGGGCGCCGCGAGGCGCTGGAAGGGGCCGAGCAGGACGCCGACCAGGCACGCGCCGCCCGCGTGCAGGCCGAGCGCGCCGCCGAGGCGGCCCGCGCGGCGGCGGCATCCGCCGGCGCCGAGCTGGCCGCCGCGAACCAGTTCGTGCGCGCCGCCGGAGCGGCGCCCGAGGGCGCGCGGCCCCTGGCCGAGGGCCTGGGCGCCGAGCGCGGCTACGAGCTGGCGCTCGCCGCCGTGCTGGGCCCGCGCCTGACCGCCGGCGTGGTGGACGACCTTCGAAGCGGCCAGAAGCTGTTGGACGCGGCCGGCGAGCGCGGCGGCAGCGCCCTGGTGGCCGGCGCCGCCCAGGGCTCCGACGCGCCCGCCTCCGCTGGTCCCGGTGGCGGCGCCGAGCGGCTGCTCGACCGCGTGAACCCCGAGCCGGGCCTGTCCGCGCTGGCCGCGCGCCTGCTGGGCGACGCCTGGGTGGTGGACTCGCTCGAGGGGCTGCCGGAGGATTTCCGCGGCGTGGCGGTCACGCGCGCCGGCCGGCTGCTCGACGCCGGCAGCGGCGAGCTGGCGCAGGCCGCGGCGGGCGGCGCCGATCGGCTGCTCGAGGAGCTGAACCGGCGCGGCGAGCTGGTGACCGCCTCCGAGCGCTCCATGAACGAAGAGGCAGGCGCGCGCCGCGCGCTCGTGCAGGCCGCCGAGCAGGTTGCCGCCTCCGATACGGCCCGCGAGGAGGCGGACACCGCGCTGCGGCGTGCGCTGCGCGAGGCACAGGACGCCGAGGAGGGCGTGTCGCGCCGCGAGTGGACCATCGAGAGACGTCGCGAGGCACCCGACCAGGGCCCGGAGGCCATGCGCCGCGCGGAGCTGGCCGCCGAGCTGGGCGCCGAGCGTCGCCTCGCCGAGCGAATGGAGCGCGAGCGGGCCGAGCGGCTCAACGCGATCGCCGGCCTGCGCAGCGGCATCGAGCACGACCTCGCGCTGGCCGAAAAGGCCGAGCGCGCCTCTCTGGCCCTCGAGGCCGCCCGCGTGGCCGTGTCGGAGCGCCGCGACGCGCTGGCGGCCGAGCACGAGGCCGGCGCCGCCGCCGGCGACCAGACCGCCGCCGAGCTGCGCGAGTGCGCCCACGATGAGGCGGAGCTGCGCGAGCGCCTGAAGCGGGCCGGGGAGGCCGTGACGCTCGCCGAGGTGACCGCCCAGCAGGTGCGCGACGCCTCGGCCGAGCGCGAGCGCGAGCTGGGGGAGGTGGCCGCGAAGCTGGGCCTCGAGCCCCAGGCCCGCAACGAGCCGCTGCCCGTCGAGGAGCGCGAGGCGCTGGCCGCCAGGGTGGAGCGCCTGGCCCGCCGCCGCGAGCAGCTGGGGCCGGTGAACCCGCTTGCCGCCAGCGAGTACGAGGAGGCCGTCGCCCACGTCGAGGAGCTGGAGGGCCAGCGCGGCGACCTCGAGGACGCGCTGGCCGAGCTCGAGGGCCTGATCAAGGACACCGACCGCCGCATCCGCGAGGCCTTCGAGGAGACCTTCGAGGCCGCCGCCCGCAACTTCGAGGACGTGGTCGCGCACCTGTTCCCGGGCGGCCGCGGCCGGCTGCGCCTGGTGCGCGCCGACCAGGGCCCGCGCCCCGTGGTGGGCGGGGAGGCGCCGCCCCAGGACGAGGAGGCCGCCGGCGGCGATCAGGACGAGCACGTGGACGAGGTCAGCGAGGAGGGCGTCGAGGTGGAGGTCACGCCCGCCGGCAAGGCCACCAAGCGGCTGTCGCTGCTGTCGGGCGGCGAGAAGTCGCTGGTCGCGCTGGCCTTCATGTTCGCGGTCTTCCTCGCCCGGCCGTGCCCCTTTTACATCCTCGACGAGGTCGAGGCCGCCCTCGACGACGTGAACATCGACCGCTTCCTGCAGCTGGTGCGCCGCTACTCCGACCGCGCCCAGTTCATCGTGGTCACCCACCAGAAGCGCACGATGGACGCCGCGGACACGCTCTACGGCGTCAGCATGGGCGGCGACGGCGTGTCGCGCGTGATCTCGCGCAAGCTGGCGGGCCGGCCGGCCGACGCGGCTACCGAAGCCGCTTAGCGGCCTATCCTGCGGGCGATGGCCCGCACCTGGCAAGAGCTGTTCGACACCGGCGCCGAGGTGCCGGAAGCCGCTGAGCCGGCCGGGGACGCCGAGCCCGAGCGCCGCGGCTTCTTCGGCCGGCTGCGCGAGAACATGTCGAAGACGCGCCAGGCGCTCGGAGCGGAGCTGCAGGCGAGCATGTTCCAGTCGCTCGACGAGGAGGCCTTCGAGCACCTCGAGGAGGCGCTGATCTACGCCGACGTCGGCGCCCCGACCACCGCGGCGATCGTGGAGCGGCTGGAGGACGAGGCGCAGTCCGGCGAGCTGACCGGCGGCGAGGACCTGACCAGGCGCCTGCGCGAGCTGCTGGCCGACTCGGCGCGCGTAGACGGCGCCGCGGTGAACCTGACCGAGCGCCCAGCCGTGGTGCTGGTGGTGGGGGTGAACGGCAGCGGCAAGACCACCACGATCGGGAAGATCGCCTGGCAGCTCCAGCACGAGCTCGGGCTGTCGGTGCTCCTGGCCGCGGGCGACACCTTCCGCGCCGCCGCGGCCGAGCAGCTCGAGACCTGGGCCGAGCGCGCCGGCGCCGCCCTCGTGCGGGGCGAGCCGGGCTCCGACCCGGGCGCCGTGGCTTTCGACGCCATCGAGGCGGCCAGGGCGCGGGGGGTCGACGTGGTGATCGTGGACACGGCCGGTCGCCTGCACACCCAGCAGCCCCTCATGGAGGAGCTGCGCAAGGTGCGCAAGGTGATCGAGCGCCAGTCGCCCGGCGCCCCCCACGAGACGCTGCTCACGATCGACGCGACCACCGGCCAGAACGGCCTGCGCCAGGCGATGCTGTTCCGCGACGCGGTGGACGTGACCGGCATCGCGCTCACGAAGCTCGACGGCACGGCCAAGGGCGGGATCGCGCTGGCGATCGCCCAGGAGCTGGAGGTGCCGGTCAGGCTGATCGGCACCGGCGAGGCCATCGAGGACCTGCGCCCGTTCGACCCAGACGACTTCGCGCGGGCGATCCTCGAATGAAGGACGGCACCCGGATCCTGCACGCCGGGCTGCCCGACGCCGAGCAGGGCACGCCGTTCCTGCCCGGGCCGACCTTCGCCGCGCCGTTCCACCTGAAGGGCGACCCCGCCAGCTCGGAGTTCGTCTATGGCCGCTACGGCAACCCGACCTGGTCGCGCTACGAGCAGGCGCTGGGCGAGCTGGACGGCGGCGAGGCGGTGCTGTTCGCCTCCGGGATGGCCGCCTGCTCGGCCGTGCTGATCGGCCTGCTCCAGCCCGGCGACGCACTGGTACTGCCCTCCGACTGCTACATGAGCGTGCGCGGCGTGGCTCACGACCACCTCGCTCCCTGGGGAGTGCACGTGACCGCGCTGCCCACCGCGGCGCTGTCGCCTGACCAGCTGCCCGACCGGCTGAGCCTGCTCTGGCTCGAGACGCCGTCGAACCCGGGCCTCGACCTCTGCGACGTGAGCGAGCTGGCGGCGGCGGCGCACGACCGCGGCGCGCTGGTGGCGGTGGACAACACCTTCGCCACCCCGCTCGGCCAGCGCCCGCTGGACCTGGGCGCCGATCTCAGCGTGGTCAGCGCCACCAAGCACCTCACCGGCCACAGCGACGTGCTGCTGGGCTACGTGTCCGCGCGCGACCCGCGGCTGGCCGAGCGCCTGCGCCACTGGCGCACCGAGACCGGGGCGATCGCCGGTCCCTTCGAAACCTGGCTGGCCCACCGCTCGCTGGCCACGCTCGACATGCGGCTGGAGCGCGCCTGCTCGAACGCCCAGGCGCTGGCCGAGCTGCTCGCGGCCCGCGCCGACGTGTCCGGGCTGCGCTACCCGGGCCTGCCGTCGGACCCCGCGCACGAGCTGGCGCGGCGCCAGATGAGCCGTTTCGGCACGATCGTCTCGTTCGACCTCGGCAGCCGCGAGCGCGCCGAGGCCTTTCTCGAGCGCGCCGAGCTGGTCACCGAGGCCACCAGCTTCGGCGGCGTCCACTCGAGCGCCGAGCGGCGCGGCCGCTGGGGCCGCGACGAGGTTCCCGACGGATTCATCCGCCTGAGCGCGGGCTGCGAGGACCCCGCCGACCTCTTGAAGGACGTCGAGCGCGCGCTCGGAGCGGCGTAGGATCGGCTGGAGAATGGACTGGGTCTTCTGGATGATCGCCGCAGGGGCGCTCGCCGCCGGGGAGATCGTGACGATGGGCTTCTTCCTCGGCCCGATCGCGATCGCGGCGGTGCTGGCGGCCGTTGTGGCGCTGCTCACCGACTCTGTGGCGGTCGAGCTGGCCGTGTTCACGGCCGCCGCGATCGCCTCGGTGGGCGTCCTGCGGCCGATCGCGCGCAGCCACCTGCGCACCCCCGCGCAGCTGCGAACCGGCACCGCGGCGCTTGTCGGCCAGCGCGCCCTGGTGCTCGAGCGGGTGGACGGGAACGGCGGGAGTGTCAAGATCGGCGGAGAGATCTGGACGGCCCGCGCCTACGACGAGGATCATGTGATGGAGCCGGGCATGCGGGTTGACGTGATGAAGATCGACGGCGCGACAGCGCTCGTCGCCGAATAGGAGGTGTCGAAGTGGCTGGACTGATCGTCCTGGGCGTAGTTGCCTTCCTGGTGTTGCTCACCCTCTCGCGCTCGATCCGGATCGTGCCGCAGGCGCGCGCGGGGGTCGTGGAGCGCCTCGGCCGCTACCAGCGCACGCTCGCCCCCGGCCTGGCGCTGGTCGTTCCCTACATGGACAGGGTGAGGCCGCTGATCGACCTGCGCGAGCAGGTGGTCTCGTTCCCGCCCCAGCCGGTGATCACCGAGGACAACCTCGTGATCAACATCGACACGGTTATCTACTTCCAGGTCACCGACCCGAAGGCCGCGAGCTACGAGATCGCCGACTACATCGCGGCAATCGAGCAGCTCGTGCTCACCTCGCTGCGTAACGTGAGCGGCGGCATGACGCTGGAGGACACGCTGACCTCGCGCGACAAGATCAGCGGCGAGCTGCGCATCGTGCTCGACGAGGCCACCGGCAAGTGGGGCATCCGCGTGAACCGCGTGGAGCTGAAGTCCGTCGACCCGCCGGTCTCGATCAAGGAGGCGATGGAGAAGCAGATGCGCGCCGAGCGCGACCGGCGCGCGGCGATCCTGACCGCCGAGGGCGTCAAGCAGTCCCAGATTCTTACGGCCGAGGGCGAGAAGCAGGCGGCGATCCTGCGGGCCGAGGGGTCCCGCCAGTCGCAGATCCTGAGCGCGGAGGGCCAGTCACAGGCGATCGAGACGGTCTTCGCGGCCATCCATGCGGGCGACGCCGACCCGAAGCTGCTGGCCTACCAGTACCTGCAGGTGCTGCCGCAGATCGCGCAGGGCGAGTCGAACAAGGTCTGGATCATCCCCAGCGAGATCACGGCGGCGCTGGGCCAGCTCGCGGGCGCGCTGCCGAAGGGCGAGCAGCCGCCGGAGCCGCCGGGCCGCACCAGCTAGTGCGGAGTATCCGCACTAAGTAGTGCTAAGCTAGTGCACCGTGAATCCGTTCGTGATCGACGTCCCGGCCCCGGCCGAGGATCTGATCGACCGGGCCGGTGAGCTGGAGCGGCTCGCCGAGCTGGCCGAAGGTGGCCACAACGCGCGCCTCATCGCCCCAAGGCGATACGGCAAGACGACGCTGCTGAGCCGTTTGGGCGAGGAGGCCGAGCGGCGTGGCATGCGCAGCGTGTACGTGGACTTCTTCGGCGTGATCACGCTCGACGACATCGCGGCGCGCATCGACCGCGCCTACACCGAGGCGCTGAAGGGCTCGCTTGCCTCCTGGTACGCCGGCGTGCGGCGCCGCTGGCGGCTGAAGGGGAAGGTGGGCGTGGGCGGCACGGGCGCGGAGGCCGAGTCGCTCGTGGCAGGCGAGGCGGGCGAGCTGCTCTCAGACGTGCTGGACCTCCCGAAGCGCCTGCACGAGCGCGACGGGCTCAGGACGCTCGTGATGATGGACGAGTTCCAGGAGATCCTGACCGCCGCGGACTCCGCGGACGCCGTGATCCGAAGCAGCATCCAGCACCACCGCGACGAGGCGAGCTACGTATTCGCGGGCTCGCACCCGGGGCTCATGCGGGAGCTGTTCGGCGCCAAGGGCCGCCCGCTCTACGGGCAGTCGCGGGAGGTCCAGCTCTACCCGCTCGACGACGAGGACCTGGCCGAGTACGTCGAGGCCCGCTTCGCGCGCTCCGACCGCTCGGCCGGAGCGGTGATGGAGGACCTGCTCGACCTGGTGCGCGGGCACCCGCAGCGCGCGATGCTGCTCGCCCACCACCTCTGGGAGGCCGCGGGCGAGGGGCCGCCCGGCCCGGAGGAGTGGGGCGCCGCCGTGGCGGCGGCGTTCAGCGAGCTGCAGGAGGCGTTCGAGCGCTACTGGGAGCGGCTGTCGGCCAACCAGCGCCGCGTTCTCGCGGCCGTCGCCTGGACGGGCAAGTGGGGGCTCGGTACGTCGCTGTTGGCCAAGGACACGCTCTTGCGCTTCGGTCTCAGCAAGAGCACCGCTCGCACGGTGAGCGGCCAGCTCGTCCGCGAGGGAGAGCTGCAGCGCCTCGAGGACGGCGGCTACCAGCTGGTCGACCCGGTACTGGAGGCGTGGATCGCCTCCGACCGGCGCGCACGCACGTGAGCTAGCCTCAAACCCGCATGTTCGACACGCTCTCAGAGCGCCTCCAGGGCGCCCTCGACGACGTCCGCTCGCGCGGCAAGCTCACCGAGGACGACGTCAAGAAGGCGATGCGCCAGGTGCGGCTCGCGCTGCTCGAGGCAGACGTGAACTTCAAGGTCGTGAAGGAGTTCACCGACGCCGTGCGCGAGCGCGCGCTCGGCGAGCAGGTGCTCGAGTCGCTGAACCCGGGCCAGCAGGTCGTCGCGATCGTGAACGACGAGCTGGCCAAGCTGATGGGCGGCTCCGGCCGCGAGCTCGTGTTCGCCAAGCAGGGCCCCACCGTGATCCTGATGGCCGGCCTGCAGGGCTCCGGCAAGACAACCGCCAGCGGCAAGCTCGCCAAGCACTTGAAGGAGGAGCACGGCATGGACGTCGCGCTGGCCGCCTGCGACGTCTACCGCCCCGCCGCCGTGGACCAGCTCGTGAAGGTGGGCGCCCAGGCCGGCGCCACCGTCTACGAGCAGGGCACCGGGCGCAACCCGGTGGACATAGCCGAGTGGGCCCTCGACCAGGCCAAGCAGGACGGCCGCGACGCGCTGATCGTGGACACGAGCGGCCGCCTGCACATCGACGAGGCGCTGATGGCCGAGCTGGCCGAGATCAAGAAGCGCGTCAAGCCTCACGACGTCCTGCTGGTGGTCGACGCCATGACCGGCCAGGACGCCGTGAACGTGGCCGAGCGCTTCGCCGACGTGACGCAGTTCGACGGCGTGGTGCTGTCCAAGCTCGACGGCGACGCCCGCGGCGGCGCGGCGCTGTCGGTGCGGGCGGTCACCGGCAAGCCGGTGATCTACGCCTCGACCGGGGAGAAGCTTGGCGACTTCGAGCGCTTCCACCCCGACCGCATGGCCCAGCGGATCCTCGGCATGGGCGACGTGAAGACGCTCGTGGAGAAGGCCGAGGCCCAGATGGACGAGCGCCAGGCCCAGGAGCTCGAGCGCAAGATCCGCAAGGAGCAGTTCACGCTCGACGACTTCCTCGACCAGCTCCAGCAGATCCGCAAGATGGGGCCTCTGCAGAGCCTGCTCAAGATGATGCCCGGCGTTGGCCAGCAGCTCGGCAACGTGAACCTCGACGAGCGCGAGCTGGACCGCCTCCAGGCCATCATCCAGTCGATGACGCCGGAGGAGCGGGCCAACCCGAAGATCATCGACGGCTCGCGCCGCAGGCGGATCGCCCACGGCTCCGGCACGAACGTGCAGGCGGTCGGCCAGCTGGTCAAGCAGTTCGGCCAGATGCGGAAGCTGATGCGCCAGCTGTCGCGCGGAAAGATGCCCAACCTGCAGGAGTTGGCGGGCGGCCGCTAGCCTGTGGACCTCTTATGAGCGTACGAGTGAGGCTCACGCGAGTGGGCAGCAAGAAGAACCCGATCTGGCGCGTGGTCGTCTCCGACCAGCGCTCGCCGCGCGACGGCCGCTTCATCGAGACGATCGGGCACTACAACCCGCAGACCGAGCCCTCCACGATCGTCGTGGACGAGGAGCGCTACCAGCACTGGGTCTCCCGCGGAGCGCAGCCCTCCGGCACGGTGAAGAGCCTCATGCGCGCCCTGTCGCGCGCCGAGGCCGGCGCCGGCAGCGACGCCTCCTAGGTGGAGGAGCTGCTCGCCTACCTGGCCCGGACGCTCGTCGACGAGCCCGGGGAGGTGTCGGTCGAGTCCTTCGAGGAGGACGACGGCACGCTGGTGCTGGAGCTCCAGGTGGCCGAGGACGACACCGGCAAGGTGATCGG
>JBBQRG010000033.1:0-32169 GCA_038215095.1 Solirubrobacterales bacterium | reverse complement strand
TCAGGGGTGCTTCGTGCCCGCGAGCAACATCTCGACCGCCTTGGCCACCCGCCGCTCGCGCGTCTCGGGCTTCTTGGCCTCCGCGATCCACTCCGCGTACTCGCGGCGGTGGCTGTAGGAGAGCCCGTCGAACGCTTGCTTGGCCGCCGCGTCCCCCTCCAGCGCCCACTCGAGCCCCGGCGGCAGCTCCACCTCGCGGGGCTCGGTGTCCAGCTCCAGCTCCACCTCGACGTCGTCGCCCATCGCGATGCCGGCCCGCTCGCGCAGCTCCCTGTTGAAGCCCACGTACGAGCGGCCGCCGTAGACCGCCACGGTGCTGCGGAACTCCGCCCCGTCCACCCGCCCGCGCACGGGCGCGCGGGCCTTGCCGAAGGTCGCCTTGGCGTCGAACGGAAGCTCCACGACGGGCCGCTCGCCCTCGTTGCCGCCGAGCTTGGCGCGCAAGCGCTCCATCGGCGGAATCGTAGGTATTTCGCCGCCGGTTCGCGTGTTTATGATCCTTGGAGGGTTCTGCTACTTGCCTGAGAAGACCGTCGAGAAGATTGACCGCGTAGTCGTCCGGTTCGCCGGGGACTCAGGTGACGGGATGCAGCTCACGGGCAGTCGCTTCACCGACGCGACCGCCGTGGTGGGCAACGACCTCGCCACGCTGCCGGACTTCCCTGCGGAGATCCGCGCGCCCGCCGGAACGCCGCACGGCGTCTCGGCGTTCCAGATCCACTTCGCCTCACGCGACATCACCACGCCGGGCGACAACCCGACCGTGCTCGTCGCGATGAACCCGGCCGCGCTGATCACGAACCTCGCCACGCTCGAGCAGGGCGGCACGGTCATCGTGAACGAGGACGGCTTCTCGGACCACAACCTGAGAAAGGCGGGCTACCAGGCCAACCCGCTCGAGGACGACTCGCTGGACGCCTACCAGGTCTTCCGCGTGCCGATGACCAGCATGACCGTGCGCGCCACGGAGGGCATCGAGGGCATCAGCTCGCGCGACGCCAGCCGCTCGAAGAACCTGTTCGCGCTGGGCCTGGTGTCGTGGATGTACGGGCGCCCCACCGAGCCCACGGTGGACTGGGTGGAGAAGAAGTTCGCCGACAACGCCCCGGTCCGCGAAGCCAACCTGGCCGCCTTCCGGGCGGGCTACAACTTCGGCGAGACGGCCGAGCTGCTGGCGGTTCACTACGAGATCGACGCCGCCCCGGCGCCGCCCGGCACCTACCGCAACGTGGACGGCACGAGCGCCCTGGCGCTGGGGCTGATCGCCGCCAGCGTGCGCAGCGGGCTCGGCCTGTTCTACGCCAGCTACCCGATCACGCCGGCCTCGGAGGTCCTCCACTACCTCTCGCGCCACCAGCGCTTCGGCGTGCGCACGGTGCAGGCGGAGGACGAGATCGCCGCGGCGAACATGGCGCTGGGCGCGGCCTTCGCGGGCCAGCTGGCCGTGACCGCGACCAGCGGCCCGGGCATGGACCTGAAGGCGGAGACGATTGGACTGGCCGTCGCAATGGAGCTGCCGCTGGTGGTCATCGACGTCCAGCGCGCCGGGCCCTCCACCGGCATGCCCACCAAGACGGAGCAGGGCGACCTGCTGATGGCGCTCTACGGCCGCCACGGCGAGTCGCCGCTACCGGTGATCGCGGCGTCCACGCCGGGCGGCTGCTTCAACGCCGCCATCGAGGCCGCCCGCATCGCCATCACCTACCGCACGCCGGTGATCCTGCTCTCCGACACGTTCCTGGCCAACTCCTCGGAGCCGTGGCACCTGCCCGACGTGTCGCAGCTGCCGAAGATCGAGCCGAACTTCGCCGGCGACCCGAGCGGCTTCCAGCCTTACGCGCGCGACGCGAACCTCGCCCGGCCCTGGGCTATTCCCGGCACGCCCGGGCTGCGCCACCGCATCGGCGGTCTCGAGAAGCAGGACGTGACGGGCAACATCTCCTACGACCCGCCGAACCACGAGTACATGACGCGCCTGCGCGAGAAGCGCATCGCCGCGATCGAGGTGCCGGACCTCGTGGTCGGCGACCCGGACTCCGCCGACCTGCTGGTGCTCGGCTGGGGCTCCACGGCCGGCGCAATCGAGGGCGCCGCGCGGCGCACCCGCCGCGAGCACGGCGCCCGCGTTGCGACGGCGCACCTGACCCACCTGAACCCGCTGCCCGCCAACACCGGCGAGGTGCTGCGCTCGTTCAAGCGGGTGCTGGTGCCGGAGATGAACATGGGCCAGCTCGTCCGGCTGCTGCGCTCCGAGTTCCTGGTGGACTGCGAGAGCTTCACCAAGGTGGACGGCCTGCCCATCTTCACGCGCGACGTCATCGACCAGATCCTGGAGCGGCAATGACCCACACGAACGGCGGCGACGTGCTCAGCCTCACCAAGGCCGACTTCTCCTCCGACCAGGAGACCCGCTGGTGCCCGGGCTGCGGCGACTACGCCATCCTCGCCTCGGTCCAGTCATTCATGCCGGACCTGGGCATTCCGCCGGACAGGATCGTGTTTGTGACGGGCATCGGCTGCGCCGGGCGCTTCGTCTACTACATGGACACCTACGGGATGCACGGCATCCACGGCCGCGCGCCCGCGCTGGCCACCGGCGTGGCCGCCTCGCGGCCCGACCTCTCCGTGTGGGTCGTCAGCGGCGACGGCGATTCGCTCTCGATCGGCGGCAACCACCTGATCCATGCGCTGCGCCGCAACGTGCCGCTCAAGATCCTGCTGTTCAACAACCAGATCTACGGGCTCACCAAGGGCCAGTACTCGCCCACTAGCGAGGAGGGCAAGGTCACCAAGTCCACGCCCTTCGGCTCCCAGGACCACCCCTTCAACCCGGTCGCCCTCGCGCTGGGCGCGGAGGCCACCTTCGTCGCGCGCACGGTTGACACCGACAAGAAGCACATGGCCGCCACGCTGAAGGCCGCCGCGGCCCACGAGGGCGCGGCGTTCATCGAGATCTACCAGAACTGCAACGTCTTCAACGACGGCGCCTTCGACGCGGTGCGAGCCAAGGGCCAGAAGGAGCAGAACCAGATCCGCCTGGAGCACGGCCAGCCGATCCGCTTCGGCGCGGAGGGGGAGCGAGGCGTGACCCGTGGCGACCACGGGCGGCTCGATTTCGCGGACGTCGCCGACGTGGGGGAGGACGCGCTCGTGGTTCACAACGCCGAGCAGGACGACCCCGGGCTCGCGTTCGAGCTGGCGCAGCTCGCGCCGCGCCCGACCGGGGCCACGCCGATCGGCGTCTTCCGCTCGGTCAAGAGGCCGGTCTACGGCGAGGGCATAGCCGAGCAGCTCGAGGACGCGCGCTCGAAGGTGGGCGAGCCCGAGCTCGAAGCGCTGCTGCACTCGGGCCAGACCTGGACCGTCGCCTAGCGCCCGTGAGCATCCGCCCCTGCCGCGAGGACGAGCGTCCCGCGATCCTCGCGATCGTCAACGCCGCGGCCGAGGCGTACCGGGGCGTGATCCCGGCCGACCGCTCGCGGGAGCCGTACATGCCGCGGGAAGAGCTCGACGGCGAGATCGCGGCCGGCGTGGTCTTCTGGGGCTACGAGGCCGATGGCGCGCTGGTCGGGATCATGGGGATCCAGCCGGTTGGGGAGGTCGATTTGATCCGACACGCCTACGTCTCGCCGGACAGCCAGGGCCAGGGGATCGGCGGCGCGCTGCTCCACCAGCTCGCCGGCTCGGCCACGCGGCGCATGCTCGTGGGCACCTGGGCGGATGCCGAGTGGGCGATCCAGTTCTACCGCCGCCACGGCTTCGAGCTGGTGTCACCCGAGCTCAAGGCGGAGCTGCTGAAGACCCACTGGGCCATCCCGGAGCGCCAGATCGAGACCTCCGTGGTGCTCGCGAACCCGCCGATCGAGGAGAGTTAGCGTCGTGAAGAAGCGCCAGAACATCGAGTTCCTGCTGGGCTGGCTCGACGCGCTGCGGCGCGACGATCTGCCTGCGGTCAACGGGGCGATGGCTCCGGACCTGGTGTGGCAGGGGCTGCGGCCCGAGATCGCGTGCCGCGGAGTCGAGGACGTCGTCCAGATGTTCCTGGAGCGCCGCGCCGAGGGGTTCGACATCGACGGGATGGAGCTGATCGGCGCCGAGGCGGGCGCGATCCTGTGCGTGCGCATCCCCGGCGGGGTCGAGTTCGACGGCGAGCGGATCGGCCCGGTCTACAACCTGTTCCGCATCGAGGACGCCAGGATCGTGGGGATCGAGGACTACCTCGACCGGGGCGAGGCGCTCGCCGCGGCGGGCCTCGCGTAGCGGGTATCGCCTCGGCGGCCTTGCGGCGCTAGCTGTCCTTTGCGTAGTTGCTCGCCCCGTACCAGTCGACCACCACAACCTGCTCGTCGCCGACGACCCAGGCGTCGTGACCGCTCGGCAGGGAGGTGATGTCGCCCGGGCCGGCGATCAACTCGGTGCCGTCGTCCATGCGGATCGCGAGCTGGCCGCTTACGTGGTACTGGAAGTGCGGCGCCTCGCAGCTGTCCGTGTGCGCGACCGGCTTCACGTCGTTCGACCAGCGCCAGCCGGGCTCGAAGACCAACCGTCCGACCTCGCCGCCTCCCACGTTCAGGATCTCGGCGCGGCCGTTCGGGAATTCGCGGGTCTCGTCGGGCTCCGTGAACCTCTTGTGCTCTGTCTCGTGCGTTGTGGCCATTTGCATCCTCCTGGCGTCGTTGCTGGCGTCGGGCGCTAGTCTGACCTACTAGTAGGTAAGTAGTCAACCCCCGGTTATTGCGAGAGGATGTGAGGGATGGCGAGGACCCGGGAGAGCGTCGACACCGCGTCGCGGATCCTCGACATCGCCGAACGGCTCGTGCAGAGGCGCGGCTTCAACGGGTTCAGCTACGCCGACGTTGCCGCGGAGCTGAACATCAGCAAGGCCAGCCTCCACTACCACTTCCCTGGCAAGGCGGAGCTGGGCGGCGCGGTCGTGGAGCGCTACGCGGCGCGCTTCGCCGACGCGCTCAAGGAGATCGATCGCGGAGGTGGCGACGCGCCCGCAAAGCTCGACGCTTACGCGAGGATCTACGCGAAGGTCTTGCGTGAACGTCGCATGTGCCTCTGCGGCATGCTCGCCGCCGACTACGACACGCTTCCGAAGCCGATGAGAGCTGCCGTCCTCCGCTTCTTTGACGACAACGAGGTTTGGCTCGCGAGCGTGCTAGAGCAGGGCCAGCAAGAGGGGACGCTCAGTACCGGCGGTTCCGCGAGCGAGGCGGCGCAGGCGATCGTCGGCGGCCTCGAGGGAGCCCTGTTGGTTGCCCGGCCATACGGCGACGTCGCCCGGTTCGAAACTGCAGCGGCCCGGCTCCTGACGGGCTTCGCCGGGGAGCCAACCTCGGCCGGACTCGCCTAGGCCGCTACCAGGTCGCCCGTCAGCTCCGACACGCCGTGGCCGGCATGGTGGCGCTCCAAGTGGCCGGTGAGCTTCGCGAACAGACGCTGCGCGGGGACGTTGTCGCCGGCCATCGTGGCGGTGAAGCGGCGCACGCCGCGCATGCGGGCCCGCTGAGCCAGCTCTTCTCCCAGCAGCGAGCCGAGGCCCATCCGCTGGAACTCGTCGCACACCGCGACCGCGACCTCGGCGGCCTCGGGGTGCTCGGGGTCGCGCACGTAGCGGCCCACTGCGAGCAGGCGCCGGCTCGGCTGCGTGAGCAACTCGGCCACGAGGGCGACGTGGTTCCAGCCGTCCACCTCGGTCAGGTAGCGCAGCTCCTTGGAGGTGAAGCGCTTCCTGGGCGCGAGGAAGCGCCGCTGGATGCTCGTCTCCGAGAGGCAGCGCAGTCCGGCTTCGAGCAGTCGCTTGTCATCGGCCCTTATCTGCCTTATCAGGACCGGCGTACCGTTTCGAAGCCTCTTGATCACATACCGAGAGTAAGTCCCCCGGCATGGCCCGCTGTGTGTGTCTAATCACACGTGCTGATGCTCGTAGTCGAGCTCGGTGTGCACGCCCAGGCCATTGAGGATCTCGTTTGCGGCCTCTAGGTCCTCGGCGTCGCGCACCGCGGCGGCCAGGCGGGCCGCGGAGCGCAGCGCGGCCGGCACGTCGAGGTAGAAGGTCAGGCCGCCCGCCGGCGTCAGCTCGACTGTGCGGCGGCCGCCGCGGATCGTGGTGGGTCCGGTCTCGCCGCGGAAGCAGCGCAGCGCCTGGGCGCTGGCCTCGGTGGGGATCGCCTCGACGGCCGCCGCCAGGCGCTCCGCCACCGCCGGAGTCAGGCCGCGCACGCCCGCCAGGCCGCCGGCCGCCGCCACCTCGGCCACGCGCTCGAGCACCACGGCGGGCGGCAGCTCGCCGTCGCAGCCGGCCCCGAACACGGCGCCGAGCACGGGATGGCCCGCGTCGGCCAGGTGCGACGCCGCCGCCAGCATCACCGCGTCGCAGAGCGGGCTCGCCAGGCCCGGCTCGTGGCCGTGGCCCAGCACGTCGCCGCCCACGTCCACGAATACGAAGAGGTCGCAGCCGAGACCCTGGCCCGCGGCGGCAAGCCCTTCGGCGATCGTCCTCGGCCCTCGCGTCACGTCCACGAGCACGGTCCGCTCGCCGAGCAGGCCGGCCATGCGCGACTCGGCGAACAGCACGCCGCTCTCGCGCACGCGCGTGTCAGGGCCCGCGGCCAGCACGGCCGGAGCAAGCGGCCGTGCTCCCTCGATCTCCGCCTCCGAGCGCGGCCCGGGCAGCGGATCGATCACGCGCCGCTCCCAGGTCGTGCCGCCCACGACCGGCTCGGCGCCGCTGTAGAGGCGGCAGAGCTCGGCGGTGGCAAGCGCCCCCACCACGTCGCCGCCCCCGCCGATCCCGATGGCGAGCGGGCGGCGGGCGGTCGCCAGCAGGGCTTCGGCGTCGACGCTCGGCGAGTCGGTCACCGCTTCATTGTCGCGATCGCCGTGTCGGCACTACGCGCGGCCGGCGCGAGCAGCGCCAGCGCCAGCGCCAGCAGCACGAGCAGGGACAGCGCCGCCGACAAGCCGATGACCTCGGCCAGCAGGCCGATCAGCGGCGGCCCGGCCATGAAGCCGGCGTACGCCGTGGTGGACACGGCGGCGATCGCCGTCGCCGAGGCGAAGCCCGGCGTCCGGCCGGCGGCGCCGATCATCACCGGGAACCCGGCGGCCACGCCCGCGCCCAGGCGGGCGAACCCGGCGATGGCCGTGGGCGGGCTGTGGCCGGCCAGGCCGGCGGCGAAGCCGGCCGCCGCCAGCAGCCCGCCGCGCCTGAGCAGCCCCGGCGACCCCCAGCGCGCGCGCAGCCGGTCCGCGACCAGGCGCGTGCCCGCCCAGGCTGCCGAGAAGGCCACGAACGCGGCGCCCGCGATCCCCGCCGAGGCGCTCAGCGAGTCGCGCACGTAGACGGCGCTCCAGTCCATAGCCGCTCCCTCCGCGAGCGCCACGCAAAAGCCGATCGCCCCCAGCGCCGCGAGCGCCCGGGTCGGACGGGCGAACAGGGGACCGCCGGGCTCGGCGTCCTCGTCCGCGGGCAGCAGTCGCCGCGCCGAGGCCACGCCGGCCAGTGCGAGCACCACCGCGGTCACGCCCAGGTGCAGCGCGGGGTCGATCCCCGCTGCCTCCGCCAGCGTCCCGTTGGCCGCTCCCGCCAGCGTGCCGATGCTGTAGGAGGCGTGCAGCGAGGAAAGGATCGGCCGGCCCATCATCAGCTCGAGCGCGCTGCCCTGCACGTTCATTGACACGTCCACCGCCCCGGCGGCGACGCCCACGAGCACCAGCGCGGCGAACAGCAGCACGCCGCTCGGTGCCAGCACTGGCAGCACGAGCGCGGCGCTGTACACGAGCAGGCCGGCGATCACCACCGGGCGGCTGCCCACGCGCAAGGTCACGGCCCCGGCCAGCGGCTGCGCCGACAGCGCGCCCACCGGCAGGCCCAGCAGCGCGATCCCGAGGGTGCCAGCGCTCAGTCCGAGGTCGCTGCGGACGCCGGGGATGTGCGGCGCCCACGATGCGATCGCCAGCCCGGCCAGGAAGAAGACGAGCGTCAGCGCCCGCCGCGTCTCAGCCTGCGAGCGCACGCGCAATCGACTGCTCGTAGGGCGCCTCCAGCACGCCGGCCTCGGTGAAGATCGCGTGGACCAGCTCGGCCGGCGTGACGTCGAAGGCCGGGTTGAACGCCTCGGCGCCGTCGGGCGCCGCGGCGCCGGCGACCTCGGCGGGGTCGCGCTCCTCGATCGGGATGGCGGCGCCGTCCGGCGTGTCCGGGTCGAGCGTGGACACCGGGGCCGCGACGTAGAACGGAACGCCGTGCCGCTCCGCCAGCACCGCCAGCGGATAGGTGCCGATCTTGTTTGCCACGTCTCCGTTTGCCGCGATGCGGTCCGCGCCAACCACCACTCGGTCCACCATGCCGCGCCCCATCAGCGAGCCCGCGCTGGAGTCGGTCACCAGCCGGTAGGGGATGCCCTCGCTGCCGAGCTCCCAGGCGGTCAGGCGTGCGCCCTGCAGCAGCGGCCGCGTCTCGCCCACCCAGACCTGCGCGAGCCGGCCGGCCTCCCACGCGGCGCGCAGCACGCCCCCCGCCGTGCCGTAGCCGCCGGTGGCGAGCGGGCCGGCGTTGCAGTGCGTCAGCGCGCGGTCGCCTGGCTCGAAGAGCTCGGCCCCGAGCTGGGACAGCCGCCGGTCGGCGCGCTCCCGCTCGGCCTCGATGCTCCGGGCAAGCTCCAGCACCCCGTCCACCCCGCCGAGCTCGTGAGCCTCGCGCGCGCGAGATATGGCCCAGGCCAGGTTGACCGCCGTCGGCCGGGTGGACCCCAGCAGCGAGGCCGCCGCGTCGAAATCGTCGGCCGCCGCCAGCGCCAGCCCATACGCCGCGGCCAGCCCGATCGCCGGCGCCCCGCGCACCGCGAGCGTGCGGATGGCCTCGGCCACCTGCTCGGGCCGCTCGCAGCGCAGCCACTCCTCTGCCGCGGGCAGGCGCCGCTGGTCCAGCACCAGTAGGGCGCCGCGCTCGAAGCGTAGGGGGCGAACCACGCGCACACCGTAGTCGCGCGGGCCCGCCACCTGGCGCTTCGCTTATGCGCTCCGGGCTACTTGGTGAAGCCCGCTTCCTTGAGGTAGTCCGCGGCGACCTTCTTCGGGTCCTGCTTGTCGAGCACGACCCGCGAGTTCAGCTCGCCCATCACCTTCACGGTGAGCGGCTTCTGAACCGCCTCGATCACCTTCTGGCCTTCGGGGCCGATCTTCTTCAGGGCGTCGTCTCGCATCAGGAACGACACCTGGTACGGAGGCCAGAGGCCCTTGTCGTCATCGAGCAGGACGTACTTCCCCGTCGTCAGCTCGCCGTCGGTCGTGAAGCCGAACAGCACGTCCGCCGAGCCGTTGTCCAGCGTGTCGTACTGCTGCTGGCTCGAGATGAACTTCTTGAACTTCAGCCCGTAGGTCTTCTCCACGCCGATCAGGCAGTCGACGCGCTGCTTGCACTCCGGGAAGCCGGCGATCGTCAGGTCGCTCGTCTTGCCCTTCAGGTCCGAGTTCATCTTGGGATTCCCGAGCTTCTTCGCCGTCGCCTTGGTTATCGCGAGCCGGTAGGTGTTCTCGAACGGCGTTTTGGGCAGCGCAGTGATCTTGTCCGCGGCGGCCTTCTTCTTCAGCTCGGCATAGGCCGCGTTCGGATCCTTCGGCACCTTGAGCACCGGGACCTGGAAGAAAGCGGTGAGCGCGGTGCCGGTGTACTCGGGGTAGCCATCGATCTCGCCCTGCTTGAGGGCCTTGTACGCGAGCACCTCGGAGCCGAGGTCCAGCGACTTCTTCACCTTGAACCCGGCGGCGGTGAGCGCGTCGGCGTAGATGTTGCCCAGGATGAACTGCTCCGGGAAGTTCTTCGATCCAACGGTGATCGTGCCCTTCGACGCGGCGCCGGACACTTTCTTGATCTGCTTGGCGGACCCACCTCCGCCGCCACCACCACCGCCCCCCGACGAGCTGCTCTTGTTGTCGCTGCCGCAGGCAGCCACGCCGAGCGTGAGCATGAGCGCGGCAAGGACCGACAGGATTTTCGTGTTCATCTTCATGGCGTTGTCTGAGCCCTCCTTCGTAGGGATGGGAATACGCGGTTGCGTTGGCGCGGCTCACCTCGGCCGAGCTTCAGCCCTCGCGGAGTGACCGCTCGCTGGAGGACGGCCAGGCCGCCCGAGATCGCGAGCGTAAGGACGGTGACTGCTATCGCGGCGCCCAGGCGTCCGTCGGCGCCGTAGACGTTCTCGGAGATGATCGGGGTGCCGAGCGAGTCGACGCTGCCGAGCGGCGCGATCGTGGCGGTGGCGATCACGTTCACGGTCGCCACGCGAACGCCGGCGAAGATGATCGCGATCGCCAGAGGGAGCTCGACGGAACGCATGATCCCGGCCTCCGTCATGCCCATGCCGCGTGCGGCGTCGACAGAGTCGCCTTCCACTTGCCGGGTGCCGACGAAGGTATTCGTAAGGATCGGCGGCAGCGCAAGGAGCGCCAGCGAGATCATGATCGGGATGAAGCCCACTCCCAGGTAGGCGATGAACACCGCGAGCAGCACGAGGGTGGGTATCGAACGGCCCACGTTGGAGGCGTTGATAGCGGCGAACTCGCCCTTGCCGTAGTGCCCCAGGTAGAGGCCGAGGGGGACCGCGATGGCAGCCGCCACCACAACCGCCGCTGCGGACAGCGCCAAGTGGTTCAGCGTGAGGTGGATCATCTCGTGGCCGCCCACCTGCGTCTGGCCAGACACCGACTCGCGCTGGTTGAAGATGAAGTCGATTCCGCCGCTGAAGTCGTCTATCACGCTCGCGAGGACGGGGGTCAACTCGTGGCCCTTCGCCAGGGGGTGAGGAGGCGCTGAACGCCGAGTATCAGGAGGTCGAGGATCACGGCCAGCAGCACGGCCAGGCCTCCGGCCACGACGACGTTCGACTTGAAGCCGATGTCCGCGTAGATCTCCTGCCCGAGTCCGCCCGCGCCGGCGAAGAAGGCGAGCGCCGCGAGGCCGACGGTGGTGGTGGCAGCGATGCGCAGGCCGGCGAGGATCTCGGGCAGCGCGAGCGGCACCTCCACCCGCCACAACAGCTGCCGCTCGCTGAGCCCCATCCCGCGGGCCGCGTCAACCGCGTCGGGCGGGACCCCGTCGAGGCCGGTGGAGACGTTCACGAAGATGAAGATCAGCGTGTACGAGACAAGCGCGATCAGGGCGGTCACGTTGCCGCGGCCGGTGAGCGGCAGCAACAGGAGGAACAGCGCGATGCTGGGAATCCCGTAGAGGATCTGGGACGTTGCCGACAGCGGCGGGATCAGCCAGCGCTTGCGGTGCGCGAGCAGCGCCAGCAGGAACGCGATGACGAAACCGATCGCCACGGAGGTCACCGTTAGGAATACGTGCTGCCAGAAGGGGCCAACGTAGCGGTCGAAGTTGTGGGTGATCCAGTCCGGGCACAGCCCGTTCTCAGCGACGCAGGTGTTGCCCTTACGGCTCTGGAACTGAATCTGTGCGAAGAGCAGCGCCGACACGTTCAACTCGGCGGAGCCGCGTCGGCCCCGTGCGGAACTTCCTCGGGCGGCCGGTGGAGCGTCTGCTCGATCACCTCGATCGACAGCACGCCGGCCAGGCGGCCGTCCTTGTCGACCACCGGCCCGTAGCGGGTCTCGGTCTCGAGCAGGTCGGAGAGGGCGTCGCGGAGCACGTCGTCGAGCTCGACGACCGGCTCTGCCGGCGAGCGCAGCTCCTCGCGCACGCGCTCGCCCGAGAGGGCGCGCTCGGACAGCCAGCCCTTCGGGCGGCCCTGGTCGTCCACCAGCAGCGGGATGCTTACGTCGGCGTCCGCGAGCTTCGCTCGGGCCTCGCTCGTGGGCTCGCCCGCCCGGACGGTGGCCGCCTTCCAGAGGTCGATGTCGCGCACGCGCTGGAGCGCGAGCCGCTTGAGCGCGCGGTCGGCGCCCACGAAGTCCTCCACGAAGCGGTCGGCGGGGTAGGTGAGCAGCTCGGCCGGGCTGGCGTACTGGGCCAGGTGGCCGCCCTGCTTCAAGATCGCGATGCGGTCGCCCATCTTGATCGCCTCGTCGATGTCGTGGGTCACGAACACGACCGTCTTGCGGATCTCCTTCTGGAGGCGCAGGAACTCGTTCTGCAGGCGCTCGCGGTTGATCGGGTCGATCGCGCCGAAGGGCTCGTCCATCAGCATCAGCGGCGGGTCCACGGCGAGCGCCCGCGCCACGCCGACGCGCTGGCGCTGGCCGCCCGAGAGCTGGCCCGGGTAGCGGTCGCGCGTGTCGACCGGGTCGAGCGATACCAGCTCGAGCAGCTCGTCCACGCGCGCGGCGATGCGCTTCTTGTCCCAGCCCAGCAGGCGGGGGACGGTGGCGATGTTGCCGGCGATCGTGAGGTGCGGGAAGAGCCCGATCTGCTGGATCGCGTAGCCGATGTCGCGGCGCAGCTCGGCCGGGTTGCGCTCCTTGACGCTCTTGCCGTCCACGAGGATGTCGCCCTCGGTGATGTCGATCATGCGGTTGACCATCCGCATGGCGGTGGTCTTGCCGCAGCCCGACGGCCCCACCAGCACGCAGATCTCGCCCGCCGGAACCTCGAGCGAGAGGCCGTCCACGGCCGGATCGCTCTGCCCCGGATATTGCTTCGTGGCGTTGCGGAACTCCAGCGTGGCAGCGTCGCGACGCGAAGACGACCCCTGGTCTTGGGCGGATTCTGAGGCGGTCAAGAAGGAGGTCCCTCCCGTAGGGACGGCGGGATCCTAACCGCTTGTGAACGCGGGGGTCACCCTTTGACTAGCGATGACGCGTAGGGCCCGAGGCCCTGACCTCGCCCGAGGCCAGCCGCTCGAGTTCGCGGCGCAGGTCGTCGCGCAGGCGCTTGACCTCGATGGCGTCGAGCTCCGGGTCCGCCTCGGCCGACTCCACAAGCGCCGCGGCCAGCGTCTCGTTGGCCACCCGCAGCTCGCGCGCGGCCCGCTCGAGATCGTCGGCTCCGCGCAGCTCGAGCGCCTGGCGCTTGGCGTCCTGGGCCAGCGGCTCGATGCGCTGGCGATCGGCGGAGGGAAGCGTGCGCCAGCGCGAGTGCAGCGTCCGGGCCAGCCTGATCCCCACCACCGCGGCGGCGCCGGCACCGCCCAGAACGAGCTTTGCGGAGGGCATCGACCGCCATCGTGGCGGCAGCCCCCGACGGAACTATGGATACGCGTCGCTGCGCAGCCGGCCGAGCCGGCTGCTTGCGCTACAGGGCCACCTCAGCGAGCAGGTCGACCTGCCCCGGGTCGGGATTGCAGGGGAGCAGGATGAACTCGTCGCAGCCGGCCTCCTCGAAGCCCTGGATGTAATTCTTGACGGTCTCCTCGTCGGTCGCCGCGCTGGAGGCGATCTGCTCGGCGTACTCGCCCAGGAAGCCGTAGTAGTCCTTCAGGTAGCTGTCGGCCTTCTCCTCGGCGCCGTCGCCCAGCGCGAAGTAGCCCAGGGCCGCCACGCGCGGCTCTCCCTCGCGTCCCTCCTCCTTCCAGGCCGCCACGGCCTTCTCTTTGCCCTCGGCCAGCATCTCCGGCGTGCCGCCGCCCATGATCCAGCCCGCGCCGTAGCGCGCCGCCCGCTTGTAGGCAACGTCCGCGCTGCCGCCCACGAGGATCGGGGGCGGGTTGTCGAGCTCTGGGCCGATCCCGCCCTCGTCCTGCCAGATGTGCTCGATCTCCTCGAGCATCGCCGCGAAGCGCTTGCCGCGGTCGTGGAAGTCCGAGCCGGCGGCCGCGTAGTCGTCCTCCCGCCCGCCGACCGCGGCGCCGAGCACGAATCGGCCGCCCGAGAGGCGGTGGATGGTGGCCGCCTGCTTCGCCACCAGCGCGGCGCTCCCGCGGTAGGGCAAGATCGCGATCGCCGTCGTCAGGCGGATGCGCTCAGTGACCGCGGCCGCCGCGGCCAGGGCGATGAACGGCTCCCAGTTCGGATAGACGATCCGGGTCGATCGTGGCCAGCGTCGAGAAGCCCGCTTCGTCGGCCTTCTTCGCCCACTCGGTTAGCTGCTTGCCATCAACGCCGGGAATGGTGGCCGGCAGGCCGATTCCGATGTCCATCGAGTTCCTCTCCTCGCTCTACGCTGGTCGGGCCTTGACGCTTGACGACCTACCCGGCTGGGCTTTCGGCATGCTCGAAGCGGGGAGGGTGGCGCGCTTGGCCTACCTCGACGACCGCGACAGGCCACGGGCACTGCCGGTGACCTACGCGCTGTGCGACGGCTTCGTCTGGAGCGCGATCGACGACAAGCCCAAGTCCTCGGCCGAGCCGGCGCGGCTGCGCTACCTGCGGCGGCGGCCCGAGGCGGCGCTGGTGGTGGACGTGTACGACGACGACTGGTCGCGCCTGGCGTGGGTCCAGCTGCTGGGCAGGGTGGAGGTGGTGGAGGCGGCCGGCGCCCGGCCGGCCATGGACGCCCTCGCCGCCAAGTACGAGGCGTACGCGTCGAAGCGGCCGGCCGGGCCGCTGCTTCGCCTCAGCCCGGAGCGGGCACTGTCCTGGCGCGCTGAGCCCTAGGCGGCGCGGACGAGCCGCAGCTGCCGGCGGCGGCGCGGCTTGGCGCGGGCGTCGCGGCGGCGGAAGGCCGTGAGGGCGCCCGCGATGGCGCGGTAGCCGTCCGGGTGGACGGCCATGCCGATGTGGCTGGAGCGGATCTCGACCTGCTTCGCCGCCGGGTCCAGGCACGCGCGCCAGTCCACGATGCCGTCGCTCTTCGAGTACACCGCAACGAAGCCGACGCCCGGCGGCAGCGGCTTGTCGTGCAGCTCCCAGAAGGAGGCGCAGCAGTCACCCTCGAGGCAGGAGCTGGTGAACAGGCCCGGCACGCGCAGGCCGCCGAGCATGGCCACGGCGCGGATGCCGGTGCGCACGGCCGGATGCACGTTGAGCGGCTCGCAGGTGGGCGAGCCCAGCGTGACGATGCCCGACACCAGGTCGGGGCGCAGCTGGGCCAGCACCTTGGCGTGGCTGCCGCCGCGGCTCTGGCCCACGATGGCGGCGCGCTGGCCCTGGTGCTGCACGAGCTCCTCGAGCCGCCGTTCGATCGCCTCGACGCCCTTGCCCGAGCAGCCCACGTTCAGGCGCATGCCGGCCTTGCTGGTGTGGTGGCCGGTGCGGCGCAGCCAGCGGGTCATCAGGGCGAGGGAGTCGTCGCCGGCCATGAAGCCCGGGATCAGCAGCACCGGCTGGCCGCGCCCGTCGGCCACGCCCTCGCCGCGAAAGACCGGATCGCGTAGCAGGGCCGCAGTCTCGATGCCAAAGCGCGACTCCCGCCAGATGGCCGGCCCGGCGCGCCGTAGCTTGACCCTCGGAAGGCTCATAGCGGCCGGGCCACCCTAGACCACGTCGCGGCCGAATAGAGTCGATTCGATGCGCGCTGTGGTGATCGATGACGGCAAATTGCGGGTTGAAGAGCGCCCCGACCCAGAACCTGGCGCAAACGAGCTGCTCGTGCGCGTGCGGGGCGCTGGGCTGAACGGCGCGGACATGCTCCAGCGAAGGGGCGCCTACCCCGCCCCACCCGGCTCGCCCCAGGACATCCCGGGACTGGAGATGGCGGGCGAGGTGGCCGCCGCGGGGCCCGGCGCCGAGCGCTTCGCCGAGGGAGATCGTGTGATGGCGGTCCTCGGCGGTGGCGCCCAGGCCGAGCTGGCGTTGGTGCACGAGCGCGCGGCCATGGCGGTGCCCGAGGGGCTTGACTGGCCGGCGGCCGGGGGCCTTCCGGAGGCGTTCATGACGGCCCACGACGCGCTCTTCACCCAGGCCGCGCTGCGCCCCGGCGAGCGTCTGCTGGTGCAGGGCGGGGCCGGGGGAGTGGGCAGCGCCGGGATCCAGCTGGGACGCGCCGCCGGCGCCCGAGTGACCGCCACCGTGCGCAACGAGGAGCTGCGGCCCGAGGTCGCCAAGCTCGGCGCCGAGGTCATCGGCCCCGAGGGCTTCGAGGAGCACGGCCCCTTCGACGTGGTGCTCGAGCTGGTGGGCGCTCCCAACCTGGCCGGCAACCTCAAGGCGCTCGCCACCGCTGGCCGGATCGTTGTGATCGGAGTGGGGGGCGGCCCGAAGGCCGAGCTCAACCTGCTGGCCCTGATGGGCAAGCGCGCGACGCTGCGGGGCTCAACCCTGCGCGCGCGGCCGCGCGAGGAGAAGGCGGCGGCCGCGCGGGCGGTAGAGCGCGAGGTGCTCCCGCTGTTCGAGCAGGGAGCGCTGCGCGTGCCGGTGGCCGCCAGCTACCCGCTCGACGAGGTCGAGAAGGCCTACGAGCACTTCGAGGCCCGCGGCAAGCTCGGAAAAATCGTCCTCACGGTGTAAACCGAACGCGCTCTCGGCGCCTTCCCCAGGCGGGCCGCGTCCACCGCGTTGGCCCCGCGCCCCCGAGGAGATCGAACGCGCTCTCAGCGCCTTCCCCAGGCAGGCCGCGTCCACCGCGTCGCCCCGCGCCCGCGACGCCGACGGGCTAGGGCCGGAGGCCTTCAAGGAGGGCCATCAGCGGCGGCTCGATGTCTTTGCGTGCGGCCTCGGGGTCGTCCGAGTTGGCGATCAGGAAGGCGGCCTCCCCGAGGGCGGCCAGCAGCAGGTGCGAGAGCGGCCTGAGCTCCTGGCGCGCGAGCGCGCCGGCGTCCATAGCGTTTCCGAGGCTGGCGCTGACGAGCGCCAGGCCGTAGCGCTCGTCGATCTCGCGCCACTCTTGCCAGCCGAGCACGGCGGGCGCGTCCAGGAGAGCGATCCGCATGAACACCGGGTCGGCGCACTCGTCGAGGAACACGTCCACTCCGGTCACGAGCAGCTCCCAGGGGTCCTCGATGGCGCCGATGCGCTGGCCGATCGCCTCCACCAGCTCGGCCTCGACCTGCTCGTGGACCGCGCGGAATAGGTCCTTCTTGTCGGCGAAGTGGTGGTAGAGCGCGCCGCGGGTCACCTTCGCCGCGCGCACGATCTCCTCGGTGCCCACGCTCGCGTAGCCGCGCTCGGCGAACAGCCCGCGCGCCACGCGCACGAGCTCGGCGCGTGTCACATCCCCTCGAGACATACAACCTGTACGGTAAGCGGCATACAACCTGTATGTAAGGAGGCGCAAGATGGCGACCGACAAGGCAAGCTGGCGATCCGACGCACTCGGGCCTGGACGAACCCTGGAGCTGCCGCAGGGGAAGCTCCGCGTCCACGAGACGGGCGAGGGGCCGCCGATCGTGTTCCTACACGGCCTGCTGGTGAACGCGAACCTCTGGCGCAAGGTCGTGGGCCCGCTCGCCCGTGACCACCGCTGCGTGACACTCGACCTCCCGCTCGGCTCTCACCTGGAGCCGATGCCCGCCAGTGACCTGACGCCGCCGGACCTCGCCGCCATCGTGGCCGCTGCGATTGAGGAGCTGGGCCTTGGGCCGGTCACGCTCGTGGGCAACGACACCGGCGGCGCGATCAGCCAGCTGGTGGCCACGAGCCGCCCAGAGCTGATCGACCGGCTCGTGCTCACGCCCTGCGACTGCTACGACATCTTCCCGCCGAAGATCTTCGCCTACCTCAAGCCGTTCGGCAGGTTCCCGGGCGCGATCCCGCTGGCATTCGGGGGCATGAGGCTGCGCTCGCCGCGGCGGCTGCCGATCGCCTTCGGCTGGCTGGCTAAGCGGCCCATCGATCGCGAGGCCGAGGACTCGTACGTGCTGCCCGTGCTCGGTGGCGCGGGCGTGCGTGCCGACTTCGCGAAGGTCATCAGCGGCGTGGACCCGCGCTACACGCTCGAGGCCGCGGAGCAGCTGCGCTCGTTCCACCGGCCCGTCCTGCTGGCCTGGTCGGCCGAGGAGAAGCTGTTCCCTCGCGAGTACGCCGAGCGCCTGCGCGACGACCTGCCGGAGGCCACGCTCGAGTGGGTCGAGGACTCGTACAGCTTCTCTCCGGAGGACAATCCGGAGCGTCTCGTTGACCTGATCGGGGGCTTCGACACCCATTCCGCGCCGAGGACCACTCAACAATCCTCAAGCGTAAACGGCTAGCTGCCGAAGCTCGTAATGTGAGCACCATTCCCAAGGAGGCGGATAAGACCGTGAACGTGGTCGTCGTGGACGACCACGTGGCTCTGCGCCGGGGGATGGAACTGCTGCTGAGGCGCGAGGGCTACCACGTGGTTGGCACCGCCGACGACGCCGAGCAGGCCGAGCAGCTCATCCTCCGCCGGCGCCCCGACGTGGCTCTGGTGGACCTCTCGCTGCCGGGCGAGAACGGCGCCGACCTGACCCGCCGCCTGCTCGAGCACGAGCCCGAGCTCCGGATCATCCTTTACACCGGCTCTGCCGACGAGGAGGAGCTGCTCGACGGGCTCCGCGCCGGCGCCGCCGGCTTCGCCCTGAAGAGCGGCGACCCCAACGAGCTGAAGGCGGCCATCCGCACCGTCGCCGAAGGCGGCGACTACATCGACCCGCGCCTGACCCCGCTACTGCGCCGTGCCGCCCCCGGCAGAAAGCTGCTCTCCCCCCGCGAGCGCGAGATCCTCGAGCTCCTGGCCCACGGCCTCAGCGGCGAGGACGCCTCGAAGCAGCTCTACCTCTCCTCTGAGACGGTCCGCACGCACGTGCGGAACGCCATGGCGAAATTAGATGCGTCGACGCGCGTGCACGCGGTCGCGCTGGCAATGCAGCGCGGAGAGATTTCCGCTTAAGAAGGAGAACGATCGCGTTCTTGGCCGCTGTCTGAGGTCAGCCGCATGGCCGCGTTGCCCCGCGCCCCCTACGCCAACGGGCTAGGGCTCGGGTAAGCCAGAGCTCCCTTACCCCTTACTTGCTAGGGGAGCCGCTCTATCAGCATGGCCTCTCCTTGCCCGCCGGCCACGCACATCGTCTCCAGGCCAATGCTGCCGTCATCCGTCTCCAGGTCGTTCAGGAGCGTCGTCATGATCCGGGCGCCCGTCATCCCGAAGGGGTGGCCCAGGGCGATCGCGCCGCCGTGCGGGTTCATCTTCTCCAGGGGAATGTCGCACTCGTCCATGATCGGGATGACCTGGGCGGCGAAGGCCTCGTTCAGTTCCACCACGTCCACGTCGCCGATCGACATGCCGGCGCGGCCCAGCACCTTCTTGATCGCGCCGATCGGGGCGACTCCCATGATCTCCGGCTCGAGGGCGGCGGTGGCGGCGGTGATGATGCGGGCGCGGGGCTTCAGGCCGAGCTCCTTCGCGCGGTCGGCTGACATCACGAGCACCGCGGCGGCTCCGTCGTTCAGCGGGCAGGAGTTGCCGGCCGTGACCTTGCCGCCCTCCCGGAAGGCGGGGTCCAGCGAGGCGAGCTTCTCGAGCGTCGAGCTGGCGCGGGGGCCGTCGTCCTTCACGACCTCGTTGCCCTCGGCGTCCTTGACCGCCACGATCTCGCGGTCGAAGAAGCCGTCCTCCTGGGACTTGACCGCCAGCTCCTGGGAGCGCTGGGCGTACTTGTCCATGTCGGAGCGGCTGACCTCGTACTTCTCGGCCACGTTCTCGGCGGTCTCGCCCATCTGGATGTAGGCGTCCGGGTGGCCGTTGTTGCCCTGCAGGTTCTCGTTCTGGTCCGCGGCCCCGGCGGCCTCCGAGCGCTCGTTGTAGCGGCTGACCCACTCGACGCCGGCGGCGATGTATGTGTCGCCCTGGCCGACCGTGACGTTGTTGGCGGCCTGGCGGATGGCCTCGAGGCTGGACGCGCAGTAGCGCGACACGGTCACGCCGTTCACGCTGTCCGGCAGCTTGTCCGAGAGCAGCACCGAGATGCGGCCGATGTTGAAGGCCTGGAGCCCCTGCGGCATGCCGCAGCCGCAGACGACCTCCTCGACGGAGGCGGGGTCGACGTCGGCGTTGCGCCCGAGCAGCTGGTCGAGCACGAAGGCCGTGGTCTCATCGGGGCGAAGACCGGCCAGCGAGCCCTTGAAGGCGCGGCCGATGGGCGTGCGTACGGCGTCGACGATCACTGCTTCGGGCATGGCTCAGGTTCTCCTGGAGTGCTTCGGGGCCAGTAAGCGGCCCGGGATCCTACTGCCCGGTACGACGAGCGAGGGGCGGCCTCCCTGCCGCCCCGTCGCCGTCGCCCTCCGTTACTGCCGCGGCACCAGCGCCAACAAGGCGTTGAGCGCCGCCGCCTGCTGCCTCGTCGAGGCCGTGGCCGGGTCGAGGATCCCGGTCAACCCGCAGAGCAGGTTGCCGAGCAGGTTGCCCGCGCCGGGCACCGCATCGATGCGCACGACAATCCGGCTCGTGCGCACCACCAACCCGAGCAGGTTGAGGGTGATCGGCCGCAGGTCCAGCACCAGCACCTGGCAGGCGCCGGGAATGGGCTGGGGGATCTGCGCGGCGCTCGCCGGTCGCGTGAGCCGGACCGGCACCTTCACGTTGCGCCTGACCACCGAGCGGCCGCCGAGGCGCCCGCGAACGGTGCCCACCGCCACCAGCTTGCCGCTGCTCGAGCGGGCGAAGCGGGCAATCGTGTAGCTGCCCTTGAAGCTCTTGCCGCCCGTGGTCGCGCCCTTCAGCGCCACCTTCTGGGTCAACCGCTTCGTGGGGGTCTGCGTCTGGGCCTGCGATGCAGGCGCCAGTGCCATCGCCGCGATTGCGGCAGCGGCCACTGCAAAGCTCAGTCGAGCTTTCATGGTGCTTCCTCCTTGAAGACGGCACCCCCCGGGGGCGTGCGGGGTACGTTGCCCTCTGCGTGCCCGGGTGCCCCAAACGGGGAAACGGTTTGTCAATAGGGGTTAACGCGGAGGCATCCGCAGCGCCCCGTCCAGCCTGATCGTCTCGCCGTTCAGCATCGTGTTCTCGGCGATCTGGCAGGCCAGCTGGGCGTACTCCTCGGGACGGCCCAGGCGCGGCGGGAAGGGGATCTGCTTGCCCAGCTCGGCCCGTGCGTCCTCGGGCAGGGCGGCCAGCAGCGGCGTGTCGAACAGGCCAGGCGCGATCGTGCAGACGCGGATGCCGAGCCGCGACAGGTCGCGCGCCGCGGGCAGCGTCAGGCTCACCACGCCGCCCTTCGAGGCGGAGTAGGCGGTCTGGCCGATCTGGCCGTCGAAGGCCGCCGCGGAGGCGGTCATGACCACGGCGCCGCGCTCGCCCTCGTCGTCCGGCTCGTTGGACGCCATCGCCGCCGCCGTCAGGCGCAGCACGTTGTAGGTGCCGATCAGGTTCACGCGCACCACCGTCTCGAACGGCTGCAGGTTGGCGGGCCCCTGCTTGCTCACCGTGCGCTCGGCCCAGCCGATGCCGGCGCATGACACCGCCAGCCGCAGCTCGCCGAAGGCTTCGGTCGCCGCCTCGACGGCAGCCCCGAGCTCGGCCTCGTCGGTCACGTCGGCGCGCCGCGCGATCGCGCCGTCCAGCTCGCCCGCCAGCGCCTCGGCGGCCTCCTCGTTGAGGTCGACCACCGCCACGCGCGCCCCGCGGGCCGTCAGCTCGCGCGCGGTCGCGGCGCCGAGGCCGGAGGCCCCGCCCGCGACTAGCGCGCCTACGCCGCTCAGCCGCACGACGCGACGGCCAGGCCGAACATGCCCTCGTCGTCAGTGAGGAGCTCGTCGAGCGCGAGCCCGGCCGTGCGCAGGTCGCTCGCCAGTGCGGCCGGCGTGAACTTGGTGCTGATCTCCGTGAGCAGCTCGGCGCCCCCGGCCAGCTCGAGCGAGAGGTCGAGCGCCTCGATCCGCACCCGCTGGGCCGAGCTGGCCCGCAGGCGCATCTCGATACGGCTGCAGGCCTCGTTGAACAGCGCGATGTGCTGGAAGGCCGCGGGTTCGAAGTCGGCGCCGAGCTCGTCGTTCATCACGCGCAGCATGTTGCGGTTGAACTCCGCGGTGACGCCGGCCGCGTCGTTGTAGGCGGCCTCGATCACGGCCGGCTCCTTGACGAAGTCGATGCCGAGGATCAGCCGGTCCTCGGGACCCATCAGGCCGCGCAGGCGCTCCAGGAAGGCCGCGCGCTGGGGCGGGTGCAGGTTGCCGATCGTCCCGCCGAGGAAGGCGAACAGCCGCCGCTCGCCGTCGGGCACCCGCTCGAGGTCGCGGCCGAAGTCGCCCACCACGCCGTGAACGGCAAGCCCCGGGTAGAGCTCCACCAGCTCGTCGGCGCATGCCTCCACCACGGACACGTCCACGTCGAAGGGCACGTAGCGGCGAAGGCCTCCGCCGCCGGCCATCGCGTAGAGCAGCGCGCGCGTCTTCGACGCGGTGCCGGAGCCGATCTCCACCAGCTCCTCCGCACCCTCGACCAGCCGCGGCGCGTGGCGGTTGAGGATCGAGCGCTCGCAGCGGGTGGGGTAGTACTCGGGCTGCGCGGTGATCTGGTCGAACAGCTCCGAGCCGCGCGCGTCGTAGAACAACTTCGGCGGCAGCTCCATCGGGTCGCGGGCCAGGCCCTCGCGCACCTCGGCCGCGAGCGTGTCGCGCTGCTCGGCGCGGTCGATCACCACGTCCGGCTGGGCGAGGGCGCCGCTCACAGGTTGGCCGCCAGCCGGAAGCCCGCGAAGATCTGGCGCCGGCGCGGGTAGTCCCAATTGCGGAAGGTCGGCCGGGCGAGCCGCGGCCTGGTGGCCCAGGAGGCGCCGCGCAGAACGCGGAAGTCCGAGTCGAAGAAGACCTCCGAGTACTCGGGGTAGGGGTGGGCGCGGAAGCCGGGGTAGCCCGTGAACTCGCTGGATGTCCACTCCCAGCAGTCGCCCACGAACGGGCCCGCGGGCCCGGGACCGAAGTCCAGCTGGTCGAGGTGGCCGCTCTCGCTGGCGCCCACGGCCCGCGCCGCGCACTCCCACTCGGCCTCGGTCGGCAGCCGCCTCCCCGCGAACGCCCCGAACGCCTCGGCCTCGTAGTAGGACACGTGCATGACCGGGCGGTCGGGGTCGAGCGGCCAGACCTGCTCGAAGCTGCGCACGCGGCCGTCGTCGGTCCAGTAGTGCGGCCGCTCCCAGCCCTCCTCGACGCGCGCGGTCCAGCCCTCGTCCGACCACAGGCGTCGGTCCTCGTAGCCGCCCGCGCGGATGAACTCCGCGTACTCGCTGTTGGTGACGGGCCGCAGGGCGATGCTGAACGCCTCGAGCCAGACCTCGTGGCGCGGGCGCTCGTTGTCATAGGCGAAGCCCTCGCCCTCGTCGCCCAGTGCCAGCGAGCAGGGTTCGAAGCTCAGCGTGGCCCGCGGGGCCGGCTCACCGCGACGCTGGCGGCGCTCCGGCGCGTACACGCCGGGCTCGGCCAGCGACATGGTCTGGAGCATCGTCTCCGAGTGCTGCTGCTCGTGCTGGAGCACCAGCTCCTGCACGAAAGGCGAGACCTCGTCGAGCCGCGACAGGGTGCGCTCGCGCACCTCGTCCATGTATCCGAGCGCCTGGGCGCGGCGCAGGTATGACAGCTCGCCGCGGTGGGCCCGCGGCGTCTCGGTGGCGTCGTAGACGTTGCCGAGCTCGGGGCGCAGCTCGCCCTCGCCGAGCTCCCGCCCGATCCAGAGGTCCTCGAACGCGGCGATGTGCCCGAGGTCCCAGACCAGTGGGCTCATCAGCGGGTCGTGGACGCGATCGAGGTTCTCGTCCGACACCGGCGCAACCAGCTCCAGGGTCCGATCTCTGGCCTCTGCCAGCGACTCGACCCCTCCAAGGGGCAGTGTTGCGGGGGTGTGCAGGCGCAGTGCTCTGTTTCGTTACTCGGTAACGCGCTCCACGAGGAAGGAGATCCGCACCAGCGCGCGCCATTCCGTCAGCTCCCCGCCGCGCAGTCCGGTGGAGACCACGTCGACCGCCTTGATGCTGCGGAGCGAGCCCTTGGCGTCGTCGAGCGCCGCCTGGACGGCCGCATCCGAACCGTCGGGTGAGCTTCCGACCACTTCGATGATCTTGGTGACCGCCATCTATTTCCTCCTGTTCGCCGTCCCTTGAAACCTACGCACCCGAACCGGGCGGGGCAAGGGAATTCACCATGTCTACATACTTCTCGGCGCCCGTGCGCTCCCCGGGGCCGCCGCTGGGCACCGTCAGCAGCACCGGAGTGGTGATGCCGGCCTCCTGAAAGGCCTCGAGGCGCTCGCGCTGAGCGTCGGGCTCGCCCAGCACGAAGATGTCCTCGATCAGGTCGGCCGGGGCCAGTTCGAGCGCCTTCGAGCGGTCCCCGCCGCGCCAGGCCTCGACCATCGGGTCGATCGCGTCGCCGTAGCCGAGCCAGCGGAAGAACTGCTCGTACACCGGCACGGTGGCGTAGGCGCAGAACATCCAGCGCGCCAGGCCCATCGTCTGCTCGGGGTCGCCCTGCAGGCAGAAGAAGCGGCACAACACCTCGGTCGAGCCCTCCTCCCTGCCGGCCTCGCGCTCGCCCTTCCTGATCTCCTCCAGCACGGTGTCGATCGAGGCCAGCGGCAGGAAGTTCACGAAGGCGCCGTCGCCGAGCTCTCCCGCCGTCTGGAGCATCCGCTCGCGCAGCGCGGCGATCACGATCGGCACGGGCTGCTCGGGCGGCAACTCGAGCTTGAAGCCGCCCTCGCCGGCGCGCTCCCCGGCCAGCGCGGCGCGTAGGAACGCGACCGTCTCGCGCACGCGGGTGCGGGGGCGCTCGAACGGAATGCCGTTCCAGCGCTCGACGATCACGTTCGACGACGACCCGATCCCGAGCACGAAGCGCCCGCCCGACAGCTGCTGCATCGAGGCGGCGTGCTGCGCGAGCACCGACGGCCCGCGCGTGAACACGTTCACCACTCCGGTACCGACGCGCATACGCTCGGTGGCCGTGGCGGCCAGGGCCACGGGCGTGAAGCCGTCGTGCCCGGCGACTTCCCCGGGCCAGCCGTCGGTGTAGCCCGCCTCCTCGGCCGCCCGGATCACCGGGGCGGCCTCGGCCAGCGAGAGGCCGGGCAGATCCAGGGAGAGTCCCCAGCGACGCGCCACTTCCCGCCACGCTATAGGGTCCGCTCGGGGAGCGAGTTTGCCGCCACTTTTCAGATCGAGACCGATCCCGGTTCAGGTCTTGCTAGCGGCGGGGGTTCCGGCCGTGTTCGGTGCAGTGTGCGGCTGGGTCCTCGGCGTGAACAAGATCGCCTACCTGGTCCTGTCGTTGCTGGCGCTGATCGGCGCCTACGTCGCCGGGCGCGAGCACAACGGAGGCTGGGAGGCCGCGGCCCGCGGCGCGGTGGCCGGCGCGTTCTTCGGCGGCGCGATCCTGCTGGTCCACAACGCCACGGGCAAGGCCCCCAAGGCGAAGCTTCCCGACCCCGAGATCCTGCTGCTGGCGATCACGATCGGCGTCTCCGCGCTCGCCTGTGGCTTCGGCGGCAGCGACAGGGCCAGCCTCGAGGACAGGGACGACGGGCCCCAGGGCTTCAGCCTCAAGCGGCTGCACTGGTCCGAGCCGCTCGGCTTCGTGGCCGCCGGGGTCCTGCTCCTCTCGCTCTGGCTGCCGTGGTTCTCGACCAGCTCGAGCAATCCCAACTCGAAGATCGGCACCGCCGGCATCGGTCCCGGGCAGAGCGCAACCGGCTGGCAGACCTTCCGAATCCTGGACATCATGCTCGCGGCGGCCTGCGTCGCGCCGTTCATACTTGCCTACATCGTGGCCCGCAACGCAGAGCTCAGCTGGAAGCCGGGCGAGGTCACGATGATCGTGGGCATCGCCTCCGTCGTGCTGATCCTCTCCAACGGCCTGATCCTCGGAAAGCCCAAGCCGGCCATCGAGGTCTCGCTCTCCTACGGCTACCTCGTTGGGCTGATTGGCGCCATCGGCCTGTTCGCGAGCGGCTTCCTCAGGCAGGCGCTCCACACGGACGCCAAGAAACCCCCGGGAGTGCTGTGACCGAGGACGGCCAGGCCGCCCGGCCGGAGCGCAACCTCGCCCTCGAGCTGGTCCGCACCACCGAATACGCCGCGCTGGCGTGCGCCCGCTGGATCGGCCGCGGCGACAAGGAGGGCGCCGACCAGGCCGCCGTCGATGCCATGCGGCTGCTGCTCGACACCGTGAGCATGGACGGCCTGGTGGTGATCGGGGAGGGCGAGAAGGACGAGGCGCCGATGCTCTACAACGGCGAGCACATCGGCGACGGCTCGCAGCCCGAGGTGGACATCGCGGTGGACCCGCTCGAGGGCACCGAGCTGTGTGCGAAGGGCCTGCCAAACGCCATCGCCACAATCGCGCTGTCCGAGCGGGGCACGATGTTCGACCCCGGCCCCTGCTTCTACATGCTGAAGATGGCCACGTCGCGCGAGCTGGCCCACGTGCTCGACTTCGAGCGCCCGCTCGGAGAGATGCTCAAGCTGATGGCCAAGGAGAAGGACACGGACATCGGCGACCTCGTGGTGATCATGCTCGACCGGCCGCGCCACGACGAGGCGATGAAGGAGATCCGCGACGCAGGCGCGCGCATCCGCCTGATCCCGCACGGCGACGTCTCCGCCGCCCTGGCGGCGGTGACCCCGGACTCGCCGGTCGACCTGCTGTGGGGCATCGGGGGCACGCCCGAGGGAGTGCTGGCGGCCGCGGCCATCCAGTGCGTGGACGGCCAGATCCTCGGCAAGCTGTGGCCGCGCGACGACGAGGAGCGCCAGGCCGCGATCGATGCCGGCTACGACCTCGACGAGGTGCTCGACAAGGACCGCCTCGTGTCCGGCCAGAACATCTTCTTCGCGGCGACAGGGGTCACCGACGGCGAGATGCTCGAGGGCGTCCGCTTCCAGGGCCGCGGGGCCGTGACCGAGTCGATCAGCATGCGCTCCCGCTCGGGGACGGTGCGCCGTGTGACCGCCACCCACGACCGCGAGAAGCTACGCGAGATCACCGGCGCAATGGCGGGCTGAGCGCGCCCACCTTCGACTCCTCCAGGTCCAGCCGGGCCAGGGAGCGCAGGAAGGCGTTCGTCACGATCACGTGGATGCGTAGCTGGGTCTCGCGGTAGATGGCGCGGCCGACGCGCGAGAACCAGCCCCAGCCGGCGATCATCGGGTAGAAGTTCTCGACCTCCGACGTCACGCTGATCGTGACCAGATCCCAGCCCTCGTCGTCGCTTGGCGGGCGGCGGACCGTGATCTTCAGGCCGCCCTTGCCACGGCCGGAGGGGGCCACGAGCACGCCCTTCTCGATGCGCCAGGTCACGGACGCCCAGCCATCGCCGATCTCGTAGTCGGGCTTGTGGAAGCGCAGCAGGACGAACGGCCGCGTGAACACGGCGATCTCGCGCGCGTCCTCGGTGTAGAGCACGCGCAGGATCCCAAGCGACATGCGGTGCAGGAAGCGCCAGTACGTGCGCGCCAGGCGCTCCAGGTACTCGGGCGTCCAGAGCCGGTCGAGCTCGGTTCGCGGCAGGGTGACCGCGGCCGTCTGCTTGGAGGAGACGCTGCCGTCGGGGGCGTGACCCGACTGCGGCATGTCGAGGATCGCGACCCGCGCGACAGCGCGGCGCCGGCGCTCGATCTCGCGCGGCACCCGCCGCGGGTCGCGTGGCCTCACAACAGCTCCACGGTCACGCGCTCGCCTGCCGCCAGCTCGCCTTCCCCGCGAGGGATCATCGCCAGCGCGCCTGCGCCCAGCATGGAGGTGAGCCGGTGGGAGCCCTGCTCGCCGGTCGGGGTGGCCAGCCAGCCATCGCTGCCGGGCTCCAGGCGCACACGGACGGCCTGCTCGCGTGGAGGGATCAGCCGGACCGGCTCCGTCAGCGTGGCCTCCGCGCGGGGCGCGCCGGGCTCGGCGCCCTGGAGGGCCAGCAATGCCGGGCGCGCGAAGAGCTGGAAGGTGACCATGGCCGATACCGGGTTGCCCGGCAGCCCGAAGGCCAACACCGCGCCTCGCGCGCCGAACCAGGTCGGCTTGCCCGGCTTGAGCGCCACGCCCCAGAAGCGCTGCTCGGCGCCCAGCTCGGCCAGGGCGCCGCGTACGTGGTCGTGCTCGCCGACGGACACGCCGCCCGACACGCACACCAGGTCGGCGGCTTCGAGCGCGCGCGTGAGCGCGTCGCGCGTCTGGTCGGCGCTGTCGCGCACGGTTTCGCGCAGCACCAGCACGGCGCCGGCGCGCTCCACCAGACCGGCCAGTGCCCAGCCGTTCGAGCTGTAGATCTGCCCCGGCGCGAGCGCCGTGCCGGGCTCGGCCAGCTCGTCACCGGTCACGAGCAGCGCCACGCGCGGGCGCGCGGCGCAGCTCAGCTCGGCGCGGCCCAGCGAGGCGGCCACGGCCACCTCGGCCGGCCCGAGCGGGGTGCCCGCGGCCAGCACCGCCTGGCCCTCCCGCACGTCCTCGCCGGCCATGCGCACGTTCGCGCCGGGCTGCGACGCCGGCAGGCGCACGACGCCGTTCGACGCCTCGGCCTGTTCCACCGGCACCACCGCGTCGGCTCCGTCCGGCACCGCGGCGCCGGTAGAGATGCGCACCGCGCTGCCGGCCCCGAGCCTGCCCTCGAAGGGCTGGCCCGCCCGCGCCTCGCCCACCAGTGGCAGCTCGCCGCCCTCGCCGGCCACGACCGCGTACCCGTCCATCGCCGAGTTGCGAAACGGCGGCACGTCGAGCCCCGACACGAGCTCCTCGGCGAGCACCCTGCCGAGCGCGGCGTCGAGCGGCACGGGCTCGGTTGGGAGGGGGGTGACCGCCTCGAGCACCAGCCGGCGGGCCTCCTCGATCGAGATCAAGTTCGCCATCGACCGCATCTTGCCCCAAACTGGGGGCATGCGGCCGTGCATCGGGCTAGGATCGCGGAAAGCGCGATGACAACGATCAGGGGACCCCTAGCGCGGCTCGACCGGTCACGGGACGAGCTCGCGAAGGCGTGGCTTGTGCGCCTGATCGAGCGCGCCTCCCTCGACGAGATCCGCGACCTGCCCACCGAGCGGATCGCCCGCGAGCTGCCGGAGCTGATCAGCGACCTGATCGGCGCCGTGGCCTCGGGCGGCGACGGGCCGTTCACGCTGAGCGACGAGCAGCGCGAGCGCGCCGCCGCCCTGGCACTGCTGCGCTCGGCGCGCGAGGCCTCGCCCGCCGACCTGGCGCGCGACCTCGCCTCGTTGCAGGCGGTGTTGGTGAAGGCGCTGCGCGACGAGCTGGCCCACAGCGACCCCGAGCGCTTCGCCGACTCCGTCGAGCGGCTGGCCGAGGCCTCCGGGGCGATCCAGGCCGCCGCGGTCGAGGAGCTGGTCCGCAGCCGCTCCCGCGAGCTCGAGTCGCAGGCCAACACCGACGCCCTCACCGGCCTCTACAACCTGCGCTACCTGCAGCGCGAGATCGCGCAGCTGCTGGACGTGCAGAAGCGCTACGGACACCCCTTCTCGGTGCTGCTGATGGACGTGGACGGCCTGAAGCGCATCAACGACGCCCACGGCCACCAGGCCGGCGACCGCGTGCTGATGCAGGTCGCGATGTCGCTGCGCCGGGCCATCCGCTCGGTGGACACCCCGGCCCGCCTCGGCGGCGACGAGTTCTGCGTTCTCGCCCCTCAGCAGGACGCCGCGGGCGGCACCCTGCTGGCCGAGCGCCTCTCGGCGGCGGTCAAGGAGGAGGTCGCCACACCCGACGAGCCCCCCGTGTCGCTCTCGATCGGGGTGGTGGGCTGCCCCGAGCACGGCGAGGACGCCGAGACGCTCGTGGACATCGCCGACCGCGCGATGTACCGCGCCAAGGCGGGCGGCGAGCAGGTCGCCCTCGGCGAGGTCAACGGCGGCGACCCGGTCGCCAAGAAGGCAAAGACCTAGTCAGTGCCACCCCGCCGAGGCACAGCGCTCCGCCCACGATGGCGAGCGCCGGCGGCGCCTCGGCCAGGAAGCTCCAGCCCAGCAGGATCGCCAGCGGGGGCACGAGATACGTGGTCGCGCCCATTCGGCCGGCGGTGGTGCGGGCCAGGGCGTAGGCCCAGGTCGTGAACGCGATCGCCGTCGGGAACACGCCCAGGTAGGCCACCCGAGCGATCGCCGAGCCGGACGCGTCGCCGAGCTCGCGGACCAGGGTGGGTGCGAACGGCAGACAGGCGAGCGCACCCACGCAGCAGGCCAGCCACGTGACCTGCAGGGCGGACGCGTGGGCCAGCACCGGCTTCTGCGCCACCACTCCGCCGGCGTAGGCCGCGGCGGCGAGCAGGCAGAGCAGCACCCCGGCGGTAGCGCCCAGGCCGTGGCCCGAGGTGGCCAGGCCGATCACCGTGGTGCCGGCGAACGCGACGGCGCAGCCCGCCAGGAGCGAGCGCGGGAAGCCCTCGTGCAGCAATGCACCGGCGAGCAGCGCGATCAGGATCGGCCCCACGTTCACGAGCATCGCCGCGGTGCCCGCGTCGACCCGTTGCTCGGCCGCGGCCAGCGCCACGTTGTAGAGCCCGAACCAGAGCAGCCCGCAGACCACGCCCAGCGGCACGGCGGCGCGCGGCGGCGGGCCCTCGCGTCGTGCGAGCAGGACCGCGCCGAGCACGATCGCCGCCAGGGTGAGCCGGCCGAGGGTGAGCGCGCCGGGCGAGAAGTCCCGCACGGCCGCGCGCAGCACCACGAAGGCCGACGACCAGAGCACGACCGTGACCAGGGCGGCCCCGATGGCCAGCCGCTGCCCCGGCTTGCTTTCGGTGGCCGTCGTCATCACGCACCAATAGAACGCCGGGCGCCCTGCGCTTGTGAGATGGCGGAGCTACTCGATCAGGCCGTGGCGGATTCCGATCGCCACAGCCTGGGTGCGCGTCGAGGCCTCGAGCTTGGCCAGGATGCGCTTGGTGTGCGTGCGCACGGTCTCGGTGGAGAGGCCGAGCCGCTTCGCCACGGCGTCGGTCTGCATGCCGTCGGCGAGCATCTGGAGGATCTCGCGCTGCCTTCCGCTGAGCGTGCGGTCGCCCTCGTCGAGCACGATCGTGGACGACAGGCCGGGGTCCACGTAGAACTCGCCCACGTGGGCGGCCTCGATCGCGCGGATCAGGTCTCCCGAGGGCGAGTCCTTTCGCACGTAGCCCTTGACGCCCGCCTTCAGGGCCTCGCTGAGCAAGCGCGCGCCGCCGTCGGAGGTGAACACCACGATCGGGGCTCGCACCTCCCGCTGGAGCCGGCCCACGACGTCGCCCACCTCTACGCCCGCGCGCCACGGGTCCACGATCACCACGTCCGGCGGCCCGCCGCTTGCCAGCTCGGCGGCGTCGTCCACCGAGCGCGCGTCGGCCACGTCGGCGTCCTTCCAGGCGCTCTCCAGCAACGCCCTGACCCCGGCTCGAACCACCGGGTGGTCGTCCACTATGAGGCAGCGGGGCGAGGCCTTCGCGCCGGGGGCCACGGCGCCAGCATATACCTCGATTTGGGGACTGGCTAGGGCTTTGGCAGCCGCCGCAGGACCTCGCGGGTGAGCCCGTCCGCCAGTTTCAGTCCGCCGCCGGCGACCTTCGCCGCGGTGCGCACCGCCTCGCCCACGGGATCGGCTCGCCGCGGAGCGGGCTCGGGCGGCGGCGGTTTGGGCGGCGCTTGCGCCTTTGCTTTCGCCTTCACCTGGGTCGAGGGCCGGGCGGCTTTCGCGCCGCGCTGCTCGGCGGATCGGGCCGCCCGGGCAGGGGCATCGCGCTTCTGGCTGCGCGTGCCGGGCCGCTTGCGCGGCAGATTCCCGAGGACCCCGCTTTCGTCATCCATGCGGCGAGTAGTGTAGGCGGAGGTTTGAAGCGCCACCCTCATCGGGGACAGGGAGTAAAGATCCGAGCCGCGCGTGGTGGTCGCGCTGTTTCCGGGTAGGTAACGTCTGATTGACCAGCGAATCGGTGCCAATTGCGGACTCCGCTGCTTGACTTCACCCACTCCATGCATATGCTTTTCAACGTCTGTTTCAATCGGGCAGGGTCTGTGCCGGCGGGCCCTCTTTTTGACTTTGCACAGGTAACCGAATGTCCGTAGCCGAACTCCAAGAGCTCGAGGAAGTCAAGGTCCTCCTCAACAAGGGCCAGCAGGTCGGCGTGCTCTCCTACGCGGAAGTCGCCACTGCCCTGGCCGAGGTCGAGCTCGACGAGGGCGACATCGAGGAGCTGCACGGCTTCTTCGAGAAGTCCGAGATCGAGCTGGTCGAGGAGATCGATCCGGCCGCCAAGGCCGCCGAGGTCGAGCGCGCGGTCGATCGCAAGAGCCGCCGCAAGAAGGCCACGATCGACCTGAAGCCGGACATGACCACCGACTCCCTTCAGCTGTTCCTGAAGGACATCGGCAAGGTCAGGCTGCTCACGGCGCAGGAGGAGGTCGACCTCGCCAAGCGCATCGAGCGCGGCGACCTCGACGCCAAGCAGAAGATGGTCGAGTCGAACCTGCGCCT
>JBBQRG010000032.1:0-33384 GCA_038215095.1 Solirubrobacterales bacterium | reverse complement strand
CGAGCGCCTCGAGCAGCGCGCCGAAGGCGAACGCGATCACGACCGCCTGGATGCGCTGGTCGTCCGAGATCGTGCCGAAGGAGCGCCTGAGAACCGCGAAGTGGCCGGTCTCGACGGTCATGTTGTAGACCCAGATCGCCGCGACGACGATCCACATGATCGGGAACAGGCCGAAGGTCGCGCCCTCCGACGTGGACAGGGCCGCCTGGCCGATCGGCATGTCGTACACGATCAACGCGACCAGCGCCGCGACGGCGAGCGACGCCAGCGCGGCTATGTGCGCCTTCACCTTGAAGCCGCCGAGCAGCACGAACAGCGTGAGAATCGGCAACGCGGCGAAGATCGACGACAGGCCGAGCGAATTCGATACCGGCGAAAAGTCCTGCTGGAACAAGATGCCCTCCCTCGTGGGTCTTATCGCCAGCTTATCCTGGAGGGGGGGGTGAGGGAAACCCGTAGGCTGGGCCGCTGTGCGCGTCGCGCTGTTCGTGACCTGCTTCAACGACACGCTGTTTCCCGAGACAGGACGCGCGACCGTGCGCCTGTTGGAGCGGCTCGGCTGCGAGGTCGACTTTCCGGAGGAGCAGACCTGCTGCGGGCAGATGCACTTCAACTCCGGCTACGCGCGTGAGGGCCTGGAGCTGGCGCGGCGCTTCGAGCGCGTCTTCGCGGGCGCAGAGGCCGTGGTCTCGCCCTCGGCCTCGTGCGTCGCGATGGTGCGCGAGCACGCCGGCGTGGACGCGCCCGTGTACGAGCTGTCGGAGTTCCTGACCGGGCCGCTGGGGCTCGAGGACGTCGGGGCCTACTACCCGCATCGCGTGACCTGGCACCCGACCTGTCACTCGCTGCGCGTGCTGCGGGTGGGCGATGCGCCGCTGCGCCTGCTGCGCGCCGTGAAGGGCATCGACCTCGTGGAGCTGCCGGACGCGAGCGAGTGCTGCGGCTTCGGCGGCACGTTCGCGGTCAAGAACGCCGACGTGTCGATGGCGATGCTGTCTGACAAGCTGCGCAGCGCCCTCGACACCCGGGCGGAGGTCGTGGCCGCCGGCGACAACTCCTGCCTGATGCACATCGGCGGCGGCCTCTCGCGCCAACGGACGGGCATGCGGACGGTTCACCTGGCGCAGATCCTCGCCTCCACCGAGGAGCATCCGGAGCCGTGAAGGGCTTCCCCGAGGCCGCGCGGGAGTCGCTGCAGGACTCCCAGCTGCGGCGCAACCTGGCCCATGCCACGCGCACGATCCGCGAGAAGCGCGCCGGAGTGGTGGGCGAGCTCCCGGACTGGGAGCAGCTGCGAGACGCCGGCGAGGCGATCAAGGACCGCGTGCTGCTCGGCCTCGACGGCTATCTCGAGCAGCTCGAGGAGGCGGTCGTGCGCGCGGGCGGCCAGGTGCACTGGGCGCGCGACGCAGACGAGGCCAACGGCATCGTCTGCGGGCTCGCGCGCGACCACGGCGTCGACGAGGTGGTGAAGGTCAAGTCGATCGCCACCGACGAGATCAAGCTGAACGAGGCGCTCGCCACCGCGGGGGTGCGCGCGGTCGAGACCGACCTGGCCGAGCTGATCATCCAGCTCGACCACGACGAGCCGTCGCACATCCTCGTGCCGGCCATCCACAAGAACCGTGCCGAGATCCGCGAGCTGTTCCTGCGCGAGCTGGACGTGGACGACCTGTCCGACGACCCCGGGGCCCTCACCGACGCGGCGAGGCGCCACCTGAGACGCAAGTTCCTCGACGCGCGCATGGGCATCAGCGGGGCGAACTTCGGGATCGCCGACACCGGTGCCGTGTGCGTGGTCGAGTCCGAGGGCAACGGCCGCATGTGCACAACGCTGCCCGAGGTGCTCGTCACGGTGATGGGCATCGAGAAGCTGCTGCCGAGCTGGCGCGACCTCGAGGTCTTCCTGCAGCTGCTGCCGCGCTCCTCGACCGGGGAGCGGATGAACCCCTACACCTCGTTCTGGACCGGCGTGCGGGAGGGCGACGGGCCGCGCGAGTTCCACCTCGTGCTGCTCGACAACGGGCGCACCGCCACGCTGGCCGACGAGACGGGCCGCCAGGCGCTGCGCTGCATCCGCTGCAGCGCCTGCCTGAACTCCTGCCCGGTCTACTCGCGCACCGGCGGCCACGCCTACCAGTCGGTCTATCCGGGGCCGATCGGCGCCATCCTCACGCCTCAGCTCAAGGAGCTGCGCGAGGGCCGTTCGCTGCCGTGGGCCTCCAGCCTGTGTGGGGCCTGCTACGAGGTCTGCCCGGTGAAGATCGACATCCCGCGCGTGCTGGTCCACCTGCGCGGCAAGGTGGTCGACGACGAGCGGGACAAGCCGGTCCCGGATCCCGAGCGGCTGGCGATGGGCGCGCTGGCCAAGGCGTTCTCGACCCGCCGGAACTACGAGCGAGCGCAGCGCCTGGGCCGTGCGGGGCAGTTTCCGTTCGTGCGGCGCGGCCGCATCGAGCGTCTGCCTGGCCCTCTGGCCGGCTGGACGGCGATGCGCGACCTGCGGCCGCTGCCGAAGCAGACCTTCCGTGATTGGTGGAGAGAACGTGAACGCGTCCCTTAGCGCGCGTCCGGGCAAGCCTGCTGCCCGCGGCCACACGCGCCCCCTATGCCGCCGGTGGCGATCCGGGTCTCTCTCGTGAGCGCGCGCGAGGAAGTCTTGGCCCGCGTTCGTTCCGCGCTCGGGGATTCGCGCGGGCGGGAGGTCGAGGTGCCGCGCGGGTATCGCTCGCGTGACGAGTCGTCCCGCGCGCAGGTCGTTGAGCGCTTCGCCGAGCGGGTCGCCGATTACCAAGCGACGGTCCGCCGCGCCGGCTCCGGTCAGCTCGCCGCGGTGCTCGCCGAAGCTTGTCGGGAGCGCGGTGCCTCGCGGCTGGGGGTGCCGCCCGGCTTGCCGCCCGACTGGAGGCCGGAGGGTGTCGAGTTGGTCGCCGACGAACAGCTCTCGCCGCACGGCCTCGACGAGCTCGATGGGGCGCTCACGGGCTGCGCCGTGGCGATCGCCGAGACCGGCACGGTCGTGCTCGACGGCGGCGCGGGGCAGGGCCGGCGCGCGCTCAGTCTGGTGCCCGACTACCACCTCTGCGTGGTTTCGGAGGAGCAGATCGTCGGCCTCGTGCCCGAGGCGGTCGGCAGGCTCGGGGAGGCGGCGCGGGAGGGGCGGCCCCTCACGTTCGTGTCCGGGCCGTCGGCGACGTCGGACATCGAGCTGAGCCGGGTGGAAGGGGTGCACGGCCCGCGCAAGCTCGACGTGGTGATCGTCCCGTGAGGACCGTCTACCTCGGCACCTCCGAGTTCGCCGTTGCCGTGCTCGAGGAGCTGGCGCGCAGCCCGCACCGCCCCGAGCTCGTGGTCACACGGCCCGACCGCGGGCGGGGGAGGGGGCGCAAGGTCACGCCGCCGCCGGTGGCCGAGCAGGCCGCGCGCCTGGGCATCGACCTGATCCAGCCCCAGAGCGTGAACGACGACGAGGCGCTCGAGCGGATCGCCGCGGCGCAGCCCGAGGCGGTGCTGATCTGCGCCTACGGCGCACTGATCAAGGAGCCGCTGCTGTCGGCCTACGAGATGCTGAACGTGCACCCCTCGCTGCTGCCGCGCTGGCGGGGCGCCGCGCCGATCGAGCGCGCGATCGAGTGCGGCGACGAGGAGGCGGGCCTGACGATCATGCGGCCCACGGCCGAGCTCGACGCCGGGCCGATGTGCCTCCAGCGGCCCGAGCCGATCCGCCCCGACGACGACTTCGGCACGCTCTCGGCCAGGCTCGCCGCGCTCGGCGGCGAGCTGCTGGTGGAGGCCCTCGACCAGCAGCCTCCGTTTCGAGGGCAGCCCGAGGACGGCGTGACGTACGCCGAGAAGATCGACCGCGACGACCGCCGGCTCGACCCCTCCCGGAGCGCCGCCGAGCTGGCTCGCAAGGTGCGCGCGCTGCATCCACACATAGGCAGCTGGCTCGAGCTGCCGTGGGGCGACCGGCTGGGCGTGCGGGTCGCCGCGCCGGTCGCCGGCGGCGAGGGCCCGGCCCCTGGCGAGCTTGCCGAGGAAGGCGGGCGGCTGCTGTTCGGCACCTCCGCGGGCGCCCTCGGGCTGCTCCAGGTGCAGCCGCCCGGGGGCCGCGCGATGGACGCCCAGGCGTGGGTACGGGGGCACGGGCAGGCGCTGGCACGTCAAGATGGCTCCTAGTGGCTGCCGAAGAACCCGTCGATCTCGGGCCGAAGTGCCCCTCCTGCGGCGAGCCGTGGCTGCGCGGCACGAATCTGGCCGGGCGCTACCGCTGCCTCAACTGCCTGAAGCGCTTCGAGCTGCGCTCGGAGTGCCCCAACTGCGGCGAGCACTCGACGATCGCGCGCATGTCGGACACGGCGAACGTGACCTGCCGCAACTGCGGCAGCTCGATGCTGCAGCGGATATGACCTCGCCGCGCTAGCGGTTGCGGCGCTGCTTGAACCGGCGGGAGACGTCCCTGCCGAGGTCCTTGAAGCCGCCGACCACGTTGCCGGCGCCGGCGCCCAGCGTGCCGGTCACGCCGTGCCGGTCGTCGCCGTCGCCGGTGGGCTCGGGCGTGGTGGGTTGCCGGGCCTCGGTCTCGCCGCCCGCCTGAGCGGCGCGCTCGTCCGGGTCGGGCGAGGCGTGGCCGTTCGTGTCCGGCTCGGTGGTCCCGGAGGCGGCCTCGGCAGGTTGCTCAGCGGGCTCGTCGACCGAGTGGTCGTACGGGCCGGAAGTGGCTCGGCGGCGCGAGGCGGCAGCGGCAGCGGCGCCGGCGGGAAGGGCGGTCACGATGGGCACCGTTTCACCGGGGCCCCGCGCGGGAGCACTGCGCTCCGGGGCGGCGTCCGGAGTCTCGGCGGGCGAAGGCTCGCCTGCGGGGGCGTTCGAAGGCCCGCTCGTGGGGGCGGCGGCCGCGCGCTCGTCCTTGGCGCTGCCGGGCTGATGCGAGGCCGCGCCGGCCGCCACGGCGCCTCCGGCAGCGGCTGCGGCGAGGCCCGGCGCGACCGGGCTGTCGGCTCCGGCGTCGGTGGAGCCCGCCCGCTCGTCCTTGACGGCCTCGGGCTCGTCCGCCGGCGCGTCGTCCTTCTCGGCGTCCCGCGAGGTCGTGCCGGCCGCCGCGGCGCCTCCGGCGGCGGCGGTGACCAGGCCGGGTGCGGCTGGCGCGTCGTTTGCGGTCTGGGTCGCCGGGGTGTGACGGCGGCGCAGGAGGGTGGCCACTGCGCCCATCATCATCAGCACGAGCGCGGTCAGGACCAGGACGAGCCAGGTCGGAAAGTCGCTCGTGTTGGCGCTGGCGGTGCGGGCGCCCTTGTCGAGCTTCAGGGCGCTGTCGCCGGAGTTGGCGTGTGCGCCTGCGATGCCCTGGGCGTCGTCGGTCGAGGTGTCGAGCGCGCGAAGCGGGGCGGAAGCCTTGGAGTTGGACACGCCGGCGGCGTCGGCCATCGCCGTGCCGGTGTCGGTGGAGGAGCCGCCGATGCCCGCGCCCGCGGAGGCCACGGCGAGGCCGGTGCCGCCCTCCGACGAGGTCGAGCCGGACGACGAGCTGCCGCTCGAGCCCGAGCCGCAGCCGAAGTTGCGGTTGGCCTGACGCAGGCCGCGGAGGCCGGAGCGCTCGGCCGAGCGCACGCGGCCGACGCTTACGTCGAGGCGCCGCGCGGTGGCGCCGCGCGAGAGGGCCTTGCCGCCCACGCCGCCGCGGAGCTCCAGCACCCGGCGCTCGAAGCCGCCCAGTGCGTCGAGGCAGCCGGACAGCTGCTTGACCGAGCGGCGCAGCGCGCGCTCGTGCCGGGCCGCGGCCTTGCGGCGGCGCGCCTTGCGGCTGGCCGCCTTGTGCGAAGAGGTCGCTCCCGCCGAGTTGGAGCTGCCCGAGCCGGAGGACGATGAAGTGGAGGGCGTGGAGCGCGTGCCGGCCGAGGAGTGCAGTGGCAGGCCGGTCGAGCCGCCGCCGACGCTGGGCACGCTCGGAAGCTTGGGGGATCCGCCGGAGCCGCCGGGCAGGCTGGGCGCCTTGGGCAGTGAAGGCGCGCTGGGCAGTGTCGGCGCCTTCGGCGGCTGGACCTGAGGCGCCTGCACCTTCGGCACCTGGACCTGCGGGACCTGAACCTGCACCTGCGGAAGCTGTGCGCCCGCAGGCGAAGTGGCCGCGAGCGTTGCCGCCGCGGCGGTCGCCAAAACCGCTGTTGCTCGTGAGTACATCCGTGTGTCTCCCTTTGATCCGGCCCCGCGCCTGCCATGGCCGGATGCCTGCCGTAACTAGGAGCTTTCCCGCCTGGCGGGGGACTAAACGGCCGAGCGGGGTCCTGGCGTCCTCGCGGGCCCAACCCTGAAGCTGTAGTCCAGCCTCAGGTCGAGGGCCGCAGCTCGATCCAAAGCGCGCGCGACACCGCGATCGGCGTCCCGGCCCCGCTGAACAGCGCGGCGCCGGCGTGGCGCTTGCGCCCGTCCACCTCGAGCGGCCAGGACAGCACCACGTGCGGGCGGCCCGGCTCCACCGGCGCGTCGATGCGGGCGGTCAGGCGAGCGAGCACCACCGGCGGGCCCTCGCCGAAGTTGGCCACCGGGGCGCTGGTGGGACAGTCGAGCGCGGCCCAGGTCTCCTCGGCATGGGCGTTGTCCGGGGTCCAGACCGAGGCGAAGATGCCTTCGCGGAGCTCGCCGGGGAAGAGTCGGAAGCCGTCGCCGGGCGCGCGGTCGGGCCCGCACACGACGCAGGTGCGAAACGGGTGGTCGGCGCTCCAGTGCCCGCTGCCTTCGCGGGACGCCGCCTCGGCCTCCTCGATCCCCACGGGCTCGGGCAGCTCCAGCTCGAGCTCCGCCTCGCGCCCCTGGGCCACGAGCACGTCGCCGTCACTCACGCGCACGGCGACGCCGTCGCGCTGCACCGCCAGCGGCCGCTCGAGCGGCGGCGGCGAGCGCAGCGTGACCTCCGCCGCGCCGGCGTCGAGCAGCCCGGCCACGAGGCCGCAGGTGTAGCCGCCGTTCGCCGAGTCCGGCGGGCCGTTGAAGCGGCGCGGGATGACGAGCGGCTCGGTCATGTCGGCGCGACGGTACCGGCCTGTTCAGCGGCCGGGGCTGCGGAGGATGGGCGGGTGCAGCAAGGAGGCGGTGCCGCGCTCGAACAGCCGAGCCGGACGGCCGCCCGAGGGACCGGGGCCCGAGCTCGTCCCGGCGGGGACCACGAAGTCCGGCGTCCCCGCCAGCGCGTCCGTGTCGCAGATCATGACCGGGGACGAGGGCCGCGCCGACGCCGCCCCGGTCACGAAGCCGGCCAGCTCAGCGACGCTGACGTGGTCGCCGCCGAGCGCGAAGATGGTCCGGCCGGAGACGTCGAGCAGCGCGTCCTTTCTACGTCGACCAGGGGCTGCTGCTGACTGCGCCTCAGCCGCGCCGGTAGATCGTGTAGAGCAGGCTGGACAGCACGAGCGCAGCGCCGAGGTAGCCCACCTCGACCTGCAGAACGCGGTCGTCGGTGACCGGCGCGAGCAGGAATGCCACGAAGCCGCCGGCAGTGGCGAGCCAGCAGGCCGACGACGTTGCCGCGCGCCCGCGCGCGAGGAGCGCCTGGTTGAGCGTGGCTGCCGAGAGGTAGAGGCCCATGCCGATCGAGACGAGCACGAGGCCGAGCCGGTCGTAGTGGGTGTTGCCGCCGAACACGAGCTTCATCGCGAACGGCCCGGCCACCAGCATGCCGAGCGAAACGGTCCCCGCGAAACCGGCGATCGCCCGCAGCGTGAGGTTCACGCTGCGCCGGAACGGGTCGCTCTCGCCGCCGGCGCTAAGGCGCGTGAGGTGGGGGAGGATCGAGGTCTGGATGGCCTGGAAGAGCTGCAGCGGCGCCCGCGCGATCAGCAGCACGTTGAAGGCGAAGCCGGCGAGCGCCGCGCCGCGCGCGCCCTCGCCGGCCTTCACCAGCAGCGGCCCCGCATTCAAGAACGTCTGCTCGCACAGCATGATCAGAAGCACCGCCGCGGCGAACCCACCACCACGAGCCAGCGTGAACTCGGGCTCCTTGGCAGACGGCTCATCCCTAGCCGCAGCATCGAGGTAGTCAGCCGAAAGTCCCTCATCACTGCCCGCTGCCCGCTGCCCGCTGCCCGCCCTGCGGGCGAACGCGGCGGGCACCACAGCGAGCGAGAGGATGGGAGCGGCGGCCATGCCCAGGGCAACGAAGGCTTGCCCTGAGGCGATTCCCACGGTGACGAGCAGCGCGAACAGAAAGCGCGAGCTGGCCTCCATCAGCACGAGCCCGCCGTAGAGGACGAAGCGCCGGTGCCCGGCGAGGTAGCCGCGCGCGAAGTAGCTGGCCGCGTAGGCCAGCACGGCCACGATCAGGACCCAGTAGAGGGTCTCCGAGCCGTTGAAGAGCTTGTCCTGCAGCGGCCCCCGCAGTGCCAGCGCGACGACCGCGAACAGCACGCCGAGGCCGAGCTGGATCGTGCCGGCCACCCGCAGGTGCTCCGTGCCGTGGATGTTGCGGGCGTCGCGGTCGGCGATCGTGCGCGAGAGCAGCTGCTCCACCGGGCGGTAGAGCACGGAGACGGTGATGAAGATCGCCGACCACAGCAGCGTGATGCCGCCGTACTCGCCCTCGGGCAACGAGTGGCTGGCGAGTGCGAAGTAGCCAAAGGTGATGAGGCCGGTGACGCCGATGCCAACTGACAGCACGGCCGCCCCGCGGCCGTACGAGCCTTTCGCGGAAGCAGCCGGCTCGGCCGGCTGCGCACCGACCGGCTTCTCCTCAGCCAACGCGGACGAGCAGCATGGTCCACGGGAACGGCGAGCGCGCCTGCTCCACCGTTCCGTAGCGCCCGAGCAGCTCGGTGAAGCTCCGCTTCGACCAGTGGTTCACGTGCCCCGGCGTGTTGCCCGCCGAGCGCAGGTAGGCGCCGCGCGCGACGTTCAGCCCGCGCCAGAGCGGCTCGCGCGGCACCGACACCAGCAGCCAGCGCTTCGCGACGCGCGCCATCTCCGCCACGGTGGCCTCCGGCTCCGGCACGTGCTCGAGCACCTCGATCGCCGTCGCCATCTCGAACTCGTCGTCGGCGAAGGAGAGCGAGGTGGCCTCCTCGACCCGGAACTCCAAATTCACGCGCGAGCGGCGCTCCCACTCGGCGCGCAGCTTGGGGTCGTCGAGGTCGATGCCCACGATGCGTCCGTCGCCGAGCCGCTCGGCCCACCCGCGCGTGAGCACGCCCTCGCCGCAGCCCACGTCGAGGACCGACTCGGGCGCGGCCATGCCCCAGAGCTCGTCAAGCGTGTCGTGGAAGCCGCCCATCAGGCGCCTCACCACCGGGTTCGACGAGCCGTACTTGTCGAAGGTGTTGCCTGTGGGGACCTCGGGCGCGGTGGCGCCCGTCACAGCTGGACCGCCTCGCGGTCCTCGGTCTTGCCGGTGGCGGCCCCCGCCTGGGCGCCGGTGGTGGCCTGGCGGCCGGGCTGCGAGGCGCCGGGTTCGTAGTGCGAGGGCTCGACGCCCACCTGCAGCTCGATGCGCCGCACGCGCTCGAGCACGCGCTGCTGGAGCACACGGGTGCCGGCCAGGATGTCGCCGATCACCCCGAGCGCGGCCAGCTGCACGGAGACGATGAATAGCGTGGCGCCGAGGATCAGCGACTGGATGTGGCCGTGGCCCTGGCCCGAGAGGAAGAAGTAGATGAAGCGCGCCCAGATGAACACGCCGACGAGCGCGACCAGCGCGGCGGCGGCCATGAACACGCGCAGCGGCTCGTACATCGTGTAGACGCGGAAGATCGACACGGTGTTGCGCCGCACGTAGGACGCCATCGATGGAAACAGGCGCGACTCGCGCGTCTGCGTGTTGGTCCGGATCGGCACGTGGTCGACGGCCACGACCATCTTCCCCGCCTGGATGATCGACTCGAGCGTGTAGGTGAACTTCGAGACCACGTTCAGCTGCAGGGCCGCCTCTCGGTTGTAGGCGCGGAAGCCGGAGGTGGTGTCCGGCACGGTGGTGTTGGAGGCGCGCCGGACTACGGCGCTACCCAGCCGCTGGAGGCGCTTCTTCAGGGGCGAGAAGTGCTCGATGCTGTCGGTGTCACGGTCGCCGACAACCATGTCGGCGTGGCCGGCGATGATCGGCTCGACCAGCTTCACGATGTCCCCGCCGTAGTACTGGTTGTCGGCGTCGGTGTTCACGATCACGTCGGCGCCGAGCTTCAGGCAGGCGTCGAGCCCGGCCTGGAAGCCGGCTGCCAGGCCCTTGTTGTTGGTGAGGCGCACTATGTGGTCCACGCCGTGCGCCCGCGCGACCTCGACCGTGTCGTCGGTGGAGCCGTCGTCGATCACGAGCCATTCCACGAGGTCGATGCCGGGCACCTCGCGCGGCAGGTCGGCGAGCGTGTCGGGCAGCTGGGTGCCCTCGTTGAAGCAGGGGATTTGGACGATCAGCTTCATCGGCAGTCGGCGCTAAGCGTAGAGAGAAGTTCACATCCTGGATCGGACGCGACCGTACCTTGCAGGCAATGCGAAGGTTGGTCTGCGCATGCCTCGGTGTGGCGACCGCGTCGCTGCTCCTCCCATCCCAGCCGAGCTATGACCCCTGGGCGTGGCTGGTCTGGGGGAGGGAGATCGACTTCCTGCGGCTGGACACCACGGCGGGCCCATCCTGGAAGCCCCTCCCCCGTGCCTTCGACGCGCTGTTCGCTCCGCTCGGCCGGCTGAACGAAGACATCCCGCCCGCGCTCTGGCTGATCGTCGCGCGCTCGGCCGGCCTGCTCGCCGTCGCGCTGGCGTTCCGCCTGCCGGCGCGCCTTGCCGGGGGCGGGCGCAGCGGCGTGTTCGCGGGCGTCGTCGCGGCCGGGGGCCTGGCGTTGACCCCCCTGTGGGTGCGCTACCTGGGGCACGGCAGCGAGGCGCCGATGGCGCTCGCGTTCGGGCTATGGGGCATCGAGCGCCACCTCAACGGCGTACGGCACCAGGCCCTCAGCCTCGGTGTGCTGGCCTGCCTGTTGCGGCCGGAGGTCTTCCCCTTCGTAGCGCTCTACGCGCTCTATCTGTGGCACCTTGAGCCCGAGCGCCAGCTGCTGATCGCGGGGCTGCTCGTGGCCCTGCCGGTGCTCTGGATCGTGCCCGAGTGGATCGGCTCCGGCCTGCCGCTGAGCGGCGAGCAGCAGGCTACGAGCGAGCCCTCGTGGAGCCTGTCGCACGCAGCCATCCCGTGGCTGGCCGCCCTCAACCGGGCCCACCACCAGGTCGGCCTGCCGCTGGAAGTCGGGGCCCTGGCCGGCCTCGTGATCGGGGCGCTCCGGCGCGACCGGACCGTCGTCGTCATGGGTGTGGTCGTGCTCGCCTGGGCGGGGATGTTCGCGGTTATGACCCAGGTGGGCTTCTCGGGCAACGCCCGGTACTTCCTGCCGGCGCTGCCGCTGATCTCGATCCTGGCCGGGGTCGGCGCGGCGCGGCTCGTGACGCTCGGCGCTCGTACGGAGCCGCTTGCCGGGGCGGCGGTCGCGGCCTGCGTGGTTGCGTCGCTGGTGCCGTTCACCCTCGCGCGCGTGGGCCACGCCCGCGCCGAGGGTCGCCGGGTGGCGAACGTCGCCCGCCTCCAGAATGACCTGCAGATGGCGGTGGAGCAGGTGGGCGGCCCGGAAGCGGTGGTCCCCCACGGGGCCCCGACGGTGAACCGGGCCTTCGAGACCCGCCTCGCCTGGGAGCTCAAGCTGTCGCTCCACGACGTGGAGGTGGGGGAGGACAAGGGGCTCGTCTTCCGCACCGACGACAGGCTGGGGACGCCCAAGCGGCTGTCTCCAAGGGTGGCACCGCGCGAGGTCCTCGCGCGCGTGGGGAAGTGGCGAGTATTCGCTTCTCCCCCTGCGTTAACGGTGTTTTCACATTCGGCTCAGCAGTAACGAATCCGCAACATCCCTGCTAGCCTCGCTTGTCTGTCCTGGACCTCGGACCTTTTGGAGCCCGCACTCAGATGACCACCGTTCTCGCATATCTTGATCCCGGCAGCGGGAGCATGATCCTGCAGATCATCGCCGGTGGCGTAGCCGCCGTCGCGGTCACCGCCAAGCTCTACTGGAACAAGGTGCTGCGCTTCCTTCACATCAAGAAGGACGAGCCGGAGACGGCCACCGGCGAGACTCGCGGGAGTACCGACTCCGCCTGACCCTGCCGGCGCGGATGAGTCCGCGCGGTTGACCTCTAGTATGCGGCGCCGGTGTCGACTCCGCCTGCCCAGACAAGCTCGCCCGCCGGCCTAGAGGCGGGCTCGTTCCGCGACCCGGAGAGCCGGGTCTTCTACGCGGAGGGCAGGGTCTACCGCTCGCTCTCCAAGGACGGGCTCGAGGACTTCGACGCGCTCCTCGCCAGCGGCCTACTGGACGACGAGCGCGTGGTGGGCACCGAGCGCGCGGAGGGCGTGGCCGGGCTCGAGGGGCTGCTCGCCAAGGAGACCGCGGGGGTCCTGCGCCACGACCTGATCCCGTTCGTCTCCTACCCCTACGAGTGGACCTTCTCGATGCTGAAGGACGCCGCGCTCGTGCAGCTCGACCTGCTCCTGGCGGCGCTCGAGAAGGACCTCGTGCTGAAGGACTCCTCGCCCTACAACGTCCAGTGGCGCGGCGCCAAGCCCGTGTTCGTGGACGTGGGCTCGTTCGAGCGCCTGCGCGAGGGCGAGCCCTGGATCGGCTACCGCCAGTTCTGCATGCTCTACCTCTACCCGCTGCTGTTGCAGTCGGTAAAGGACGTGCCCTTCCACCCGTGGCTGCGCGGCGCAATCGACGGCATCACCCCGGCGCAGATGCGCGGCCTGGCCTCCGGGCGTGACCGCTTCCGGCGCGGCTGGTTCACCAACGTCTTCCTGCACGCCAAGCTCGAGCAGCGCTACGGCGACAGGGGCGGGGAGGTCAAGCGCGACGTCAAGAAGGCCGGCTTCAACAAGGCGATCCTCGTGGCCAACGTGCGCAAGATGAGGAAGTTCGTGTCGAGGCTGGAGTGGAACCCGCCGGAGGGCGTGTGGGTGGCGTACGGCAAGCGCAACAGCTACACCGACGACGACGCCAGGCGCAAGGACGAGTTCGTCCGCGAGGTGGCGACCTCGCGCGAGTGGCCGCTCGTCTGGGACGTCGGCGCGAACAACGGCCGCTACTCGCGCATCGCCGCCGAGGGCGCGAAGACGGTGCTCGCGGTGGATGCCGACCAGGGACCCGTCGAGCTGCTCTACCGCACGCTGCGCGACGAGGGCGACGAGAAGATCCTGCCGCTCACGATGAACCTGGCCGACCCCTCGCCGGGGCTCGGCTGGCGCGGCCTGGAGCGCAAGTCCATGCCCGAGCGCGGCAAGCCCGACCTGGTGCTGGCGCTCGCGGTCATCCATCACGTCGCCATGAGCGCCAACGTGCCCGTCAAGGAGTTCGTGGACTGGCTGGCCAGCCTCGGCTGCTCGCTGGTGATCGAGTTCCCGACGCGCGAGGACCCGATGGTCAAGAAGCTGATGGCGCCCAAGCGCGAGGGGCTGCACCCCGACTACGAGCTCGGCTTCTTCGAGCGCTGCCTGGGCGAGGCGTTCGAGATCGAGCGCTCCGAACGGCTGGAGTCGGGCACGCGCGTGTTGTACTTCGCGCACCCCAAGCGCGGATGACGACCGCCGAGGAGGCGGCGCCGGAGGAGCACCCCGAGCGCCGCAGCCCGGCCAAGCAGGCGTTCTTTCGCTTCGCCCACCTCGCGGCGCTGTGCACGTTCGCGCTGGCGCAGCCGCTCTTCTCGCTGCTGAAGGACAACCCCGAGTTCTTCGCCGCCCGCGGCTCGACGGGCTTCGACATCATCAGCTTCTCGGTGCTCCTGGTGCTGGTGCCGCCGCTCGTGCTGATCCTGATCGAGCTGCTGGTGGGGCTGGCGTCGAAGCGGGCCGCGCTGATGGTGCACCTGGTGTTCGTCGGGCTGCTCGGTGCCCTGATCGCCGCGCAGGCGCTGAAGAAGGCCACCGGCACCTCCGACGCGGTCCTGATCGTGTTGTCGCTCGTGATCGGCGCGCTGGTGGCCGCCCTCTACGCGCGCGCCGAGGGGCTGCGCTCGTTCCTGAGCATCCTGTCGCCGGTGCCGATCGTTTTCCTCGCGCTGTTCTTGTTCACCGCGCCCGTGTCGAAGCTGGCGTTCCCCGAGGAGGCGAGCGCCAGGAACGTGGGCGGCGTCAACCGCACCAACGTCGTGGTGGTGCTCTTCGACGAGTTCCCGTCGACGGCCCTGATGGACGGCAGCCGACAGGTGGATCCGAAGCGCTTCCCGAACTTCGCGGCGCTGGAGAAGACCTCGACGTGGTTCCGCAACGCCTTCACGATCTACGACTCCACCGAGCGCGCCCAGCCGGCGATCATGGACGGGAACCTGCCGGACAAGGAGAAGCTGCCGACTTCGGCCGACCACCCGAACAGCATCTTCTCGCTGTTCGCGAAGACCCACCGCCTGAACGTGTCGGAGGAGGCCACCAGCGTCTGCTCGCGCAAGCTCTGCAAGAACACGCGGAGCGACGAGCCCTATCCGGACCGGCTCGAGTCGATGACCAACGACCTGAGCCTGGTCTGGCTGCACGTGGTGGCTCCGCCCGATGTCGAGGACGACCTGCCGTCGGTGTCCGAGAACTGGGGCAACTTCGGCGGCGGCAGCGGCGGGGGCGGCGGCTCGAGCAGCGGCACGGGCGGCGGCTCACAGGGCTCGGTGAACGTGCACGCCAACCTCAACAGCAACCGCAACAAGCGCTTCGAGGACTGGATCTCGGACATCGAGCCCGGCAGCCGGCCGGCGCTCAACTTCAAGCACTCCCTGATCCCGCACGTGCCATGGCAGTACCTGCCCGACGCCAAGCAGTACCGCCGCACGGCGAGCGACCCGGTGCCGGGACTCTCGACCTACGCGTACGACGACCAGGGCCAGCTGAACTCGCTGTGGCAGCGCCACCTGCTACAGGCCGGCTTCGCCGACCACCTGCTCGGCGACCTCATCCGGCACCTGAAGAAGATCGGCCAGTACGACGACTCGCTGATCGTGGTGGCGGCCGACCACGGTGTGGCGTTCGACCTGGGCAAGCGCGACCGCAGGACGCTCACCCGGCAGAACTACGGCGAGATCGCGCCGATCCCCCTGTTCATGAAGGCGCCCGGCCAGAAGCAGGGACGCATCAACCCGTCCTACGTCGAGACGATCGACATCCTGCCCACGATCTTCGACATCCTGAACGTGCATCCGCGCGTGCACATGGACGGCAGCTCGGCGTTCAGCCAGAAGGTCAAGAGCCGCAAGACGCTGCGCATCCTCCAGCGCGGCACCTTCAAGCCGCTCATCTTCTCGGCCGCGGAGTTCGAGCGGGCCAAGGCGCGGAGCCTGGCGAAGAAGCTGGCGCTGTTCGGCACGGGCTCGTTCGGCTCGCCGCGCTTCTACCACTGGGGGCCGCACGCCGACCTGATCGGCCAGCCCGCCAACGGGCCGGGGCGCAGGAAGCTGAGAGTGGCCTTCGCGCACGCGAGCGAGTTCCAGCACGTCGACCTGAAGTCGTCCACGATTCCCGTCCACGTGGTGGGCAGGGTGAAGACGCCGGGCGGGCACCGCGACGTGGCGATAGCCGTGAACGGCAAGATCGTCGCCGTGTCACGAACCTTCAAGCTGGTGGGCGGCGACACGAAGGACGAGCTGGTGGCCTCGATCGTGCCGGACGGCTCCTTCCACCAGGGACGTAATAGCGTGCAGGTCATGGCGGTCGGCGGCTAGTGGCCAGACGCGCGCGCAGGGAGGGCCGGGGCGGCGGCCGGGGCGCGACCGCGGGCCGCGCGGCGCGCAAGGGCCTCTGGGGGATCGCGCGCATCGTCAGCCTGATCACCACGGTGGTGGTGGTGATCATCGTGATCGGCATCGTCCTGACGCTGCTCGACGCCAACAAGGACAACCAGATCGTGAAGTGGGTGCTTGACGCGGCGAAGTTCCTCGTGGGCCCGTTCAAGGACATCTTCAAGCCGCACAGCGCAAAGACGAAGATCGCCGTGAACTGGGGCCTGGCCGCGGTGATCTACGCGATCGTCGGCGGGCTGATCGCCCGGCTGCTCCGCCGCTAGCTCGTGAGCTCGTCGGCCAGCAGGTCCATCAGCAGTCCGTCCTGCCACTCGCCGTTCGCGTCGCGCCAGTAGCGGCGGAGCACGCCGACGCGCCTGAAGCCGACCGCCTCGTATGCGCTGATCGCGCGCTCGTTGGAGAGGGCGGGGTCGATCGTGAAGCGGTGGTGGCCGCGCTCGTCGATCAGCCGGCGAATCTCCTGCCTCAGCGCCTCGGGGCCGATGCCGCGGCCCTGGTAGGGCACGCCGAGCATGATGTCGAGCCCGGCGTAGCGGTAGGCGGGCTCGTTCTCCTCCCAGGACTGCAGCCAGCCGGCGGTGGCCCCGTCGACCTCGATCGCGAACACCGTGCCCTCGTCGTCGAGCAGGTCACCGCGCAGCTTCGTTTCGTCGGAGACGTCGCCCCACCACTCGCGCACCCCCACCGAGGTCACGATCGCCAGGAAGTCGTCCACGTCCGCGCCCGTCGCCGGGCGCAGTGTGACGCCTAGAGGTCGGCCAGGCATTCCTCGGTGGACTGCAGCATGTCCTCCGGGCCGCCGCGCGTGAACAGCAGGGCGCTCTTGATCTGCTCGGCGCCCTCGCCGTGCCCGAGGAACTGCTGGGCGGCGGCTTCGCCGGACGTCAGGAAGAAGCGGATCCGCGGGCCCTTCGCCGAGCCGTCCACCTGGATCGAGTCGCTGCCGAGCAGGTGCGCGGGAACGCTCTTGTCGTCCCTCAGGCACTGGAGCGCGGTGGCCCGCTTGTCGTTGGGGTCGCTGCTGGACTTGCTGCTCGAGCCGAGCCCGCAGCCGCTGCTCACGGCGGCAGCGCAGGTCAGTGCGAATACGACGGGCAGCTTCAGGTTCATCGCAGCGGCTTTGTACGGCCCCAAGCCTTTTGCATTTCGCGGAAGGCGGGCTTGATGGCCCCGCTCTCCTCGATCAGGCTCTTGTTGTGCCAGGGCGGCGTGGCCCAGTCGCGCGGCGCGCCGCCGGTCCAGGTGGGATCCACGCGGAAGTCCTTCAGTGCCCAGTAGAGCGAGCCGGACACGTAGCGCTTGCTCGCGTGGATCGCCAGGTGCTGGCGCGCGTAGCGCGACTGGAACTCGTACGAGCCCTTCTGCGTGACCGGGCCGTGACGGCTCGCCTCCGCGCCGAACTCGTTCACCACGATGCCCACGTGTGGGTAGGTCTTGTGCACCGAGTCCAGGAAGGGGCCGAACTGCTGGGTGGTGGTCGGCGCGCCGCCCGGAATCGAGTTCGAGCCATACCAGCCGAAGTAGTCGTGGATGCCGAGCACGTCCAGGTTCGCCAAGGCCGGGTGGAAGGCCACCTCGCCGAGGCGCGACTGCCGGTCGAAGCCCACGAAGCGCGTGTTGTCGAGGCGCCGGACCGCCGCGGCTGAGCTCTTCAAGTAGCTCGACATGCCCGGGCCGACGGCGCCGCGCTCGTTGAGGTTGCCGCCCAGCTCGTTGCCCAGCGACCAGACGAAGATCGACGCGTGGTTCGCGTCGTTGAACACCATCCGCTTGGTGGCCGAGGTGGCGGCCGCGCGCACGTCGGCGCGGTTGAGCAGCGTGTTGGGCAGCTCGTAGACGGGAGTGATGCTCCACTCCATGATCCCCGCGCGGTCGAGCGCCTCCAGGAACGCCGGGTGCAGCGGGAACTGCGACCGCGTGGCCGTGGCGTGCAGGCGCCGGAGGTAGCGCAGCAGGCCGGAGCGCACGCCGGGGGTGGAGGCGCCGCCGGTGCCCGGGTCGTCCTCGATGATGCTGGCGCCGCGCAGCCGCAGCTGGCGTCCGTTCAGGAGCAGCCGGCCGTCGCGCGTCTTCTGGAGGTTCTTGACCCCGAAGGCAAGCCGGTATGTGGACAGCCGCTTGCCCTTCGCGCCGGCGCCGACCTCCAGCGAGTAGAGCGAGGGGCGGCCGGGCTGCCAGAGCCTGGGGTTGGGGATGACGAAGCTGAAGCGCAGGTCGCGCCGCGCGCCGCCGCCGGCGACGCCCTCGGGCTTGGGTGTGAAGCGCCCCTTGAAGCCGGGCCCGCGCGCGGTCATCACGAAGGCGAGCTTCCGCTCCTTGCGCGCGAGGTTGCGCGCCCGAACCTTGACCACCACCCTGGCGGGCCCGTGCAGGCTCTTGCCGACCTTCGGCAGCGCCATCACGTTCTCGATGTCGGCGCCCTCGACCGGGCGCACGTAAACCTCGCGCAGGAGGCCGCCGAAGTTCCACCAGCCGCCGGTGCCGAAGCCGTTGAAGGCGGCAGGGCGCCAGTGCGTGAGGTCGCTCGAGCTGCGCAGGCTCGACACCTTCACGACCAGTCGGTTGGCACCCTTGCGGAGGCCCTTCAGGTCGGCTTCGAAGGGGAAGTAGCCGCGATCATTGCCGCCGATCCTCTGGCCGTTCAGCCACACCACCGCGCGCTGGTTGGCGCTCTCGAAGCGCACCTTCCAGGAGTAGCGGTGGCCCTTCGGCGACTTCGGGAGCTTAAATTCCTTGCGGTACCAGCCCACCGAACCCTTGTTCTGCGTGGTGTCGGTGGCGTTCCAGTTGTAGGGCACCGTGATCGGGCTCCAGCCGTCCAGCGAGTCCTGGTCGAAGAAGCGCTGCTGGTCGCCCACGAAGGCGTCGTCGAGGCGGAAGTACCACGTGCCGCCGAGCAGCATCCGGCCGCTCTGGCCCTCACGGATCAGCACCTTGTGCTCGGGCGCCTGCACCACCGGCGCGGGCGGCGCGGGCGCGGGGGCGGGGCCCTGCGCGGCCGCCGGAGCGCCCTGCGCGAGGACGCCGGCGAGTATGAATGCGAGGGAAAGGGCTCGAAACTGCGAAGGCATGGGTAAGAGGGAGGGAGAAGGGCGGCCGCTCAGGGTAGCGACAGCGCCTGCTACCTTGAGCCGTCGATCGGCTACCCGGGGCCGGTCGCCCTGCAACAAGCCTCCCCGCCACGCGCGGGAGTGCCTGCACCAAGCCAGTCATGAATCGTCGCTTCGCGTTCATACAGGTCCTCTGCTCCCTGATCGCCCTCGCCGCTGTCGTGTGGTGGGCGTCAAAGCAGGACACCCCCTCGCTGCCCAGTGACAGCAGGTCGATCGCATGGCTTGCCGGCGGCGTCGGCATCTACGCGATCGCGACGCTCCTGCGCGCCGAGCGCTGGCACCGCATCCTGCACCTGGTGGGCGTGAACGCCAAGCGCTCCGACTCCTACGCGCTCACCACGGTCGGTTACATGGGCAACAACGTGCTCCCCGCGCGCGCAGGGGAGATGCTGCGCGTGGTGCTGCTCTCGCCGCGCACGCAGGCGGGCAAGCGCGAGCTGCTCGGCACCGTCGTCGCCGAGCGGGCGCTCGACGCGATCGCGCTCGCCGCGATCTTCGTGATCGTGGCCTACGGGATCCTGCGCGACACCGTGCTGGCCAGCGACCGGCCGCTGCTCGTGCTCGCCACCGCCCTGGCGCTCGTCGTGATCGCGCTGGTGGCGCTCCAGGTGCTGCGCCGCCGCGGCGCGCTCGAGCGCGCCCGCGAGTTCCTGCGGCCAATGGCGGGAGCCACGCGCGCGCTCGTCAGCCTCCAGGGCGCCGTGCTGCTGGCCGGCTCGTTCCTGATCTGGGCAGCCGAGGCCAGCGTCTACCTCACCGTCGCCCACGCCACCGGCCTGCACATCAGCGGGCTAGGCGCGCTGTACCTCATGGCCTTTACCAATCTCGTGGCGATGGTGCCCGCCGCGCCCGGCTACCTGGGCACCTTCGACGCCGCCGTCGTGCTGGGCGTGCGGGCGATCGGCGGCACGCGCAGCGCGGCGCTGCCGTACCTGCTGCTGCTGCGCTTCGTGCTGTTCGTGCCGATCACGCTGGTCGGGCTCTCCATGCTCGTGATCCGCTACGGCGGCTGGTCGCGGCTGCGGGCGGCCGCACGCCTAGAGGCAAGCTCGGCCTAGCCGGGTCACGCGCATGCGGGCCCCGGCCGCACAGCTCCGCTTCCTGCGTCGGCGGGAGATGCCCACGTTCGGCTCGCGCCGCGACCAGCGCGCCGAAGGCGAGAGCCGCGCGCACGCCGCCCCGTCGGGCTGGCGCGGGCGCCCGTCGCCGATCTGGCCGATCCTGGTGGCCTGCCTCGTGCTGGCGGCCTTCTCGCTGCTGGCGCCCTCCACGCCCACCTATGACCCCTGGGCCTGGATCCTCTGGGGCCGCGAGATCACCCACCTCGACCTGGTCACCACCGGCGGCCCGTCGTGGAAGCCGCTGCCGATGTTCTTCACGATCCCGTTCTCGGTCACGGGTACGCACGTGGCGCCGTACCTGTGGCTCTGGATCGCCCGCGCCGGGGGCCTGCTGGCCTGCGCGATGGCCTACCGGGTGGCCAGCCGCATCGTGGGCGGCTTCTACGGCGTCTTCGCCGGCCTGCTGGCGGGCCTGGCGCTGTTCTCGAGCTTCAAGTTCGTGCGCGACGCCGCGCTCGGCAACTCCGAGGCGCTGCTGGCGGCGCTGGTGCTGTGGGCCTTCGAGCGCCACATGGACGGTCGCCGCGACCACGCGCTCTACCTCGCCTTCGCGGCCGCGCTGCTGAGGCCCGAGGTCTGGCCCTTCCTCGGCGTCTACGGCCTCTATCTCTGGGTGCGCGACCCATATCTGCGCTGGCGCCTGATCGGCTTCGCCGTGCTGATTCCGCTGCTCTGGTTCGGGCCGGAGCTGTGGGGCTCGGGCCAGCCGCTGCGCGCCTCGACGCGCGCCAACAACCCGAACCCCGGCAGCGCCGCGTTCGCCAAGCACCCGGCGCTCGAGCTGATGAGCCGCTTCCGCAAGGTCGTGATCGCCCCGATCAAGGGCGGCATCCTCGTGGCCAGCGTCTTCGCGATCGTGATGTGGGTCCGCCGGCGCAAGGAGGGCCCGACGCTCGCGCTGGTGGTGGGCGGGGTGGCCTGGTTCTGCCTCGTCGCCGGCATGACCGAGGCGGGCTACGCGGGCAACCAGCGCTACCTGATCGTGTCCACCGCGGCCGCCGCCGTGCTCGGCGGCGTGGGTGGCGCGCGGGTGCTGCAGGGAGTGGGCATGCTCGTCGAGCGGTTCACCGGCAGCTGGCGCAAGGGCGCGATCGCGGCGGCCGCGTTCCTCGCCCTCGCCTTCGCGGTGTCGTTCCCGTTCGTGGTCGAGAAGGCCAACAACACCGAGCGCGTGTCGGGCGGCCTGGATCACGAGGCCGCGCTCTGGGCGGACCTGAAGACCCTGCTGAAGAAGGAGGGCGGCCGCAAGCGGTTGCTCGCCTGCGGCGGCGTCTTCAGCGGCCCGTTCCAGACCCAGATGGTGGCCTGGGAGCTGCACATCCACGGCATCCAGATCGGCTGGCGCACCACGCCGCCGCCCGGCGTCGCCTTCCGCACGCGCACCATCCCGGACGGCCCGCTCGTCACGAAGCCCACCGACGGGCGCTTCCGCCAGGTCGCCCACGTGGGAACCTGGCGGCTGCTCACCGTGCCGCCCACCGGAGGCCGCGGCGGGCAGTTGGGCAAGCAGCCGGCTCGGCCGGCTGCGCAGCATTCCCTTTGCCCGTCCGCGGGCCCCGGCGCGCCCACCGCTCCACTGCCCCCCGACCGACCCGTCCCCTAGCTCATTACGCTTGCTTCGATGGCCTCCCTAGCCTCCCGCCCAACCGCCTTCCGCCGAATGCCCTCGTTCCCGGGCGGACGCGGCGCGAAGATCCTCCCGGCGCTGATCCTGCTGTTCCTGATCGCGGTCTCGCTGTTCCTGCGCACGCGCGCGCTGGGCGACTCGCTCTGGATGGACGAGGGGCTGTCGATCGGCATCGCCTCGCAGCCCTTCTTCCACATCCCGTCGGTGCTGCAGGTGGACGGATCGCCGCCGCTCTACTACATGCTGCTCTCGGCCTGGATGAAGGTGTTCGGCTCGGGACCGGGGGAGACGCAGGGCCTGTCGGTGCTGATCGCGGTGGCCGCCGTGCCGGCCGGCCTGTGGGCGGGCTGGAGCCTCTTCGGCCGCCGCGCCGGGGTGATCTGCGCTGCGCTCTGCGCCGTCAACCCCTTCCTCACCACCTACGCGCAGGAGACGCGCATGTACTCGCTCATGCTGCTGCTCTCGCTGCTCACCACGGCGGCCTTCCTGCACGTCTTCGCGTTCGGCCGCCGGCGCCTGCTGCCCGCCTTCTCGATCCTGCTGGCGCTGATGCTCTACACCCACAACTGGGGCCTGTTCCTCGGCGCCGCCGCCGTATGCGCGCTCTACCCCTGCTGGAAGGTGTCGGAGGACCGCGACTCGTTCAAGCGCGACGTGCTGCTGGGCTTCGGCGGGGCCTTCGTGCTCTACCTGCCCTGGATCCCCACGCTGATCCACCAGGTGCTGCACACCGGCGCGCCCTGGCTCGACCCGCCGCGCTTCGGCGCTCCCGTCCAGATCGCCAAGTCGCTGCTCGGCGGCGGCACGCCCACGGTGGCCCTGATCCTGGCCGGCGGCTCGGGCATCGCGGCGATCGTCTCCAACCGCGTCGACAACAAGGAGCGCACCGCGATCATCACCGCGGGCACGCTCTGCATCGCCACGCTCGCGATCGCCTGGATCGTGTCGCAGGTCTCGCCTGCCTGGACCACGCGCTACCTCGGCGTCGTGCTCGGCCAGCTGATCCTGATCGGCTCGCTCGGCCTGGCGCGCTCCGGCTACCTGGGCCTCGTGGCGCTCGTGATCGTGCTGGGCGTGTGGTCGATCCCCAAGACCTACGGGCTCAAGAACAAGTCGAACGCCGACGACCTCGGCCGCGCGGTGAAGAACGACAACCTGCTCCACCCGGGCGATCTCGTGGTCTCGATGCAGCCGGAGCAGACTCCGCTGCTGCGCTACAACCTCCCGCCGCGACTCAGATACGCCACCCCGCTCGGGCTCGTTCACAACCCGCGCGTCATGAACTGGACCGACGCCCAGGATCGCATGATCGGCGCCACCACCGGCAAGAACCTCGAACCGCTGCTTGCTAGGCTGCCGCGGTCTGGACGCGTCCTGCTCGTGCACCCGGTCACGACCGACGCCAACGATTGGGACGCGCCCTGGACTCAGCTCGTACGCCGTCGCTCCGCTCAGTGGGGCGCCGTGGTAGCGGGCGACAAGCGCTTCAAGCGCGTGGGGGTCGTCCCACGGTTCTACCGAGCCGCCACCCGCATCGGGGTGCGCGGAGTGCTCTACGAGAAGACCGGATAGCGAATGCCTGAAGAGAACAACAGCAACAACAACATTCCCGAGCGAACCCCGGACGCCCCCGCGGCGAAGCGCAAGGAGCTGCGCGTGCAGCCGCCCGCCAAGCTGGCGCGGCCCGACATGCGCGACAAGCCCACGGTGATCCTGGGTGGCGGGCCGGCCGGACTGACCGCGGCCTACCTGCTGGCGAAGATGGGCCTGCCGGTGATCGTGCTCGAGGCCGAGGACCAGGTCGGCGGGATCGCCAAGACCGCCGTGCGCGACGGCTACCGCTTCGACCTCGGCGGCCACCGCTTCTTCACCAAGGCCAAGGAAGTCGAGGCCCTCTGGCACGAGATCATGGCCGAGGAGTTCCTGAAGCGCCCGCGCATGTCCCGCATCTACTGGCGCGACACCCGCGGGAAGGGCAAGTTCCTCGACTACCCGCTGCGCGGCCCCGACGTGATGAAGAAGCTGGGCCCGATCGACCTGACCAAGGCGCTGCTGTCCTACCTCTGGGCGGCCGTCAAGCCCAAGGGCCGGGAGGACACCTTCGAGGAGTGGGTCAGCAACCGCTTCGGCCGCTGGCTCTTCAACCAGTTCTTCAAGTCGTACACCGAGAAGGTCTGGGGCGTGCCCACGTCCGAGATCCGCGCCGACTGGGCCGCCCAGCGGATCAAGAACCTGTCCTTCTTCACGGCCGCCTACTCGGCCTTCTTCGGCAACAAGGGCAACAAGGTCACCAGCCTGATCGACAGCTTCAACTACCCGCGCTACGGCCCCGGCCAGATGTGGGAAACGATGACCGAGGACATCCGCTCGCTCGGCGGGCAGGTGCTGCTCGAGAAGCCGGTCACCAAGCTCGAGTTCGAGGGCGACCGCATCACCAAGGTGCACGTGGGCGACGAGGTCTACGAGCCCTCGGCCGTGATCTCGTCGCTGCCGCTGCGAAACGCGGTGGGCATGGCCCAGCCGCATCCGCGCGGCGAGGTCATCACGGCGGCGCGCGGCCTGCGCTACCGCGACTTCCTCACGGTCTCGCTCGTGCTCGACGGCGAGGACCTGTTCCCGGACAACTGGATCTACATCCACGACCCCAACGTGACGGTCGGCCGGATCCAGAACTTCCGCTCCTGGAGCCCCTGGATGGTGCCCGACCCGACCAAGGCCTGCGTGGGCATGGAGTTCTTCTGCTTCGCCGGCGACGAGCTCTGGGAGATGGACGACGACGACCTCGTGCAGCTGGGCATCCGCGAGCTGGAGCAGCTCGGGCTCGCCAAGCACGACGCGCTCGAGTTCGGCTTCGTCACGCGCGTGCCGAAGGCCTACCCGATCTACGACGAGGAGTACGCCGATCGCGTGAAGACGATCCGCTCCTGGCTCGACGGGTTGGACAACTACATCCAGGTCGGCCGCAACGGCCTGCACCGCTACAACAACTCGGACCACTCGGCGCTGACGGCCATGCGCGCGGTGGACAACCTCGTCAAGGGCACCGACCACGACATCTGGGAGATCAACGCGGAGTCGGCCTATCACGAGGAGGAGAAGCAGGATGAGCAGCAGCCGTACATCCAGCCTCCGGAGACCGAGTCGATGAAGGAACCGCTCGCAGGCTGACGCGCCAACCAGGTAGCTGGACGTCCAGCTACCTCAAATCGGGCTAAAACCACGGCGGCCCCGGTCGATTACTTCGGCCGTGACCTCACGCTCGAAAACAGTCGCTGCCCTGACCATCCTCTGTGCGCTCGCCGTTCCGGCGGCGGTGGTGCCCGCTGCCGCCCAGGACAGCCACGGTGTTCCCGCAGCTACCCGCTTCTGCGGCCAGGGCGGGAGCCCCGCCGCGCCGGGCAACGGCGCCGATCCGCGCGGGGTGAGCGCGAGCTCGCCGAACCCGCTTGCGGGACTCGACCTCTACGTGAACAAGATCAAGGACCCCGCCTACGCGCAGATGCGGTCCTACGAGCGACAGGGCCAGACCGGCAAGGCGCAGCTCATCGGCCGGATCGCCAACACCTCGCGCGGCGTGTGGTTCGGCCGCTTCACGAGCCCGCACTTCAGCGAGAAGGTTCACGACTTCCTCAACTGCGCCCAGTGGATGCAGCCGGGGTCGGTGCCGGTCATGGACGTGCTGCGCGCACAGGCCTCGCAGTGCAACCCGCACTACACGGGCGGCGGCGTGGCCGAGGACCAGCGGACCATGAAGTGGTACCGCGACTTCGCCGCAGCCGTGGGCAACGCCCGCGTCATCATCGCCTACGAGCCCGACTCGATCGGCACGATCGACTGCCTCGCCAAGTCCCGCCGCGCATCGCGCAAGAGGCTGCTGCGGTACGGCGTGGACGTGCTGTCCAAGCTGCCGAACGCGACGATCTATCTCGAGGGCACGGCGTCGGACTGGAAGAGCCCCGCCTTCACGGCCAAGATGCTCAGGTACCTAGGCATCTCGAAGGTGCGCGGCTTCATGGTGAACGTCACGCACTTCGACTGGACCACCGACAACATCCGCTACGGCAACCAGGTGTCGAAGCGCCTCGGCGGCAAGCCGTTCGTGGTGTCGACCTCCTACAACGGCCGCGGGCCGGTGCACTACCGCGCGAAGAACCGCCGCGTGATCAACGTGTTCTGCAACGTGCGCTACCGCGGCCTGGGACCGGCGCCCGCCACGTCCACCGGCTACAACAAGGTCGACGCGTTCCTGTGGCTCAACCGGCCGGGGATCTCCGGAGCCGGCAAATGCAACGGCGCCCCCAAGGACGGCGAGTGGTGGCCCGCCCGCGGCCTGATGTTCGCCAAGTACGCGACCAGCTACGTGCGGCCTCCGAAGGGCAGCCACTTCGGCTTCAACCGGCGCATCTCGCTCTGCCACCTGGGCGCGCCGGTCGGCGGCAGCTACAAGACGAGCTCGCCAGAGCGCCGCTGCAGGGGCTGACCCATGCCCTCACGCCAAGTTGTCCGCCGGCGCATGCGCCGCGCTCAAAACCACGCGGCTAGCCGCCGATAAGAGAAGTCGTGTCCCGCTTGGCCACAGCCCTGCTGGTAGTCCTCTGCGCGCTCGTGGCGCCAGCGGCCGCGTTGGCCCAGCTGCCGCTCGGCCCGCCGCCCGAGCCGAAGTACGGGCCCGCGCCCGACATCCAGCCGGTGGCAGGCCAGGACCCGACTCCGGCCGTGCTGCGGGACTGCAAGACCGCGGGCAAGCCGCACGGGTTCCCGCAGGTCGACCCCCAGGGCGTCAGCCCGGCGGCCCCCAACCCGCTCGTCGGCCAGCGCTGGTTCGTGGACCCCGTGGAGCCCCAGTGGCTGGCCTACTCGCGCTTCAAGCGCCGGGGCCGCGACAACGAGGCGAACCTGATGTGGAAGACGGCCGGCGCGCCGCGCTTTCGCTGGTTCGGCAAGTTCACGCGCCCGCACTTCACCAAGAAGATCCACGAGTACCTGAACTGCGTCGCCGCGCTGCAGCCGGGCACGATTCCGCTGATGACCGTGCTCCGCGCCCAGGCCAAGCAGTGCAACCCGCACTACACCGGTGGCGGGCGCAAGGAGGACGCGGCCACGCGCAAGTGGTACCGCAAGTTCGCCGAGTCCGTGGGTGACGCCCGCGTGGTGATCGCCTTCGAGCCCGACTCGCTCGGCACGCTCGAGTGCCAGAAGAAGAGCCGCCGCATGGCGCGCCTGAAGCTGCTCCGCTACGGCGTCGACGTGTTCTCGAAGAAGATGCCGAACGCGACGATCTACCTCGAGGCCGGCGCCGCTGACTGGGAGCCCGCCAAGAAGACCGCCTGGCAGCTGCGCTACATCGGCATCCGCAAGGTGCGCGGCTTCATGCTCAACGTCACGCACTACGACTGGACCGGCGAGAACATCAAGCACGGCCTGCAGATCTCGCGCCGGACCGGCGGCAAGCACTTCATCATCTCGACGTCCTTCAACGGGCGCGGCCCGGTGCACGTGCGCAAGTGGATCAGCCGCAGCCGGCACATCTGGCGCACCCTCAACGTGTGGTGCCACCCGCTGAAGCGTGGCCTCGGCCCGTCGCCCACCACGGCCACGGCACGCCCCGACAGGGTCGACGCCTACATGTACATCGGCCGGCCCGGCTACTCCGCCGGGTCGTGCAACGGCGGACCGCTGCCGATCGGCACCTTCTGGCCCGAGCGCGCGCTCATGTTCGGCACCTACCAGACCAACTGGCTCGAGCCCCCGCGCGGAACCACCAACGGGCATTTCAGGCAATACTCCCCGCGCTTGCTGGGCTTCTGCGGAGGCAGATGTACGTAACGAGAACGATCGCGCTCTCGAGGTCGGCTCCCAGGCCAGCCGCGTCCCCCGCGTTGCCCCGCGCCCCCTATGCCATCGGGCTAGGGCTCGCTCTTGCTCTTCTCGTGTTGCTCGTCGTCGCTCCGTTAGCTCGCGCGCAGGCGCCTGATCCGCACGGGGTGAATCCGGCCGCGCCCAACCCGCTCGTTGGCGCCAACTGGTTCGTCGACCGGGAGTGGGCGCCCGCGTGGCGCGAGTATCGCTACCTGCAGCACACGCACCATCCGGGCGAGGCGGCGCTGATCATGAAGATCGCCCGCAACCCGCAGTTCAAGTGGTTCGGCGACTGGGCAGGCCACACCAACCCCGAGCGCACCATGCGCTCCTACTTCGCGCGCATGGACGGCGAGCAGCCCGGGGCGGTACCGCAGCTCGTATCGATGCGTCACGAGGGCAAGGCCTGCAACCCGCACTACACGGGCGGCGGGAGGCGCGGTGACGCCATCTATCGCAGCTGGATCCGCGGCTTTGCACGCGCGGTCGGCCAGCGCCGTGTCGTGATCGCGTTCGAGCCGGACTCGCTCGGCACGATCGACTGCCTCGCCAAGAGCCGCCGCAAGGCACGGGTGAAGATGCTGCGCTACGGCGTGGACGTGCTCTCCAAGCTGCCGAACGCAACGGTCTACCTGGAGGGCGGCGCCTCGGACTGGGAGCAGCCGAAGGTGGTGGCGCGCAAGCTGCGGGCGATCGGCATCGCGAAGGTGCGCGGCTTCATGGTGAACGCGACGCACCAGGACACGACCCGCCACAACGTCCAGCACTGCCGCGACGTCTCGCGCCTCGTGGGCGGCAAGCACTGCATCATCAACACCTCGCACAACGGCAACGGGCCGCTGCACTACCGCAAGTGGATCAGCCGCTCGAAGCACCTCTGGCGCACGATCAACGTCTGGTGCAACCCGCCGACCGAGGCGCTCGGGGCCCAGCCCGGCACGAACACGGCGGACCCGGTCGTGGACGCCTACCTGTGGATCGAGCGCCCGGGTTTCTCGAACGGCAACTGCAACGGCGGGCCGAAGACCGGCGCCTGGTGGACAGAGCGCGCCCTGCTGATGGCCAAGCGCGCGCACTGGGAGTAGCTCCGGCCGGCGACGCCGTGGACGCGGCCGGCCCGGGGGGGCTCACTCCGCGGGCGCGGTCGGTCTTCGTGGCGCGAACGGGGCCAGCTCGCGGGCGCGCGGCACCTGGATCACGGGTGCCCCGAACGCCTGGCGGCAGTTGCGCAGTCGGTAGACCGTCGCCACCGGGCCGGGCCGGTGGTAGGCGGCCGGGTAGTAGTTGAAGGACTTGTCGAAGTCGAATGGCTCCGGCTTGGCGCCCTTGTCGTACGGGGAGAAGCGGCGCTCGACGACCGCCTCGCGCTCCAGGCGCTGGTAGTAGCCGTCCACGGCGGCGTCGCCAAGCACGGCGGTGCGCTCGCGCACGGTGCCGAAGGTGACCACGTGGCAGTAGCCGTAGAAGCGGTAGTCGTCGACCACTTGGGGGGCGAGCACCAGCTGGTAGGCCGAGGCGCGCACGCCGCCGTCGGGGCGGGCGAACTGACCGGGGCGAAAGCGCGCGCACACGCGCCGCTCCCCGGGCCCGGGATAGGACCAGCCGGGGCGGTCCCAGGGCAGCCCACCGGGCAGCAGCCAGTTCGGGTCGCGCGCGCAGCGCCTGAGCCACGGGGGCAGGCGCCCCTCGGGGTTGTTGCGGTACCAGCGGCCCGGCACGGCGGGCTCCACCGACACGCGTAGCTCGGGCGGGAACTGGCGGCTGAGGTAGTCGCGCACCTGCTGGCGCGTGTCGTCGCGCCCCAGCACGATCCCGCTGCGCACGTCCGCCGCGAGCGGCTGGGCCAGCACCACCAGAGTCACGGCGGCCAGCAGCGCGGGCGCGACCCAGTGGGGAGCGCGCCGGGCGCGGGCCACCCAGCCGGCCGCCTGCGTCAGCGCGCTGGCCGCGAGCATCGCCAGCAGGGGGTAGGCGGGCAGCAGCCAGCGCCCGAAGTAGCGCGACTGCGTGCACAGGTACACGAACAGCGCCACAGGCATCAGGGCCAGCATCAGCCCACGCACGAGGTCGCGCCGCAGCTCGAGCGCGGCACCGGCCAGCGCGGCGGCTGCGGCCAGCCAGCCGAGGCCCCAGGTGAGGCTGTCCAGGTAGTACGCCACGCCGTTCTGCTGCTGGCCGGGCTTCGGCTGGTCGGCGGCCACCTGGGCCTGGTCGCGCAGGTCGCTCCAGAAGCGGCCGGCCGACGTCAGCAGGTAGGGATTGAGCGCCACGAACACGAGCGCGGCCAGCCCGGCGCCGGCGGCCAGGCCGGCGAGCGCGCGGGCGCGGTCGGCCCGCAGCCGCGCCAGCGCCGCGATGCCGAGCGGCAGCAGCACCAGGCCGGCCGTGTACTTGAAGGCCAGCGCCAGGCCCGCGGCGGCGCCGGCCAGGGCGTAGTCGCGCAGGCGGCCGCGCTCGTAGGCGCGCACGGAGCCGAGCACCGACAGCGACACGCCGATCAGAGCTCCCACGTCGGTCACGGCGATGCGCGAGTACGAGACCGGCAGGAAGGCGAAGGCGAGGATCGCCGCGGCCACCAGGGCCTCGCGAGCGCCCCAGATGCGCCGCGCCGCCGCGTACGTGGCCGCCACCCCGCCCACGCAGAGCACGGCCGCCAGCGTGCGAGCCACGACCCAGATCTGGCTCGGGTCCTTGTTGAACTGCTCGGTCACGTTGCCCCACGGCAGGTGGAAGACGAAGCTGAGCGGCCCGTACATCACGCGCAGCAGCGCGAACAGCACGTAGGTGTAGGCCGCGGGGTTCTGGTAGTAGCCCGGGTCGAGGCCCTCACGGAACATCGCCACCGCGCGGTTGGCGAAGTGCGTGCCCTCGTCGACGCCCCAGATGTAGGGCAGCCCGTAGTCGTTGTGCCACACCCGGATCGCGAGCCCCAGAGCCAGGATGAGCGCGAGCAGAAAGCGCTGCATTCGCGGCAGAGTAGTGCCCAAGGACTATCCTGACCCGCGAGTCAATGACGGCCATCGAAAGCGACGCGCAGCACCTGCAGCGGACCCTCGAGCTCGCCGCGCGAGCCCGCGGGCGCACCAGCCCGAACCCGCTCGTGGGGGCCGTCGTGGTCAAGGACGAGCGCCTGATCGGAGAGGGCTTTCACGAGGCCCCCGGCCACCCTCACGCCGAGCGCGCCGCCCTCGCGGCGTGTGACGAGGATCCCACCGGCGCGACGTTGTACGTGTCGCTCGAGCCGTGCTGCCACCAGGGCCGCACGCCTCCCTGCACCGACGCGATCGTGGAGGCGGGCATCAGGCGCGTGGTGATCGCCTCCGACGACCCCACCGAGAAGGCCGCCGGACGCGGCCTCGGCATCCTCCGCGACGAGGGCATCCAGGTGGACGTCCACGACGGCGCCCTCGGCTGCGCCGCCAGAATGCTCAACCAGCCCTTTCGCAAGCACGCCCGTACCGGGCGGCCGCTCGTGATCATGAAGTCGGCGATGACGCTGGACGGCAAGGTGGCCACCCGCACAGGCGACTCGCAGTGGATCTCGGGCCAGGCGAGCCGCGCCCGGGCCCACCGCTGGCGCGCGGAGTCCGACGCCGCGGCCGTGGGCATCGGCACCGCGCTGAACGACGATCCCAGGCTGACCGCTCGCATCGAGGGGGTCGCGCGCCAGCCCCAGCGTGTGGTGTTCGACTCCGAGGCTCGGCTGCCGCTCGGCAGCCGGCTCGTGGCGAGCGCCAAGGAGGTGCCCGTGATCCTGGTCTGCGGCCGCGCCGCCAGCCGCACGGCGGTGCAGGCGCTCGAGGCGGCCGGCGTCGAGGTGATCGTGGTGAGCGGCCAGAACGAGGCCGCCCGCGTGGGCTCGGCGCTCGACGAGCTTGGCTCGCGCGAGATCCAGTCGCTGCTGCTCGAGGGCGGCCCGCACCTGACCGGCGCGTTCCTCGAGGCCGGCGAGATCGACGAGGTGCGCATGTTCGTGGCGCCGCTCCTGGCCGGCGGCCGCGAGGCGCGCACAGCCGTGGAGGGCCTCGGCACCGGCCCGATCGCCGGAGCCGCGCGGGCCATCTCCACGGAGATGGAGCGCATCGAGGACGACGTGCTGATCACCGCGAGGCTGAAGGAGTGGTGAGTTGTTCACCGGCCTGATCCAGGGGACCGCACGCGTTGCCGCGCTCGACGAGGGCCGGCTGCGGCTCGAGGCCGCGCTCGACGTGGCCGAGGGTGACTCGGTGTCCGTGAACGGCGTCTGCCTGACTGCCACCGGCGTGGGGGACGGAGGCTTCGGCGCCGACGTGATGCCGGAGACGCTGCGGCGCACCTCGCTGGGCGAGCTCGCGCCCGGCCACCACGTCAACGTCGAGCTGCCTTTGCGCGCCGGCGACCCCATGGGCGGCCACGTGGTGCAGGGCCACGTGGACGGCACCGGCACGGTGGACTCGGTTACCGAGGAGGGCTTCGCCCGCGTCGTGCGCGTGTCCGCTCCGGCCGAGCTGCTGCGCTACGTGGTCGAGAAGGGCTCGATCGCCGTGGACGGCGTGTCGCTTACCGTGTTCGAGGTGGACGACGACGGCTTCACGGTCTCGCTGATCCCGGAGACGCTCGAGCGCACCACACTCGGCGAAGCGTCGCCGGGGCGCACGGTGAACCTCGAGGTGGACGTGCTGGCCAAGTACGTCGAGAAGCTCGTGGCGAAGGTGGGCGCATGAGCGAGCGGCCGTTCGCCGCGATCGAGGAGGCGCTCGAGGACGTGCGCGAGGGCCGAATGGTCGTGGTCTGCGACGCCGAGGACCGCGAGAACGAGGGCGACCTGACCCTGGCCGCCCAGTTCGCCACCCCCGAGGCGATCAACTTCATGGCCACCCACGGGCGCGGGCTGATCTGCCTGGCGCTGACCCCCGACCGCTGCGACGAGCTTGGGCTCGACCTGATGGCGGCGAAGAACGAGTCGCCCTTCCAGACCGCGTTCACGGTCTCGATCGAGGCTCGCGAGGGCATCAGCACCGGCATCTCGGCACACGACCGCGCGCGCACGATCCAGGTGGCCATCGACCCGCAGGCCAAGCCCGCCGACGTGGTGCAGCCCGGGCACATCTTCCCCTTGAAGGCCAAGGAGGGCGGGGTGCTCGAGCGCACCGGCCAGACCGAGGCCGCGGTGGACCTGGCGCGCCTCGCGGGCCTCAACCCCTCGGGCGTGATCTGCGAGGTGATGAACGACGACGGCACGATGGCGCGCGTGCCCGACCTCGTCGAGTACTGCCGCCGGCACGACCTGAAGATGATCACCGTGTCCGACCTGATCGCCTACCGGCGCCGGCACGACAAGCTGATCGAGCGCGTGGTGGAGACGCGGCTGCCCACCAAGTTCGGCGAGTTCAGCGTGGTCGGCTTCCGCTCGCTGGTGGACGAGAAGCACCACGTCGCGATGGTCAAGGGGGACGTGTCGGGCGAAGAGGACGTGTTGGTGCGCGTGCACTCCGAGTGCCTCACGGGCGACGTGTTCCACTCGCTGCGCTGCGACTGCGGCCAGCAGCTCGAGGACGCGCTGCTGCGGATCGAGGAGGAGGGCACGGGCGTGCTGCTCTACCTCGCCCAGGAGGGCCGCGGCATCGGCCTGCTGAACAAGCTGCGCGCCTACAAGCTGCAGGAGGAGGGGCGCGACACGGTGGACGCCAACCTCGAGCTGGGCCTGCCCGCCGACCTGCGCGACTACGGCATCGGCGCGCAGATCCTGGTGGACCTGGGGCTGACCTCGATCCGCCTGCTCACCAACAACCCGAAGAAGATCGTGGGCCTGGAGGGCTACGGCCTGCGCGTGACCGACCAGATCCCGATCGAGCACATCGCCAACGAGCACAACCGCGACTACCTGCGCGCGAAGAAG